>JAAERL010000565.1 GCA_024230435.1 Desulfobacteraceae bacterium
ATAGCCATAGCTGGGGTGAGGGTCTGAAATGTTAGTATTTCCTAAACTGAAAACTGAACATAAAATTTTAATTATACTACATTATAATTGAAGTGGACAGTGATCTCTCCCAGGGCACTAGTAGTCGATGTCATCCGCCGTCTTCCCTCCTCGAAAGCGACAAGACCCCCCTGCCCCTAGGAATCGAGTCCAAAAATAAATCTTGATAAGATGTGGAGATTGTGAATCACAACATAGTTACAGCAGCACAGCCCCATCCCTTGTGGCGACTTATTGTTGGATAGAGTTCCTTATGATCGTCCAAGTTGACCTGACTCAAGTCAAAAATAGACTAGGTGGTGTTACAACTGATACCACTGGCAACACCACAGAGTACTTCTTTGAGGCTACGAAGGGCAGATGGTACTTAGATACCTGGTAGGACCGGTGACATGAGTTGCCCGGAGCGCAGGGCACCCGGGTGCCTTTTTCAGATTTTGCTCCGGCAGGCGGTCACTAACAAACGCTAGTTGTGACCGGAAATATGGCACCTGGGTACCTTTTTTCCAAGCCTCCGGCGGCAGTATTTATTTTTTGGC
>JAAERL010000566.1 GCA_024230435.1 Desulfobacteraceae bacterium
GTGACTTCAAACGGCAGTACAGGTACAGTCTTATTTTATAATTTTTGCCACGGAGATATGGCATTTTGTGATAGCTGAAACCAGCATCACATGGTTGAAACTTACCGCTTTTTGAAAAGCTAAGTTGACCACAATTGAGAGGTTGGACTGAATCCAGCAATCTTATGGCACAAATCAATGAATTGGCCATTTTTTCCGGCGAATGAACTACATTGTTCATTCGTTGCCCGTCGTCGAGACCACCTTTTGTTGTCGTCGTCGAGCTATGGGTGGTTAAATACGCTGCAAAAAGCAGGTATCAGGGTTGCGTGCTCGCGATTGAAAGGCAAGACGCACGTAGCACCGACTAGTGGTTGGAACATGTATTTACCTCTGATCCACAACTGTCCAGTGCAGGATTGCGATCCAATGTGCCGAATCCAACTTTTGGTTTGGGGGACGCCCCATAAGCCTCAAGTACGACGACCATCCTGTGAAAAATCTGATGGTGTGTTCCTGAATGACGA
>JAAERL010000567.1 GCA_024230435.1 Desulfobacteraceae bacterium
GCCCCTGATCGTTTTCATGGGAATAAATTGCTTGGGGACCCCCCATATTTGATTTGTGTGCTCCCCCTCTATCCAAAAGCCTATGAAACTTGATGTGATGCAACTACATGGATGCTTGATTATGCAGTTGCAATGGCAATGGGAGTTGCATGTTGGCCCCGGGACCACTGTTACTTTCGTACTTAGAAGTAGTAAGTGACCTTACACACTACCGTGGTAATCATAAAACTGCTCTGCAGTACATACGTAATAGGTTATGAGCCCAAACTCTTGTTTTCAGCACTTAGTGCTGATCATAAAACTGCTCTGCAGTACATACTGGTCTTTGTTCTTGATCGCTCGTAATCTCTCGTCTGTTGCTCATCCCTCACAAAATCATCCTTTTGGACGGTGATTTATTTAAAAATTATTTATCCCCATTTACGAAGTTCCAAATTTTTCTTAGCGTTGAGTTGTGAATTTTCCGTTCGCCTGCCATTACGTGGTCAAAAATGATGTTTGGCGAGTAATTTTTTCGAACATTACATAATGTTCATCTCTCCGTTCTTCTTTTGTTTTTCTCTCGGCCATTGTTTTTCGCAAAGATTTGTCCATGGCGTTCATGTATTTTTTCTTGTCAAGCATTTATTCATATCCAAATGTCAGTTCATGCGATTTGTCCTCAATCAATGAAATTCGTCATTTTGATTATTGGAC
>JAAERL010000568.1 GCA_024230435.1 Desulfobacteraceae bacterium
CGCCATAATTTTTCCGCAAAAATATTACATCACAAGATACAATCACTTTCTTGGTCTCCAGCTTCCAAATGCGATAGGTTCCTGACGCATGCCCATCTGCATAGCCGAGAAACATGTAAATTTTGCCTCGATCCAACAATTTTGCCTTGATCTTAACTCGATCTGTAATAACTACCATTTCACCAAATATTTTTGTCGAGAGGATCTTGCTCTTTACTCCCTTCCCAAAAAAAATTGAAATGAACTTTGACTCTGTTTATTCTTCACCGAAATGTTGCTCAAATCTGTCGCTGTATTTGCATCTTCAGCCCATAATCTGCGTTGAATAAGGCCTTTAAGTCCTGAACCGCGCATCATCGCGCGCATACGGCCATACAATGTCGCAAATTTTCTTTCAACACGCCCATTTTGTTGTGGCGTATTTGGTGCCGTATATTCGAAGGTTATGCCCAACCCTTCCTGCTCACAGGCCTTTTCTAAAGCTAAATTTTCTCCTTCATTATCACATCTTATATATATGACTGTGATACAAAATTTGGCATTCAATTGTTTGATTAATGCCAATATCTCATCTTTTACATTTCTTTTGTTTTTCAAAAAACAGCTCCAAGATAAA
>JAAERL010000569.1 GCA_024230435.1 Desulfobacteraceae bacterium
GATTTGCAGTTAAAGAATATACCATCTTGTATGTCTTTTTTCCCGTCTTCTGCGTTATGCCAAAGCCCGAATACGTAAAGTATGCAAACTTTGGCACGCCTTGAATACGAAAAAAAATCCTGCTCAATCTGGTATATTCTTTTCCGCCAATCTCCTTAAAATACAAAAAGCAGCTCTGAACACATTTGCTTCTAACATTTTAACACCGGCCATTGGAATTAGCATTAAAATCATGTTGGAAGAAGCCCGCGGGGCGACTGGAAAATCTCCTGGCTCCGGGGTGTCAAGGGTCTTGCAAGGGGCCAATATAGACGTTATTGAGCCGGATTTGGGTTCGCCTGCTTTATTTGATTCCCATTGCTTACCTTAATTTTGGTTCAGATGTAGTGAAATTTATAAATTTTGGACACCGTTGCGCCCGTCCGGAAGAAACAGGTTGCTGTTGCGTTGTTTGAGTTCAACAAATCCGGGGCAATTGTTCGCCCACCAGCATATCTACAATACGTTTGCCGCCAATGCGGGTTTGCATGACGACCCGTCCGGGGTGATCGCGCACCACATCACCGATAATACACGCCTGGGCTCCATAAGGGTCCTGACACATAGCGGCTAATACATCATCGGCAAAACCGGCCGGTACAATGCACAGCAACTTACCTTCATTGGCCAAATAAAGCGGATCGAATCCCAGTAGTTCACAAATACCGGCCACTTCTTTGGCAATGGGCAGAGAATCTTCCATTATAACCATTCCACAGCCTGATTGCCGGGCAATCTCGTTTAGGGCAGTGCCCACACCTCCCCTTGTCGGATCGCGCAGTACATGAACGTCCGAAGTGATTTTCAGGATACTTTGCACCATTGCATTCAACGGCGCCGTATCACTGGTCACGGAGCAATTGAAACCCAACTCCTGCCGTTGTGTCAATACGGCAATGCTATGATCGGCAATGGTTCCGCTGAGGATGATCTTATCCCCGGGCCGGGCCTTCTCACCGCCTACCGTCACTCCGGCGGGAATTAGACCAATGCCGGTAGTATTTATGTAGATTTTATCCGCCGCCCCCTTGGGAACTACTTTGGTGTCTCCGGTGATCAATTGCACCCCGGCCTGATCCAATGCTTTGCGCACACTTTTCAAAATACGTTTTAAATCATCCATGGGAAATCCTTCTTCAAGGATCAGCCCCATGCTCAGGTAATGTGGAATTGCCCCGCACATGGCCACATCGTTGACTGTACCGTTGACAGCCAGATCACCGATATCGCCTCCCGGAAAAAAAACGGGGTCTACAACAAAACTGTCCGTAGACACGGCCAGCCGTGCTCCCGCCAGCTCAAATACAGCTCCGTCGTTCAGCGGCGCTAACATAGGATTTTTAAACAGCGGCATCAGCACCTGTTCTGTGAATTGGTGGGCGATCATGCCGCCGCTGCCATGGTCCAGGTATATTTTATCGTGCATGATGAATCGTCCTTGCTTGAAACTACTTCTAGTGAAAACGATAATACGCGGCACAGGTCCCCTCGCTGGATACCATACACGGTCCAACCGGCTGCATGGGATTGCAGACCTTTGCATATAAGGCGCACTGGGGCGGTGTTTTCACTCCCATAAGAATTTCTCCGCAGGCACAGTTTTTGGGCTCACGGTCTTTAATCTCATCTAAATCGAACCGGCGGCGGGCATCAAATCCGGAATATTCCGTTCTCAACCGTAAACCGCTTTGTGCGATATCGCCAATACCCCGCCATCGCGCATCGCAGGGCTCAAACACCTGCTGGATGATCTGCTGGGCCTTTTGATTGCCTTGTTTGGTAACAGCCCGTGGATAGGCATTTTCCAGTTGGGGTTGCTGTTTTTGAATTTGCCGGGCCGCTCTTAAGATACCCTCCAAAATATCAACAGGTTCAAACCCTGTAATCACGCAAGTTCTTTGGAACTGTTTAAAAAGCGGCTCATAGGCTTGCAATCCTATGATCACCGAAACATGTCCGGGTAGAATAAAACCGTCGATCCTTGAATCATCGCTGCTCATCAGAACGCTCAACGCGGCCGGTACGGTTTTGTGGGCTGAATAAATAAAGAAGTTATCAAGATTGAGATTGTGCGCCGTCAATACTGCTGCTGCAATGGCCGGCACGGTAGTTTCAAATCCCACACCCAGGAACACCACTTTTTTTGACGGGTTCTCCTGGGCAATATTCACGGCGTCCAAAGGAGAATAGATTACACGCACATCCGCACCTTCTGCGGTTTTACGTTGCAGGGACGACCCGCTGCCGGGCACCCGCATCAGGTCGCCGAAGGTTGTTACGATAACATCCCGATGCCCGGCCAATTGGATAAAGGCATCGATATCACCCTGGGCCGTGACACAAACGGGGCACCCAGGACCGGATAACAAGGAAATTTTTTCCGGAAGCAGGCTGCGTATCCCATGCCGGAAAATGGCCATAGTATGTGTGCCGCATACCTCCATAAGTTTCACGGGACGCTCCACTGCGGTGTGGATTTGACGCGCCAGGCTTTTTGCCAGCTCCGGATCGTTGTACGCCTGATTGAGTTTTTGAATCATAGCTTGTCAGTTTACCTCTGAAGTTTTACCCGACACGGCTGATGCCGCCACAATGGCTTGCCCCAGACTCAAGCCGCCGTCGTTGGCCGGAATTTGATGATGGGAATATACTTCAAAACACTTCGTTTTTAATACATTTATTAGACCTTCCAGCAATAATGCGTTTTGAAAACAGCCGCCGCTGAGTACAACACGGTTCAATTGGGTTTTTTTGCGAATTTTAGTGCACAAACCGGCAAATGCTTCGATTACCGTATCATGGAACTTGCGGCTAGTGATAAATCCGGGCAGACCGTTTTGAATATCTTCAACTAAAGATTTAACAAATGCACCGGTATCCAACTGGGTGCAGGTTTTCTCATGCCAAATCACCGGATAGGTTCCGTGCGCCTGGCCATCGGAGATCATTTCCAGCTCCATGGCAGCCTGCCCTTCATAAGAGACTGTCCGGCGCAGACCGATAATTGCGGCGACACCGTCAAACAACCTTCCCAGGCTCGAAGTCAAAGGCGAATTGATCCCTTTGGCGATCATATCAAGAATAATTTCAGCTTTGGCGCGATCCGTTAATTTCAGGATAGGCAATTCCAGGTTCCAGATATCCCGGCCGAAGGCCATATGCAAAAAAGCCAGCCCCATGCGCCAGGGCTCTTTGATTGCCGCGGCGCCACCCGGCATTGCACAGGGTTCCAGACAAGCAACCCGCTGATAACCGGCCTCATCGGCCAGCAGCACCTCACCGCCCCAAATGCTATGATCCGGCCCGAACCCAGTTCCGTCAAAAGACAATCCGATAACGGGGCCTTGAAGTTTGTGCTCTGCCATGCATGACACCACATGGGCATGATGGTGCTGGACATGAATCACGGGGAGTTTATTTTGCGAAACTGCCCATTGGGTACTCAGATAATCCGGATGCATGTCACAGGCGATTGCTTCAGGGGCAATATCCAGAATACGTTCCAAGTGCCGGATGGTAAGCTTGAAAAAATCCTCGGCGGCCAAATTCTCCAAATCACCTATATGTTGGCTCACAAAGGCCTGCTTGCCTCGGGTAAGACAAATTGTATTTTTCAATTCAGCCCCGCAGGCCAGTATGCAGGGCACATCTTGTCTTAGAAATACAGGCACAGGCACATATCCCCTGGATCTTCGAATCAAACGTGTTTCACCGGCCGCATGGCGGACAATGCTATCGTCGCTGCGCAGGTAGATCCCTCGATTATGCACCAAAAAATAATCGGCGATTTTTTTCAGGCGGTCACATGCTTCCTGATTATCAATGGCAATGGGTTCCTGGCTCAAGTTACCACTGGTCATGACCACTGCCGTAAATCCGTGGTTCATTAATAAATAATGCAGCGGAGTATAGGCCAGCATAACACCGTAATAGTGATTACGGGGAGCCACGGCAAAGGCAAGTTTTTCAGGAAGCCGCTTTGGCAATAGCACAATCGGCCTCTGGATAGAGGTCAAAAGCGCTTTTTCCGCCTCTGCCAGATGGGCATAGGTGGCAATGGTGTCCAAATCGGGGGACATTACGGCCAGGGGTTTTTCTTCACGATGTTTACGTTGGCGCAGTCTCTGTACGGCGGAGTCATTGAGAGCATCCACCGCCAGATGAAAACCGCCGAGCCCTTTGATGGCGACAATCTTTCCTTGTTGAATCAACTGCGCTGTTTTAGCAATGGGGTCATCCGCGGAAACGGCGCGGCCTTTGTTATCGAGCAGGCTGACATGAGGCCCGCAATCCTGACAGGCATTAGGCTGGGCGTGGAAACGGCGGTCTTCGGGACAATTATATTCGGCCAGGCAGCGGGCGCACATCTTAAAGGGATGCATGGAGGTTTTGGGACGGTCATAGGGGATATCCTCAATGATGGTATAGCGTGGCCCGCAGTTGGTGCAATTGATAAAAGGATATCCATAGCGCCGGTCGTTGAAATCAAACATCTCGCGCCGGCAATCTTCACAAATGGATACATCCGGTGAAATCAAGGTGTTGCGCGAGCCAAAGGACCGGCTTAAGGTGATTTCAAAGTCCCTGCGGCCTTCAACTGCCTCCTGCATCAGGTGAACGCTGTCAATATACGCCAGGGGCGGTTTTTTTTTGGGCAAATCCGACAAAAAGGCTTCGATTCGCTCATCAGGCCCTTCCAGGTGAATACTTACCCCTTCCGCCGTATTTGCAACTTTTCCTGCAAGATGATGATGCCTGGCCAACTGATAAATGAATGGACGGAATCCAACCCCTTGAACGATACCGTTAACATCGATTTTCCGGGCTGTAATTTTTGTTTTCGATTCGGCCATCGGCTACCTTCAAGAAAAGTGGGTCACATCAGAATTGCCTGGATAGACACCATAAATTAAGCTCCATTCTTTTTTTTCGCAACGGCCCCAAAACGTTCAAGCTCATCAAGGACCTTTTGGGCCAAATCATAAAGTTTGGCGGCCACTGTAGGAGTTAATTCCGGTTGAACAGTTTGAATATCTTCAGGCTCAATGCCTAAAACAACAATTTCCGGGCTATGATCGATTAAAGCGCTCAGCGTCAGAACTTCGGGCAAATCCAGTTGATGCATGGATTGTTTGGCAAGCACACGCCGGGGGATCTGATCTGACTCCAAGCGGTATAGTGTGCCCGGTATGGCCTTATTGCGAACGGCATCTACAATGATTAAAACGTCCGACTCGGCCACGACTCCCATCAAGCGCATGCCCAGCACACCGCCATCAGTAAGTTGAACATTTTCCGGGAAATCATAGAATTGGCTCAAATACTCCACCACGCGGACCCCCACCCCTTCATCCCGCAGCAAAATATTACCTACACCCAGAACAGTAATTCGCCGGGTGTCGGTTTTGAAGGTTTTTTGATGATTCATATGTAAAAAAGATTACTCCGATTTTCTGGTATGGGGGTACTTTTTTTCATAAGCTTGCGCCGCGTTACGCAACAGCTCAAGTGTTTCCATGGCGGCTTGCTCATCAAGCTTTTTAATGGCAAAACCGGCATGCACGATCACATATTCACCGACTTGGACATCTTCCAGCAGCAATAAGCTGGCCTGCCGCTGAACGCCATCCACGTCAATGGTGGCCATATTGTCTTCAATCTTGGTTATTTTTGAGGGAATTGCTAAGCACATGTTTTCATTCCTATCTTTTTTGGTAAGTTACACCCAGCTTTTCCATCTCATCTAATACCATATTGATAACCCTTATCTGCCTTTTTTGCAATGCAGGCGAAAGTTCACATGTAACTGTTTTTGTGTCATTGGGCTCTATGCCAAGCAAAACCACGTGGGCAGGATCATCCAGCGCCCTGCAATGGGCAACGGCCTCCAAGAATTCCACCTGCTGGATATGGTTTTTCACTTTGAATCGCTGAAAAATGCCGGTTCCTTCCAGCCTGTAAAGATCTCCCGGTTTGCCATTGCCGGTGATAATATCTACGGCAATTATATAATCGGACTGCCCAATTAGACCCGTTAGCCCGATGCCTACCAAACCGCCGTCTACCAGCTGTACATTTTCCGGGAAGATGTATTGCTTCTGCAAGGCTTGAACAACTGCTACGCCAAAGCCCTGATCGCAATACAATGGGCAACCGATACCTATCACCATAATTTTCCTGGTGTCTTCGGCTCTATGGGTAGATGAACAGCTCATTTGAGTTCAGTCCCCTGTTATGAAAAAAGGACCCCGATCCATTTCCATCATGGTAAAAAATGGTATCGAGGTCCTGTGTGAATGGTTTATTCTGATGTTAATATGTTCAAAACCTATAACGCTTTTACTTTATGAACCTCGTTTGACTGCGGGTCAATTACGTGTACGCCACAGGCGATGCATGGATCGAAAGAATGCACCGTACGCAAAACTTCCAGCGGTTTTTTCGGATCCACTACCGGTGTGTTGAGCAAGGCTTGTTCCAGGGGTCCCATTTTACCCTTGCCATCACGCGGACACAGGTTCCATGTGGAGGGAACCACATACTGGTAATTGGCGATTTTCTTGTTTTTAACCTTGACCCAATGGCCTAAAGCGCCCCGTGGCACATCATTCAAACCAACGCCCATGCCGCTGTCGGGAATTTTATGTTCACCATAGGTCTTGGTATCTCCGCCTTTGAGATTTTCAACAAGGTCATTTACCCAGGTTTGAACAGCGTTGCCTATAGCCAGTGTTTCAATACCACGGGCAGCAGTGCGGCCTAATGTGGAAAAAAGAGCCTTTACGGGTATATCCAGCTTTTTTAGAACCATATCCACTGCGGGCTTAATATCCTTATGCCCTTTTGCGTAAGCCACCAGAACACGCGCCAATGGACCGACTTCACAAGGTACGCCATCATAGCGCGGGGCCTTGAACCAGGAATATTTGCCACCGCCCGGACGGTATTTAGGATCTTCTTCCAGGGGTTTGGTTTCCCCTTCGAAGGGATGTTTTGCATCGCCTTCTTGGTACCAACCCCGGGTGACATCTTCAGTAACCTTCTTTTGATCGGCCATTTGAATTCTTTTCAAATTTCTATTGAAAATAACGCCACGCGGCATGTAAAGACTCTCGGGCTCTTTTTCACTTTGGGGGAATTCTCCCCAGGCCAAAAAGTTGCTTGTTCCGCCGATGGAGCCCCATTCTTTGTAAAAGGAGGCCACCGCCAGCAGGTCGGGGATATAAACATTGGCGATAAAATCTTGTGTTTCTTTGGTTAGGTATAGGAACTCGGCAATCCGGTCCGCTGTTAGATCTTTTACACATGTCACACCGCCGACAACCAACGATTGCGGATGCGGATTTTTACCTCCAAAAATAGCATGCATACGGGCCGCTTTGGTCTGCAGCCGCAACGCTTCAATATAATGGGCGCACGCCATCAGATTGGCTTCGGGCGGCAGTTTGTAAGCCGGATGGCCCCAATAAGCATTGGAAAAAGGCCCTAACTGACCGCTATCGACAAAGGTTTTAAGGCGCTGCTTGACCTGTTTGAAGTAAGCTGCACCCCCCACTTTGGCGTTTGAGACGTTATCGGCCAAAACGGCAGTCTTTTTAGGATCCGCGTCCAGGGCTGATACAATATCCACCCAATCCAAGGCATGCAGATGGTAAAAATGTACCAAATGATCATGCTGGAACTGGGCGCCATGAATTAAATTTCGGATAATACGTGCGTTTTTGGGGATAGTGACGCCAAAGGCCATATCGACTGCCCTCACCGAGGACAGGGCATGGGTATAAGTTCAGACCCCGCATGAGCGCTGCACAAAATGGTGTGCGTCCCTTGGATCACGCCCCTGCAAGATCATTTCAATACCTCTGAACATTTGACCTGAACTCCAGGCATTAACAACCTTTCCACCTTTGACTTCCACCTCAACACGCATATGGCCTTCGATTCGGGTAATCGGGTCGATTACATATCTTTTACCCATGTAATTTCCTCCTTAATAAGGTTCTTTTTTTCATTCCTTTACCCTGCCGATGCAAAAGCAGAAGGGTTAAAATTCTTCATAGAAGGGGCTCATTTTATCCCAAAAATCCGGTTCGCTGCATCCTATGCAAGGATGGCCCGCTTCCACCGGCCAACTGGTGCCATCGTTAAATTTCGCCACCGGGCAATTGTTGTAGGTTTCGGGTCCCCGGCAACCCACTTTGTAGAGGCAATAGCCCTGGGCAGCTTCTTCGGAACCAAAAACTTCAACAAATTCTTCATTTTCAAAGTGAGAACGGCGCGGACATTGATCGTGGATGGTCTTGTCATAGGCGAACAAAGGACGTCCCTGGGTGTCCAAAGTCGGCAGTTTGCCCAACAGCAAAAAGTTCACAATAGTCCCCACAAAATTGATGGGATTTGGCGGACAACCGGGAATATTGACAATGTTTTTCAATTTCAAAGCCTGGCCAACGCCCATGTAACCGCCGGGATTGGGCTTGGCGGCAGGTAATCCGCCAAAGGCGGCGCAACTGCCGATACCAATAGTTGCGAGAGCTTTTGGTATGGTTTTCTCAGCAATTTCCAAAAATGACCGGCCGGCGATTTTGCCGTATCCGCCATCGAATTTGGTAGGAATGGAACCTTCTACCACGCAAATAAATTTGCCTTTGTGTTTTTTTACAGCATCATGTAATTGTTCTTCGGCCTGCACACCGGCAGCCGCCATGATGGTTTCGTGGTACTCTACGGATAAAATTTCCAGAACGAGTTCATCCACAAATGGATACATGGACCTGAGAAATCCTTCGCTACAACCGGTACACTCGCCAAAATGCAACCAAATCACGGGCGGCCGCAGCTTAGGAGCGGCAAAAACCTCTGCGATTTTGGAAACATAGGCAGACGAAAACCCCATGGTAGCCGTCAAAACGGTACAAAATTTCATAAAGTCCCTGCGTGAAACCCCCTTGCTTTCCAATTTTTTGTAAAATTTTTTTTCATTTTCCATTGGCGCCTCCTGATACAGTTACGTATACGAACAAAAAAACATGAAAATGAAAATGGATCTGTGTGATGCAGTTAAACCACAAAAAATTCCATATTTATTGGAATCTTTGAGCATAACCAGAATCTCAAATTCATAAATAGACAGGGGATGCAGTGGTGGTTGAGAGTTGTTGGACCGGGGTTGAGGGTTGAGAGTTATTGGACCGGGGCTGAGGGTTGTTTTTGATCTCATAACAACATCCAATCAGTTATTTTTCTGTGTTCCCGGATATTTCCGGGAGGAATTCAGCTCAACTCATCAACAAAAAGGTTCAAGGCAAATTAAACTATAAATACCATTCAGCGTTTAAATCCAACTTTTTATTTATAGTTTACCTTATTAAGTGAGCTTTATAGAAAGCTCTCTTAAAGTCAAGAAAAAATGGCCGCCACCCTTGTTGCTACACCATAATTTATTATGCTGGATTTCAAATTTGATTCTAAAAACAAAATATAACTGAGAAAGTACCGGCGAACTCGTGACCTTTCTAAAACGATTTAATGGTCCCAATACCGATAATTTTAGTCCATGATAACCCCGCCCTACACGGTCTTATTGTTGTTATTCATCTTCAGCGGCATGGCGGGAGCCTAACCTAAAAATACGGTTCGTCCAGTATCAGTAAGAGAATTTAAAAGCATTATCAGTGAAAATGATTTTACAGGATTAGGGGTCATTATTGCATCATGGCGCCATAGTAAACACTTGCGCCAGAAATCAATGCAGGCACACAATCGGGCTTGGCCATAACTTCGGCCACCTTGATTTAGCGCCCGTAAAGTTGGAATAAAAAACGTATCAATTCAAGATTTTCACAAAAACTTGAGTAAACGTTACATATTCTGCTGCCGATATTAAAACCAAGCCCCGCACAATCACACCACTGGCATGCTTGCCCGGGTAAAAAGCAAGTTCCTATCTAATACTGCAAGCGATTGTTATACTATCTATTTTGTCGCTGCAGCCTTTGCTATATCGGCAAGTATCTTCTCTATTTTTAAAATCAGTTCCTCGCAACCGGAAACATTATGCCTTTTTTGTAAATATTTTGGTTCGTTATACGATATCCATGTTTGTCCTTCACTATTTTTCCAGATTAAAGCTTTTTGTGGCAGATCAATGGCAACGCTTTGCGCACACTTCATGAGGGGACTACCTGCTTTGGGATTTCCAAAAATTATTAGTTCTGTTTCTCGTAATTGCACCCCTGCTTTTTTAGCTGCTTCAGAGTGTTTAACTCTATTAAATATTGTCATACCTTTATCTTTCAGAAGACACTCTAGTCTGTCCCCTGTTTCTTTCACTTCGAACGAACTTTTAACGTCAACCATACCCTCAGCCGCGTACGTGGAAATTGTCATTATCGGCACCGTCAGAATAGCGAATATTAATTTTTTCATTTTATCCCCCTTTTTGTTTCGTTATCGAGGTGCTGACCCGCAAAAAAGCGGGAAAGCCATGGCCGATTGGTCGCCCTAA
>JAAERL010000570.1 GCA_024230435.1 Desulfobacteraceae bacterium
ATAAAAGGAAATTTTTTTGTTTCATCATGTTTTATCCTTACAGATTCGCGCATACTCCCGTATTGTAGTAATATATTTTTTCAGGTCAAAATGTTGCGTTATCATGGAGGAAAGATCATATACAGAACTTCAGAGGTCATACAGAACTTCAGAGGTCAAGATACGTCATTGCGATGATTCTTCCTATTCAGCGATATTTAGCAAAGTCGTGAATTGCCAACAAAAATTAACACGCCGAATAACCTTAGTGAGATTCAAAAGGATCATTCTCAACACGGGTTATCGTATTTTAGAAGAACGGACAGACGTCACCAGTTCTACATACATAGGATTAGTACAGATTGACTTTCAGAGGGATCAACTTTTCAAAAGACCTCTCCCGCCAAAAAAAAGTGCTGCAACGAGAATTCTACACAAGCATTGCAGACAGCTACACAGGAATCTGTTCATCGCTCAATATTTTTTGGATGGTTCACATAGAAGGGAATCAGTTCATCTTAATCTTTTTGGGGCAGTATTGAAAGCTACTTACGTCGCAACGGACTGATATTTCTACAGTATGAATTGTCCAACCACGGGATGGGCCCAAGTGTATTGGCTTCTAACGTCTTCATACTCATTC
>JAAERL010000571.1 GCA_024230435.1 Desulfobacteraceae bacterium
AACCGGCTACCTAATATATCTTTAATGAGATCAAGACAGTTTTGAGTCAATAAAAAGGAGGTTTGTAAGATGGATCGGAAATTTTTAAGACCAAAAGAGGTTGAGGACATATACAGTATTGATGCAGGAACACTTGCGAATTGGCGGTGCCAAGGCCGGGGCCCTGCATATGTTAAGTATGGAAGGAAGGTCTTGTACCCTATTCAGTCTTTAGATGATTGGTGTCTGAATCATCAGGTTCGAACTGTTGATCACTACCAGGGATTTGATGAGTAGTCCCGTTCAAAAATGCCTCTTCCATCCGGGCAGCGCTCACTCTTTTCTGGTTATGGATACAGTAGGGGTACCGGCGGTCATGGAAAACGGTCTCCATGTGAAAAATGGTGGCCGTTAGTCCATGCCCGTTTTGATAAACTCACACAAAAAGTTGTATCTGCATCTTTGGTTAGATATTGGTTTGTTTTGGCATTCCATTATTCTGCATTTTCCGGTTTCACCAGTCGCCAGAATGCCCTTGCAGTGCTAACAATGAATTTTTAGGATTGTTAAATTTAATATCCCTAATACCTTTTCCTGTCTTATATAATAGGGAGATGAGGTTTTTCTTATTTTTTTTGGTGAATATGGTTTTTGGGGGACCATATATTCAGTTATTTTTAATTGCCGTTGATCAATTCACCCAATAAGTGGTCTAAAAAAGTGTGCCCATAATTTCTTGGAAAAAATTGGTTTAAAATGTGACTGAGTAGAAAGAACCAACCAAGGCACGTTCTAAATCGGGAGCAGCGGCAAGCCGTACCCGTCTATAGCCCGACCGTCACCTTGCCCGGAGACAACCAAAAAAGAGGGAGCAAGGTTGTGCTCCCAAAAAAATACATAAGGCATGATAAATAAGCGACCGGCCTTTTTTTTAAAAAGGTGCTCACTGAAAATAACTCATATAAACGCGCCATGCTCCCAATACGCTCCCAAAAAATCAAAAAGGGTTATAGCAATTTGCTATAACCCTTTGATTTTATTGGCGCGCCCGGCAGGATTCGAACCTGCGACCTACGGATTCGTAGACAGCCTCTCTGAGTCTTCCAACTTCCCCGTTTATAGATAACCTGTTGATATTATGAATTTTGTGTTTTGTCTATTTTTTCCAACTTTAGCCAGTTTCGGTACTGGAAACGCAAAAAGTCCCTCGCAAAGTCCCTCTCAGCAAATTGAAAAAAGGGTTGATCATTAAATGGCGAGTCAAGGGCAGATTTGACCCTCTATCGACTATAGGGCAGATTTGACCCTCTATCGACTCTTCATAATGGGGTAGGGTGGAGCGAGCCCGGAAGGTGTCACCTATTTGAAACAAATGAAACCGTGGGTGGATTCGAACCCCCGTTACCGGCGTGAGAGGTCTGCAACTCCATGCCTAAAACACCATATTTCTTATGTTTTCAGTGTGGCTATATTGAAAAAAGCCTCTATTTTTTAACCATTTTACGTCCGCATTTACGTCCACCTTTTTAATTGAGCATATCGACCGCTGCATATACATCTTGAACATAAAGGGGCAGCCATTTAAGGGTGAGTCAAGGGCTGATTTGCCCCCCATTTTTAATCCCCATTTTCGGACATATCATTTCTTGTGTCTTTTTGACTCTTCCTTATTATTTCCGGGCCAATCCTTTTCCTTTTATATTCGATCGGTTTATTAGAGTCTATAAATTGTCTTATGATTATCTCTTTGTCCTCACTTAGCGTTGACATATGACTACTAATACCAAGATCTAACGGTTTAATAATTTCCAGAAAATACGTATTTGTCATATTTAACTCGCGTGCGAGTTGATAAGCCCTAATCATTGGAGTTCTTAGATTTTTTGGGAGTGCAGATGTATCGAAAAAATCATCTCCTACGACTTCTTGCCTTTGTGTACTTAAAAAATTAACGGCAAAGTCTCTTAATTCTTTGTTCTTAAGCCAATTTTTTCCTTGTTTTGAAAGTATAAATTCTCGCAAGTCTCTATCTTGAAGGAGCTCATTCACGATATTTTTAATAGAATTATCTGTTCCAATTTCATCCTCATTGATATCATCCTGATTCAATATGGCTATTTTTTGACATAAATCATCTGAATAAAAAAAATCATTAAAAATATGAGCCCATCGTTGTTGTAACCCACGCGTAATTGCGAAATATCCGATGCATATATCTTCAGAGCCTTGACCTATTGAAAGATTATTACTTATGGCGCGATCAATTATCAAATTGTTTATGAATCTTACGGTTCCACGAGGATTATATGCACAAGCAGCTCCTACTATCGGTAATATTGGCTCCAATGCAGACTTGTCTTTTGGTTTTAGCTGATTGAGTAACACTGATGAAAAACCTTTAATGCGCTGAGTATGTGGTGGTATTGGAAAAGATAACTGCACTATTTTATCCAAATATTTTTGACCTTCAAACTCTTTTACGCCATACTCTTCCTTATATCTATGCTTAAGATATCCTTCGATTATTTGACGAGCAACGCCCAAAACAAAAATGAATCCTTTTTGGAATAATACCAATTTTATACTTTCCAATAATTTAATTGCTTTATCTGGAAAGCACCTATCAAGATCATCAATGAATATCACAATCTTCTTATTGGATGAAAGCTTGATCGAAGAGAGCTTATCAAATGAATTGTAATAAATCGCTTTATCTAAAAGAGGATCATAAGAAAATTCTGATTCACGTTCAATCATGTCTTTAGCAACAAAACTAGCCTCTATCTCAGCAAATCCCGGTATTTTTAACTTCGACTTAGAAGAGAACCCATAGGCCACGGCCCGTAAAGCGTTTAATATATATGATTTTTTTTCTTCTATATTAGTCCAAAAATCTTTATTCTCGTTAATTTGTTTTACGATTGTTGAGATTAGAGGCAAAAGCGGATGCTCTTCCTTTTCATACATCCAGGCATTGAACCACACGGGTATAAAATTACAATCCTCTGATAAATTATCTCTTATTAATCTCAATAAACTAGTTTTTCCTGTCCCCCATTCACCAAATATACCTATTGTAAAAGGTCCAGGTGTTCCTTTAATCATACTTGTAATAATGTCTGAATATGTTAAAAAACCTAATCCATCTTTTCTATCTTTTTCAATGCCGCCTATGGGTTGATCATTTAGCAACTGAATTTTATCTAACATCATGCACCCTTTTTTTTCTATTTTGCCTAACATTTTTGTCAGGTTGCCTAAATCGATTTAGGTTGCACATTAGCGGTTTAAATATTTATAGTTTGTTTATTGCCAAATCTTTGGCTTTAACAATTTCATAACTCAGACTTTTGCAGCACATGCTGAAATGTATCCAGAATGGAATGCTGTTTTAAGCTATCTCAAGAAGTGATTACCCTCTATATCGGCTGTGTTTCTATGAACTTAAAAGGAATTTGAAAAACCATTTTTCCCCTTCGACTTGATTTTTCCGCATAAATCAAGTTCTATGCACAAAATGAAATAAGTTCTATACTAAGGAAATGGCAACAATGAAATCATACCTATATATAATAGCCTAATAGCCGCAATCATTTTATTATTCGCCTCCAACGCCTGGAGCCGCGACTACAAGGTAATGACCTGGAACGTCCAAGACATGGACATCTTTGATGGCCAAAGCACCACCAGGGTGCCCAAACAAATCAAAAAGGAAAAGGCCATAGCAGCCGTGATTCGGCGCGTGTCCCCGGATATCCTGCTCATGGTCGAATCCCCTAACTTGATTGAAGCAAGGTATTTTGTGGCCGCGAACAGCCTGCCGTATCAAGTGGCCCATGTCCGACAACAAAGGGGACGCCACGATTGGGCCGATGGTATGGTCCTGCTGGTCAAGAACGGCTTAAATCTAAAAAGTGTGTCCCTGGAAACTCCACCTGTGCCGGGCAGCAGAGCTGCAACACGGAACCGACACAATGATTGGAGCTTACGCGGGCTCCTTGTGGCCCGGATCGATGAGCTTACATTTATTGGTGTTCACTTGAAAAGCCCAGGGAGAAATCCTGATAAGAACTGTCTGGTTAAGCGGCTCCGGCAAGCCAAGGGATTAGTTGCATATGCTAAAGCGCTCGATGGGCCTGTGGTCATTGCCGGAGATTTTAATGATGGGCCTGGCCGAGGGCCTCTGGAAAAAAAGTTCAGGCAAGCGGATACCATGGCCGAATTGGAAAAAATTTTCAAACGCGCTTCTGGTAATGAGAAAACCCATGAGGGTGGATTTAATATTGATCATATCTTAGTCCGGGGTGCTGAGGTTTCTGGACGGAGGGTTGAGCGGACTCCTTGGATTCTTTCTGATCATCGGGCGGTTTGGGTTGTTGTGTCTGTGCGCTGACAGTAACCTTATCCTTTTGCAATGTAGATTCTTACCTTTTTCCTAAAGATTCCAATTAAAATACCGATAAATTAAGGTAGCTGCCTAGTATGGAATGTTCAGCACATCTTGCCAAAAAATTTTAATCTGTTTCTTTTTTTAAATCCTGTTATACCCGTTTAGTATCAAAAGCAATTTTTTAAATTAGTTAAAGAAAGGACTCGCCATGCCTCGTGAATGCGTCGAAGTTTTTGTTGACGGTAGAGAAGCTTGGAAAATAGGATTTTCGGGTTTTTTTTCACAAATTAAAGGAAATGTAATAACGGTTGTTTTGACGATTATTTTATCAGCAGGGGCTCCGTGGTGGATGCCTAAAAATATATCAACCACTAAACATGATATTAATCTTTTATCAATAATCACTGTATTAATTATTATTATAGGAGTATCTTTAGCCATCGGATTTATGTATCTTAAAAAACGGTCGATAAGATCATTGGATATAAAATACCAAACGCACCAGCTCGAACACTATTTGAGGGACCATCAATCAGATATGTTTAGACTATCAGAAGGTAATCCTACGTTGCCTGAGTTAAAACAAATATATGATTTGTATCTAAGTGAAGTGTCAAACAAATTTAGGAATTTTTTCAGAGTGCTCATAAAAGATAATACAATCGAAATTGCAATAAGGCTTGCTAAAGACACCTCTACCGCCCCAAATGTATTAGATATAAAGTATAAGACGGTGGTCAGAACAGATGGTTATAACAACAATAGAGGACCAAATTCAACGCCTATATCACCGGACGAAGGTACAGCAAGATTCCTTATCGAAGAAAGGGATTCTAAAAAGGTATTAATATATAATGATATTTTTAAGGCCGCAGAAAAAGGTGCATACAAGCTCACTGCAAATGACAGAAATTATCGTCAAGATACCGTTTCAATGGCGATTGCCCCATTAAACGGTTGGGATGGAAATGAGTTAAAAATGATTGGTATTTTAATTATAGCAAGCAGAAAGAAAGAAACTTTTTCAGTAAAAGATGTTGACTCAGTATCGTTTATTGCTGATATGTTTAGCCGCTCGCTTGTGAATATAAATACGTTATTTAGTGAGCATATAACCAATATTGGGAGATCATAGAATGAAAAAACTTAATGTTTTAAATTTGTTTGTGGCTTCTTCACGTGATTTAGGAATGCAAAAATTTACAATAAAGGAAATTGCTTCAAAAATGAAAAAAACTGATAAAATCAATCCGTCTTATTTACCCAAAATATTTGCGAAAAACATTAAAAAGTTAGAACAATCTGAATAGGCTCAAAATTAGGCACTATCAGAGCAGCCCAGCCTGGGGGAGGATTGGGGACGTTCCTAACATTTAAACTTAATGGTCCCGTAATAAGTCGAAATTATAGTACCACGAACATTTGCGCTAAAAGCATAATCAGCCAAGCCCCATTGCCATTGCCTTTTCATAGGACGCTTGAAAAAATAGGCGTGAAATAGGGCCGCTCGATGCAGCCCCTTTTGAAATCAGGCTTGCAGCCGTTCTTTAATTTTATCGCACCAGCGGACGCTATCTTCCATACCGATCCAGTTAACGCCAAGTTGTTCGCAGGCCGCTGCCGTGGTTCCGCTGCCCATGAAAAAATCGGCTACGCTGGAAGCGTTAGATATTTGAATCAGCCATTTGATAAGGTCAATTGGCTTTTCGGCGCTGTGGCTGCTGAGCCTGCGGGATGGCCATTTAAATTGCTGGATATCTCTTATTGATCGATCTGGAATTTTAAAATCGGGGTTTAAAAGCAGGCAGACAAGTTCATAGGATGGTCGCAAACCTTTTAGAGTGCCGATTCCCAAGCGGTCTTTGTCCCAAACTAAAACACTTTCAACCTTCCGGTCAATTTTCATAGCTGCCCGGATTATTACCGGTAACGTGCGCCAGTTGCAAAAGGACCACAAAGCGCCGTTG
>JAAERL010000572.1 GCA_024230435.1 Desulfobacteraceae bacterium
CCAAGCTGTTGCTGGGTCAATCATGGTTAAACACATAAAGTCCAAAATAGTACCATCCTTTCCTTTTATTGTATATGGACCGATTAAATCGACACATACACATTTCCAGGGTTCAGTTACGGCAATTTTGGCCGGAAGTTTATCATACTTCCGTTTGCGAGTCTTGCCAATTTGACAATTTTTGCATCTTTTTACGTGTTTTTTAACATCGTGGGTTAAATTCTTCCAGTACATAGCTGCGCGTAGAGTTTCCTCTAATCGCTTTGCACCTGGATGCATTAAATAGTGATGATACCATTGTACTACCTGGTTTCTCATAGAGTCAGGTATGACCAGATGTTTCTTTTTATAGACTATTATGTCTGTCTCATCAATCACTTTCAATGACATATCATGAATTTGAACAGGGTCCTTTTTGAAAAGGCCCTTCAATTTTGGTTCCTTTTTCTTTGCCTGTGCTATCTTGGCTAAAGTAGGTGGATAAATGTCGTTTTCATTTCCTATGGTGTTCGCAAACACATCCTGCGTAGTC
>JAAERL010000573.1 GCA_024230435.1 Desulfobacteraceae bacterium
ATTGTCGATGGCCGTAGCGGCCTTATCTGCCACTCCCATCCCCTTGGCTGGCCGCTAAGCAATGCGGATTTCACCCATATTTATATGGGACCAACCTGCATTGATGGCGGCATCAGATAGGTGGGGCGGATGGCAAAAAATGCCGACGGGCGGGGCCGGTGGTGGAGGCGTCATGCACCAAATCGGATGCCCCAGGGGTGATCGAGATGGTGCTATACGGCCGCCTGAACACCACGGCGGCCAGCCGACACTGTAGGGCCATCTCCCACTATGTGGGGGCCAGTCCCTACCCCATATTTTGCGTAAAATTGGTCGAGCGGGGGAGCCAGATTCATTTTCATGCGGTCGGCGGAGGTTGAGCAGCGGCGGCACAACAACAAAGGCTGGCTTCGGCATTGTCGTTGGTCGTGAAGACTTCGCCACAGACCCCTCAACCCATATATCAATCAAACAAAAAGAGAGGGATATAAACGACTGTTATATTGCAAGGTCTGGTCTGTTTTGTTTGGAAGGATTTAAGGCATGATTTCTATCTAGTCGTCACTTCTGATATTTTAGCATTAGAAACAGGCTCCATCACAATTCACTTTAATCGATATGTCAATATTGGCATAGTTTTCTAAACTGTACAGATTGATCAAATAAAAATATGTAACTTTTTTAAACAGAACA
>JAAERL010000574.1 GCA_024230435.1 Desulfobacteraceae bacterium
AGATGAACTTGTTGGGGTGATTAGATATTGACGTTAGCTGGGGAATCGATGTTATTGACCATAAAGTAAGGTTGTTGTTCATGGTAGTATTTTTTGTATTTTACTTTGTATTTTCTGGTATTTTTTGTATTTCTCGATCAAAATTCCAAATTGGTCAAAATTCCTCAAAAGTAATTTACCCGATGGCTAGTTGTGATATGTATGTAGTTGTGGAGAGATGGGCTCCGGCCGGAAAAGAAAAAATGACTTGAATGATACGGTACTCAACAGTTTACGCACCTTCACATGAAGAAGTACATACTTAGTCCTAAGTACTTCGATGCATAAGTACTTAATTCTACGTAGGACTTTGATGGGAAGATCGTTCAGTCTTGCAAACGGCACTTTTGTGCCGTGTTGAGTGCCGTTTTCAAAAAATGATGAGGGCTATGTAAAGTTACAATAATGGTTTGCAGTGATTGATGCTTCTTATAATAATTCAGGCACTGTTGAAGGATTTTTTTCGTCGAAAATTGCATAAAAAACAATGATTTATGTCAACGCTAATTTGGATAGAAGACTCGAGAGACAAATCACTTTGAAGGTTAACCCCTTTTGTCGTTTATTATTTCCCCTTTTTCTTTTGTCATGCTTTTGTCGCACCCGCACCCAGATATGAAAGACATTTTCAGTACAAATCGGTACACGCACAAAAAATGGTTGGGTTTTCCGTACTTAGAGCTCTGGTATGTTTCTATAATATACGTCAGAGGCAAAACGGCACTTTTGTGCCGTTTTGCTATTTCGATGAAGGCCTCGTTTATTTAGTAGAAGAAAGCATGAGCCACCGTGTGGCCTTTCGGCTACTTTATTGTGTAGGAGGGCTACAACAGGGCACATAAAAGAATCCTGGGCTACAATTTGTGAGGGGAAAACACAAAAGGAGCTGCACTCTATCTACTCGCTAGCTTTGACACTAACAAGTCGGAGTAGCAAAACGGCACTTTTTGTGCCGTTTTCAACCTTTTTACCCAGAACCCAGCTTGAAAACGGCACAAAAGTG
>JAAERL010000575.1 GCA_024230435.1 Desulfobacteraceae bacterium
ACGTTCCCATTCGAATACAGGACTGAACAACGGCCATCGGAAACAAAACTTTCAATTGAGAACAATCGAGTTTGTAGACCTGGTACAAAAAGAACTCGCATTAGCCGAAGGTTCACTTGTATTCCTTGATCGGACGTAAAATGCAGCTCTACCACGCCTCTATGAGTAGCCTGCATTCGAGAACCGTCTGCTACTTGTATATGTATCGGGTTCTCAAGTTCGACAGGATTAATTAAATCATCCATGACTGGTGTGAAATGACTTGTCGCACCCGAATCAAGAAGCCATTTTGCGAAGTCTCCATGAGCAAATGCTATTGGTGGCGCATCAATTCGATTAATATGTGCCGCCATCATCCCAATTTCTTCGAAACTTTTACAATCACATCTCTCTGACTCCAACTCCAATATAACTTGTTTCGAATCGTATCGACTTAAAATTTTTTGGTTATCTGGCTCAATACATGGCTTACAATATTCTTCTCCATTTTGAGCTAAATGTGCTGATTCGAATGTGACCTTTTTGTTATTCTTTCGAAGAGGACATTTGTTAGCATAATGCCCCTTCTTCTTGCAGATAAAGCAAGTAATATTTTCAAGGCTCTTTGTTTTCGAGGCAGTTTTATTTCCTTTCAATTTAGGACAGTCTCTTTTCATATGCCCTAATTCACCACATGCATAACATTTCACTTTCGACATGTCAAACTTCTCATTTCCTGAATGTATATAATTTGCAGACTCCTTTTTATTCCCAAAATTCGAATCGTCAATATTAAAGAATATTTCTTCCAACATTGTTAAATGAATCGAGTCTGGATATGTCCGAAAACGTGCTTTCAATTCCGCTAACGTTGCCGAATAAACTCTATTATTCGCATTCAAACCTTGAAGAATTATATTAACAAGATTACTTGAGGCCGAACCTTCGTCAAAGTCATCGCAACCGACAATTCTGCATGTGTCCATTTGTTTGCAAATACGTCGCAGAAATTCTGAAGCCTTTTCATTGTAGTCTTGTTTCATATTCATCATTTTCAATCGTTCGCGATGTACGTCGAATTGCGAAGTCTGGCCATAATTTCTTTTGAGGTCGGAAAGGGCCTTATAAGATGAGCTTGCATTGCTCACAATTCTTTTTGCCATTCCTGAGGTAATACTAAAAAGGAGTGCTTTTATAGCTCTATCAATGTTGTCTTCAAACTTCTCGATTTTAGCAGGATAATTATCCATTATTCCATCTGTTCTATGATGTGATGACAGAATATTTTTTAAATCAGATACCCAAATTCCAAACTTTTCTCTTCTAGAAACTGGATCAGAAGTCATTGTCAACTCTTTGATCTTATAGTTCTTGGCACATTTTGTTAAAGCTTTTAAAATGTATCTGTATTCTCTATCATCGTAATCTGAATCATAATCAGATTCTTCCCTTGAACTTTCACTTAAATCATCATATTCTTTATCTCTCCTTTTAAGCTTTCTTTTCTTAGATGCTGTTCCTTTCTTTATTTTCTTAGAATTGGTATTTGGACTTTGGTAAACTGTTTCTTTTTGCATCTCGATTTTGTCATCTTCAATAGGATTTTTGAAACCAACTGAATTTCTAGAACCACTTTTATTTCGAAAAATTGTATCATCATTTTCAGTACTTATTGACAAACTTTCAAAAGATGTCATCCAAGATTGATTTTTGATTAGTCCTTTTGCCTGTTCTTTCCTTAGCATTTCTATTATTTCACATAATTTGAAATTGATTTCCACTAAATAAGAATGATGCTGATAATAATACATATCGATTTTCCCAACAACCAC
>JAAERL010000576.1 GCA_024230435.1 Desulfobacteraceae bacterium
GTCCTTTCGCGTTCATTCGCGTGCATACCAAAGATAAAAATTCTCAGGCCCAAGCTAGTGGCGAAAATAATTGGCGGAACGAAAATAATTGGCGGAGATTTCTTTGCTAGCGGAAAGCTAGTAAAACTCACAAAAACACATCAAAACAACCAAGTGAGTATACCCACCTACTAAACACTCATTGTAGACCTTAGACAAAAATGTCCACTAGGAATGCCAAACAGAAGACTATTGAAGAATAATTATTATTCGTTTGATATATTTATAGTTGATTTATGTCGAGATTTTACATCGGCGAATATTGCTATTTTTGCAAGATCTTTAAAAGTGTTAAAAAAACACTGAAACAAAAATCCTCGCCAGACACAGCATCTGACGGCAGCTACAGCATGGCGAATACAGCCCATCCACCGGTGGCCAGTGGCTCTATGGAAAGCTGATGATGTGCGCTATCAAATAGTCATAGGGCTATTGGGGTATATCCGACTGCCATTACTTTTATACCCTACTGAAGTGCCGACATGGTTGTTTTGTGAGAGTTCTCTTTCTCCATTATATAGCTTTTTCTGTCTTTTACTACTACGGTTGGCGCCAAATTTTAATTGACGCAAAACTAACTCCGCCAATTATTTTCGCCGCTAGCAAGATACACACAAATGTCCGGGTTGACCCGACGTAATTGTGACGTTGAGTTGAGGGTTGAAGTGA
>JAAERL010000577.1 GCA_024230435.1 Desulfobacteraceae bacterium
CAGCGGCGTCATTTAATAATTGGGAGAGTGACAGTGGTTTTTCATGTGGAGACGGAGGAAGGATGGAGCCAGGGCTAACATCTTTCTTTGACGGAACTGCGATGTCGTCAGCATTGACTGTCATAACTTTGTTGGTGGACTGGGCTGTGATGACCTCATCGTCATCCGGAGGTAATTGTTGGACGGGTTGGACCACCATGGTCTCATCATTATCGGTAGGTGAGGGCATGGGTGCAGAGTGTGGATGATGGCATGGATGCAGAGTGTGGATGAGGTTGATGACATGGATGTGGAGTGACGATTTGGTCCAAACTAGATGTTAAAAATGGCGGGAACATTCATTTTCTTAAAAAAAGGGTTCAAAATGAACGCATGAAAATTGGTTTTTTGGCTAAAACTTAAAAAATGTGACAAGTTGGCACAAACATCTTATTTTAAATGAAAATTTTATCTCTAATAGGTGACAGGTTTGTGAGTACATGATATCCACTCAGTTCAGTTGACACAAGACGAGATTTTCTTAATAAATATTATGTCGATATCATTTAACGCAGTCCATCCCACAGGTCAAAACACAGAGAGATATACCAAGGGGTTGCTGGCAGTGTTGCCCAATAATTTTACAATTAATTGCGAAATGGGAATGTGAGTATGTAGTCTTGTTGAGAGACAAGAATAAATACCCACCAAATTACAGTGTTGAAAACCACCCCCTCCACGCAGTTGGGGCACATACAAAAAAGGTCGTCGCGAATGCCAGCAATAACGTGGAGCAGCCAGTTAACAAACCCACCTTAAATGAAAAAAAATGGCTTCTTCAACCTTGGTGGCGGTCCTGGCGGTGGCACCCACGACAGTAGCGCCTGGGAGTCTCGGTTGCGGCACCCGGGAGGAGGCCAATTGTGACGGTGTAGGCTCCGATGACCGAGCATTATTAGTCAAGAACCGTAAATCAAATCAGAATGTGAGTAGATGAACTTGTTGAGTGACAAGATAATATACACACGAAATTATAGTGTAATCATCCACCTCCCCCACGCAATTAGGGCACAATACGAATCTC
>JAAERL010000578.1 GCA_024230435.1 Desulfobacteraceae bacterium
AATAACTTTGTGCTGTGATGGAGGATTGCTCTGAAATGTCACATGATACTTTATTGGACTTAGTAAGATACACATGACCAATATTATGTAAATTTATTAGAGTTAGGCATACTATCTACTTCTCCGTATAGCCTTTTTTTGCGCGTTCCGATAGGGTAACATCGGAAATTTGGGCGTTTGAGGCCCTTTCCCCGCCATTGCGAACCCCCCAAGGCATGAAATATATATTATGGGATCCACAGAGGTAGTAGGGGTGGTACTTATCACAACTCAGGCCACCGACCTTGATATGGAGGCTGTGCTTGACGCGGTGCAGGATCAAGGCCCTCTCGAACCTGATCTGGTACGTCACACGGGACTGGAAATATCTTGGCACCCAAGTGCCATCTGATCCCAAGGTGTGCTGGAATCTGAAGTCACTTTTTATTAAGAAAGATGGCATCCAAAATTTGAGATAGGTGTAAAGTGAGGCGCCCCCCACCTCGAGTCGCCCACGACGAGAGAGTGGGGGGCGCTCCGCAGCCATCGTTAAGACACATGTCTTAAATACCCATAGTTTGCTTGCAGGGCACTTTCAGGCCGTGAAGACATACCGGTGGATAGCCCAGGACCTGTTGATTCCACAACATCTACTGCCATGGCCGTGGCACGTGATGGGGCCATTCTGTGGCACCATTTGTGCACCAACAAGGGTCAGTCATGAGCTTGAAAAGTAGTACTTTACGGAAACCTAAAAAAATCATTGAGATGGGTATCCTCCCATATCCCCATGGGTCTCATCGCGATCAGCACTCAATTCTCTACAAGGTAGTGCTATTGGGGATATGGGGGGTAACACTTTTGGGGCACTTTCGTACATTTACATTTTGTAGGATTCCTGCGTAGGGGCACTATGAGGCCACCTAGTAAAATTTTGTTAGGGTGAGGGGTTTAGATGGCTAGATTGCTCAAAAAAGGATTTTCTGTGCTGAGACTTCTACTGCACAAAAAAGCTACCTCATATCATGGTAACCATTACCAAAACACATACGGTTCAAAAAATTGTCATTTTGACCTCCCCGTCACCTCTATATGAATATGTTCTATTTGCACCATGGGGTATTTGGGGTATTTCTGCCAAACAATAGGCTGAGCAAGCCTTGGCTTGCACAAGATATTGATTTTTCTGAGCAAATTGGCATTGAACCTTCATGTCTGATGCCAAGACTAACTTTTTCGTGTAGAAACTTTCCTTGAACCATTTGCCTTGAACTAAAAATCTTATTAGCTTTGTACATTGGCAAAAATGACAAGTTTTTTTGCACTCTGGCCCCTCTTTACCCCTCACCCTAATAAAACTCGACTAGCTTTGAATTTTTTAACCTAGATTTTTTATCGCTAAATCTTTGAGAGAAGTGTATCACGGACATGGAAAGGACCCTGGGTTTTTCTAGTTATATGTACTCTCTCATATACAAGCACAGAAATATGGCCATGTACAAAAATGCTGCGAAACCCAATTTTTACATGTTTTTTGGCAAAATGACCTCTGTTATGGGGCAGACCCCTCCCGGATCCATTCCAACTGCACAGTACTTCTCATTGGCATTATTTAGACAGGTCATAACGCTGGACTGGACTGATGTATCCGTATTCTGCAAGATATAGCGGTAGTTTCATTGTGAGGAGAGCCCCACCCAGGGTGTTTTTGGCCCCAAATTACAGTGGTTTATTACAAATAACTTTGTGCTGTGATGGAGGATTGCTCTGAAATGTCACATGATACTTTATTGGACTTAGTAAGATACACATGACCAATATTATGTAAATTTATTAGAGTTAGGCATACTATCTACTTCTCCGTATAGCCTTTTTTTG
>JAAERL010000579.1 GCA_024230435.1 Desulfobacteraceae bacterium
CGATCTCCCGATCCGGTCATAACGCGGAGAAACGGTTATTTGAGTCGTTTGGAGCTAGTCTTAATTATTTTAGAGGTTCGTGGGATGGGTAGGTGGGAAAACTGGGAAGCCATCACGAAGAGTTGAGAACTGATCGATCATGATGTAATGTCGATATTTGTAACATTATTTGAGTTGAGAATATGAAGAATTGGTTCAAGAAACTTGCAAGGAATGTACAATTCTACTTGGCCAAAGGAGTTGAGAAGCGTTGAGCTGAGAAGCGACTTAAAATTACAACTAACTTGGCTTAGCTTGGATAAACCTAAAAAAGATTTTTATTACACGTAACTACCGCGGCGGGCCAGGAATTTGCAAGTAATTTCGCGCGCGCACGAGGGCTTGCCCGAGGGCTCAGCGCAAAATTACTTGCAAATTACTGAGGATGAAGCCGAAGACATCAAAAAGCACGAGGGCTTGCCCGAGGGCATTTGATGATCTGAGGCGTATCCGTGCCCGCCAATGTAGTTACATGTGTAATTATACGTTCTTATTAAAGTTAATCGGTTGTCTATTATATTTAGTGTGTGCTTGATGTGTTTGCCTTGGTTTGCCTGTTATGTTTGTGCTCGTTTTATGCTCTGCGATAGTTTTCTGTGATGTGTGAGCATCTCAATACATTCATTCAAACTCATAACGATAACAATGAAACTACAAACGACGAATATAATAGCAACTACTCTAGTGCAGTTTAGCGGGATGGACATAATAATTATACTTTAATTACTAACGCGTATTTGTATCGTCTCAATAGCTTTGCGCCGTCGATAGATAGATGTGTTTTGTTAGTAGTGGTGATAGACGTTTTTCATTATTTGTTGGTTCATGGTTCATTTCATGAGTCTCTAGAGTCACGAGAGGACCATTCTTGGAGTCACGATTCAGTAATTACTTTTCTTTTCATAATTACTTTTTCATAATTACTTTTTCAAGCAATAGCGTCGCTTGCTTTGATAATTACTTTTTGATGTTTGATAATTACTTTTTGTTGTTCACGAGTGAAAGACTAATTACTAGATCACGAATAAGGTAAGTTTAAATATTTTAAATCCTA
>JAAERL010000580.1 GCA_024230435.1 Desulfobacteraceae bacterium
CCGCAGTTCGAGCATATAAATATTCAGACATACATATAGTATGCCGAAAAGAATAATATATGTCAATAAAAAAAATATTTATAATACTACATATAGTGCAAATAGCATAAGGCATTCAGCGATTCATCCCGGCAATAAATTACCGGGAATTCTCACTATATAATCTTAAATTTTGCCTTAGCCTGAGTCCTGCCATAACCAATAAAAAGGTAAAAATGGGTTTGTAATCTGCAAATTTTTCAATTGCCGAACCGTTTTACATAGATTGAATTTATATACAAGACACCTTCCTTCAGGCGGGTGATGCAGCAGCTTTTTGCGTTTCGTTTATAAAATGGAAAAACTGACAAAAGACTATTCACAAGTGTGGAAACAGACACTTTGGGCGGATACAGTATTAGCAAGCGCACATGGTCTTTTTCACAGTCAAATTCTTCCAGCGAAACCTCAAAGTCCAAACAGCCTTTTTCAAATACACTTTTCATTTCGTCAAAAATAATCGCGCTGAAAACTTTCCCGGCGATATCTGGTAACAAAGACCAAATGAACATTTAAATTAAAAACACAATGTCTTCAGGTTTTATTTCACTTGATTTCTTCATAGACCAAATGTATATAGAAAAACATGATTGTGCGCAAGGCATTTAAATTCCGATTAAAAACCAACCGCAAATTAATCAAAATTAAGCCAGTTTGCCGGGTGTTGCCGTTTTGTTTGGAATAAAAGCCTTAGAACCTGTTTGGGAATTATTAAATCGGCTGCAAAGCTAAATTTTCTACTTCCCAAACAAGCTCTTAGATTGCAAAAACAACGTCTGGAAAAAAAATGTCTTGCCTGCGGTTGATGAGCCGGGCAAAATGTGAGGGCCAGATCAGAACTTAACAGATCAATCCTTGACCAGGGCTGATTTGAGTTCAGACGGCAGATTGAATACAAGCAGTACTGGCGGGCAGGACAGGTTTTTTTTGTATCAGCTCGCAATAGTTCCCGAACTTGTTCAAAGTGCGGCCATACGGATAAAGAAAACCGCAAAACTCAATCAGCATTCATCTGTCCAAATTGCGGTTTTAGCGAAAATGCCGGCTATGCAACGGCGATAAACGTTTTGGCGGCAGGATATGGGCGTGTCAGCCTATACAGAGACGGCGCCAGCCGCCTGATGAAGCAGGAATCTCCCGTCCTTTAGGGCGGAGAGGATGCCAAGGGGGAGTGTGATTTGAATATAGGTCCGAAGCCATAAGATTGCAGAGTTTGAGGTAAAGCGATAACCAGTGCCTATCGGCGAAACAGGCAAGCAAGACTTTTTCGCCGGCGGACGCTAACCAGCCTAATAATTTCCATAGTTTCCGGATAAGATCAGTGTAATGCCTGTCATGGACGCGGAAGCACTGCTTTTTACTGGATCTAATGGAAATAAAGTGAAAAGCATATTATGAAAAAACCACTTATTTTAGTCGTTGATGATGTTGAACAAAATTTGCAGCTAATCGGAAAGATGCTTGAAACATTGGATGTCGACATCTCATTTGCAACTTCAGGAGCCCAGGCGCTGTCATTATTAAAAACAATTCGCCCTAGTTTAATAATATTAGATATTGTTATGCCGGCAATGAATGGATTTGAACTTTGTACAAAGATAGGCGAACAAAAGGAATTGAAGGAAATACCTGTCTTATTTTTATCCGCAAAAAATGCTATCGAGGACGTTGTCGCAGGTTTTAAGGTCGGTGCAAAAGACTATCTGACCAAACCCATTATCAAAGAAGAACTACTTGCGCGAGTTGAAACACAACTGGCAATCAAAAACAAGAGCGACCGTCTGATAGCCTTAAATAAAAATTTAGAACAAATTGTAAGCGAGCGCACGGAACAATTACGAAAGACCAATGAGAAGCTGCAGGAATACAATACCGCGCTAAAAGTTTTACTTGAAAAAAAAGATGAAAATAAAGAAGAATTGGAAAAGAAAATAGTTACCAATATAAATGATTTATGCCTTCCGATGATCAATAAGTTAAAAAATACAAAACTTGATGAAAAACAAAGGGCTCTTCTTGAATCTTGTGAAAAAAGCATACAACAGATCGTGTCGCCACATATCAGCAGTCTGAAAACCGCCCTAAAGATTTATGGTTTTACGGTTACAGAACTCAATGTAATAGAGCTTATCAGAGAGGGCCTTACAACTGGTGAAATCTCTACGCGCTTGAATACATCTGAATCAGCTATTAATTTTCATCGGAATAACATCAGGAAAAAGCTGGGGTTAAAGAAAAAAAAGGTTAATCTTCAAATATATTTAAATAAACTTGGGCAATGATAAATATTGCCCATCCATAAGCGGCCAATTTGTCCGATATCTTAGGCGATTGGCGGAAAAGAATATACCATATTGGGCTTCAATTTTTTTTCGTCTTCAAGGCATGCCAAAGTTTGCATACTTAACGTATTCGCAACTTTGGCGTAACACAAAAGACGGGAAAAAAGACATGCAAGATGGTATATTATTTAACAGAAATCGCCTTAACTTATGCTGAATAATTTTATCCCAGGAATATCGATCCTTGGCATATCAATCAAATGCTTTTGGTCAGATACATTTGGTAAAATTTTTCGCATGCTTTGATCTTGAGCAAATTTTCCTATTTCGCCGGACACTAACTGCTGACTATTCGGGATGAAAAATAAAAATGAATCATCACAATACGCTTAATGAGGCCGGGTATAAAATTCAGGAGACAATATACGAGAGCAATAATTCAATTGTATGCCGTGCAATAAGAGCCGCTGATGATAAAAAAGTAATTCTTAAAAGGCTGAATCGGAAAGATCCAACAGCACTGGAAAAGTCCCGTTTCAAGCGTGAATTTCAGCTCGCAGGGCAATTGAAAATGGACGGAATTATCAAAGTCTATGCTTTGGAGCAGATCGGCACTACTCTCATGATCGTAATGGAGGATTTTGGCGCAGAATCCTTATCCCTGCTCTTACCGTCCTGGGATTTTTCACTAAAAGCAAAGTTGTCTATTGCTTCCCGTATCGCTTATCATTTATGGCAAATCCATCAGCAAGAAATTATACACCTGGACATTAATCCAAGCAATATTATTTGGGCTCCGGATACGGATGTGCTTAAAATAATAGATTTTGGCATTTCAACCCAACTTGACAGGGAAAGCGCCGAAATATACAACCCGAATGTAATTGAAGGAACAATCAGCTATATCGCACCGGAGCAAACCGGGCGCATGAACCGTATGATTGACTATCGGGCGGATCTATATTCGCTCGGTGTTACATTGTATGAATTAATGTGTGGCGCACTTCCTTTTATCGAGAATGATCATCTATCCCTGATCCATGCTCATATTGCCAAAAAGCCGCAAAACCCAATCAAGTTGAATCCGCAAATTCCGAAGATCCTGGCAAAAATCATTTTGTTGTTGATGGCCAAAGACGCCCAAAAAAGGTATCAAAGCGCATATGGAGTCTATAAAGACTTACAAAACTGCCTGGATCAATTGACTCAAAAAGGTAGCATAGAAACTTTTGATTTGGCTATGAATGATATTCCAAGCCGTTTTCAAATTCCACAGAAAATTTACGGGCGCAAGAACGAGATTCGTCAACTGCTTAGCGCGTTTGACCGTATTGCAAACGGCACAATGGAGACTTTCTTAATTGCCGGCACTTCCGGTATTGGTAAATCAGCGCTCGTAGGAGAGATACACAGGTATATCGTAGAAAGAAAAGCGTACTTTTTATCATGTAAATTCGGTCATCTGGAAAATTCCATACCTTATACGCCTCTAAAACAGGCTTTTAAGGACTTTGTAAGGTACCTGCTGACTGAGCCCGAGGAAGAACTCGAAAAATGGAAATTTTCTATCACCGAAAACATAAAACCCAACGGTAAAATTCTGGTCGAAGCGATACCGGAGCTTGAACTGATCATTGGCCCTCAAGACCCGGCTATGCGGTTGTCTCCTATCCAGGAGGCCAACCGGTTCAATCTGGTGTTTCAAAATTTTATTAAAACCATTGCATCCAGCTCTCATCCTTTAGTGCTCTTTCTTGATGATTTGCAATGGGTGGATTTACCATCTTTGAAACTGATCACCAACCTGATCAAAAGTTCAGAAAAATATATTTTAATAATCGGCTCCTATCGTTCCAATGAAATTTGTTCTGATCACCCGCTGACTTATTTTATCAGGACATTGAAGGAGAAAAAGCTAAAATACAGCAGTATTGAATTAGGACCGCTTGATGCTGACAATGCCAATACCCTGGTGGCGGATTCACTGCGATGCTCCGATGTTGAAGCAAGGGCGTTATCTGATTTTTGTTTGTCTGAAACCAACGGTAATCCTTTTCATATACACCAATATATACAATCTCTTTACAACGAAAAATGTATTGTGTTTGATCCAAAGAACAATAGATGGGTTTGGGATATCGATAAGGCCAACAATTTTCAGATATCCAACGATGTTGTCAAGCTGATGATGTCTAAAATATCCGGTTTGGGCGTTGATTCCAAGGAACTTTTAATTCTGGCTTCCTGTATAGGTTCTTCCTTTGACCTGAAAACATTATCTGCTGTAGGCCGGAAAACAGGAAAACAGGTATATTCAGCCTTATTGCCCGCTGTTGCACAAGGTTTGATCATCCCATCAAAAAACTATAAGTTTTTTCTTGCGGAAAATGACCAGATCGAAGTTACATACAAATTTTTCCATGACCGGGTAAGACAATGCGCCTATGACCTTCTTTGTAAGCAAGACAAAGAAAAACTTCACCTTTTTATTGGCAAGAAATTAATGATTGATTGTAATTGTGAGGATGAAAAAATATTCGATGTTATAAAACATTTTGACAAATCACTTTCTTTGCTCACAAAAGAAGAAAAACCGGAAATCGCTCATCTTTATTCATCAGCGGGTAAAATAGCCCAGGAGTCCATTGCCTGGCAATCCGCTTATGAATATTTTAAAACCGGTATGGGCCTTTTGGGAAAACAAGGGTGGCCGTTACACTATGACTTAATGCTGTCTTTGTATCTTGGTGCTGCCGAATGCGCCTATCTTGACCATAAGTATGACATATCAGAATCACTGCTCGAGCAAATAAACAATCATGCCAAAAATGTGTTAGACAGATGTAAAAGCCATTTAATTAGAATACGCAGCTATCTTGAAAGGTCAAGATTTGGGCAGACAGTGGATTTAGGGATAATGGCATTGGCTGAATTAGGAGTCAGGTTTCCTAAAAATCCAACGAATGTATATATCTCCGCTAAAATAATATTGGCGAAACATTTTTTCAAAGTTGATCAACGTAATCCGGATACCTTGACTGATCCGCACAAGCTGGCAATTGCGCAAGTACTCATGTCCCTGTTGTCACCGGCTCATATAAGCGGTTCAAAATATCTTATTTTAATCTCTTTGAAGATGCTTGAACTCTATGTAATTCATGGGCACCATCCCCAAGGGGTTTTGGGATTGGTGGTTTATGGCGCGCTATGTTCTGCATTTGGTGATTACGACGAAGCTTATAAGTATGGAAAAATTGCGCTCAAGGCATGCGAAGATAATGATCTGGATGCACTTAAGCACAGAATTGTTTTTGTTAACAGTAACTATATCCAGCCTTATAAAGAGTCTTTTAAAAGTTTGCTCCCTGTGTTAAAGGACAATTATCAAACCGGTTTTACAACAGGAGATTTCGAATTCAGTGCTTATTGCGCAACTGCGTATTTCAATATGCATTTTAATGCTGGAAGCAGTTTAGAATATATATTTGATTTGATGCATGAATATAAGGCCAAAGTTATTAAGCAGGATGACGTTTTTTATTATTTACGGTTTAAACTATGCTACCAAAGTATTTTGAATTTATTGGGAAAATCGGAAGCTCCTCATATACTGAACGGAGAATTATTCTGTGAAAAGGAACTGATCGAATCTTGCGCGAAAAGCAAAGATCACATGGCGCTTTTTGAATTCTACCTTAAAAAGATAATTCTGCTGTTTTTATTTGGGAAACATTCACAAGCTGTTCAAATTGCATTGCTTGCCGAGAAGTATTTTTCGGTGGTTAAGTCCCGTCATTACCTTTCATCACTTGTTTTTTATCAGGCCCTATGCCTAAGCGCCGATTATCAATTGGCCGATAAATCTGTGAAAAAACAGCATCTTGAAAAAATAAAAAGGATTTTTAAAAAGATTAAAAAATGGGCGTTCCATGCACCGGCAAATTATAAGAATAAACTATACATCATCAAAGGCGAGCTGGCCAAACTGTGCAAAAAATATAATAAGGCATTTGAATATTATAGTATAGCATCTGTGTTGTCAGAGGATAATCAATTCATTCATGAAGCAGCGATATGTTACGAACTTAAAGCTCAACTGTATTTACAAAGAGGAAAAATGAATAGACATCGACTGTATCTGCAAAAGGCTTACGACGCTTATAAAAAATGGGGCGCTAAAGCAAAATGCCGGCAATTAAAGGATAAATTTACCTTCATCAGCGAAATAAAAGCTTCGGGTTCCGGCAGACAAACGGTTGCAAGACAACCTTTTCAAAATACAACGGTTTCGTTACCTTCCAGCCAAACAGAATCAATAACAATTGACGTTCTATCCGCAGTAAAAGCCAGTCAGGCGCTGTCGGGAGAAATCAATCTTGATCATTTGCTTGAGAAATTAATGCGGATAGTTGTTGAAAACGCCGGCGCCCAAAACGGCTGTTTATGGCTGTACGGTAACAAAAATAAAATATCCGTCGAAGTGATTTATGCCGGGGACCAAATTAAATTACAGACTGGCGCAGGAAGGCAAAATAATCAATGGCGCCAAGCCCCTGTATCGATTATCAACTACGTTACAAGAACCCAACAATCGCTGGTATTGATTAATGCATATGAGGATCCGCGCTTTAGTTGTGATGAATACATCATTGATTCAAAACTCAAGTCCGCCTTATGCATTCCGCTGATTAGGCAGGCCCGGCTGACCGGATTACTCTATTTGGAAAATAATGAAATTTCAAACGCATTTACACCGAAAAGAGTGGAATTGTTAAAATTAATATCCTCTCAAGCCGCGATTTCAATTGAAAATGCCAAATTATATGAAATGATTGCAAAATCTGAGAACCGCTATAGAAGTTTATTAGAAAATTCTTCAGAAGGGATATTTCAGATTGCCGGGGATGGAAGAATTTTGATAGCAAATCAGGCTATTGCGGCCATGTTTGGCTATACGTCTTCAGCTGAGCTCGTCAAAGCCCTGAACGGAACGGTAACCAGTGCGTATAGTGACAGAAAATCGCTTCAGAAACTTCAGTATGAAATACAAAATAAAGGGTATGTCAAAAACTATGAAGTGAAACTAAAACATAGCTATAAGAAACATTTGATATGCAGCCTGACAGCCCACATAATTTTCGACGAAAATGGGAATATCGTTTGCTATGAGGGCATCATAAAAGACATTACAAAACAAAGGGAGATGGAAAAACTCAGACTCGGAAAAGAAGCTGCAGAAGCAAAAACAATGGCCAAAAGCAGATTTCTTGCGCATATGAGCCATGAAATAAGAACGCCTATCAATACAATTCTTGGATATTCGGAGCTTTTGAAAAATGAAAAGGATCCGGAACAGCATAATGTTTACTTAAAAAATATTATCGGCAGCGGACGGCACCTGTTGTCACTGATCGACGATGTAATGGAGATTTCTAAAATTGAAAAAGGAAAACTATCCATCGATAAAAAACCCATGTCGGTAGTATCCGTATTTAACGAACTGGAAGAACAATACCGATCAGAAACATCTAAAAATGGATTGAATTTGAGAGTGTCCGTATCTCCTAAGTTGGAAGGTCTCTTTATTCAATGCGATAAAGTGCGTTTTAAACAAATCATAAATAATTTGTTGAACAACGCCATAAAATTTACTCCAAAAGGCTCTATTTGGGTAAATGTGGAATTGATTGGGCAAAAAGGCAAAGCCCAAGCCCTTAAAGTAATTGTAACTGATAGTGGTATTGGGATATCCGATACGCGGTTGATATTCAGAGAATTTGAACAAATATCTGATGACAATACAATTGTCGATGGCGTAGGATTGGGGCTGGCTATCGTTAAACGGCTTGTACAAATGCTTAACGGAAAAATAGAAGTTGAAAGCAAGCCCGGAAGAGGAAGTACTTTTAAGGTTACCTTTTTTGATGTGGAATTTTCTTCCGAAGCATATTGTGAACGATCATTAAAAGATATGATAAATGAGGAAATCAGATTTCGGCAAGCGACTATTATCATAGCCGATGATAACCAGGCGAACAGGGAACTGATAAAAGAATATCTTAAATATCAACCATTTAAATTGCTAATGGCCAAAAATGGAAAAGAGTTGATACATATTGTCCACAATGCCGAAGCGGATCTTATTTTGATGGATCTGCGAATGCCTCAGATGGATGGTGTTTCCGTGCTGAAAAGCTTTAAGGAAGACGAGGGCAAAAGACAAATACCTGTAATAGTAATAACTGCTGATGTAACAACAGAAACGAAATCAAAAGTTAAAAAGATCGGCTCAGATGGATATTTGCTCAAACCAGTAAGTAAAGAAACATTGGTCTATGAGTTGAAAAAATTTCTGCCTTATGACCTTATCGGCAGCAACGAAAATAACAGGCAGGATACAAAGGGCTCTTTGAAAATGGGTAATTTCTTAAGAAATAATTGCATTTCCATAGATGAGCTGCTTCGTGATCTAAAACAGATCAAGGAACATAAATGGAACCACCTAAAGAAAACCATGATTGTAAGCGATATCGAAAACTTTGCTCAAAAAATTACTGGTGTCGCTGATAAGTATGAATTTACGCAGTTAAGACAATGGGGTGAAAACCTCTCAAAACATTCAAGAAGCTACAATATAGGAAAAATGAACGCAATTATAGAAGAATTCCCGGAAATGGTTCATCAAATAGAAAATATGCTGCAACGTTAAAATCAATGACTCATTTTTCTTGCAATATGCGATGCCTAAATAACAAAATGTTGGCAAAAAAGTTAAGGTTAACATTGATTGGTTTGTTTTTGATCCACTTATGTTCAAGCAAGGGGTTATGCTCTGAGGCCTATTTTATCGATGAAAACAGCGTGCTTTTATACAAAATTATAAATTGGTGGTATTATTGCCTTCCCATGGATTGTGAATCGGTTTGCGGGAAAGCGATTAAATGCAAAAACCAAGGAAATGCCAAAATAAAATACAATGCCGCTGAAATGACGCTCGCCCTTCAAGTAAAAGGAGGGTTTGCCGAGCAGGTATCCATATTAAAGCAATGCAAATCATGCTTTGGGCCAGTTAATTTGTATTGCACATGGATAAGTGACTGCTCCCCCACCTTCGTTACACGAAGGAGGGGGCTTCTAAGCGGCCTTTAGCCGCTATCGTATCCAGCCCGATACGCAAAACATTTCTCGCTGCGTTATGATCACGATTTGCAACAAAGGTGCAAAAAGGGCAGC
>JAAERL010000581.1 GCA_024230435.1 Desulfobacteraceae bacterium
CTACAACTGGCCACCAGGAACACTATTTCACAACAAAGTAAAACGATGATATCATTGATAATTTATCAACCACAATGCCAAACGCACAAGACCCAATCAATAAACACTATACACATCTTGAAACGATATCGTTTAGCTATCGTAAGATAGAGTGGACTCACGAAGCCTGCGGCACTTCAGGGGAAGACGACTGGCGTAAACCTGTCGCTGCATAATACATGTCAACTGCGCCCCCTTTTTCGTATAGCGAAAGAAGGGGGTGTTAAAGTTGACAGATTCAAATAAAGCTGAAAAGGAAAAACTCAAATGCCATTAACAATGGAAGAAAAAGAAAAATACTCCGCTCTTTTTGAATTATATACAGGTCAGAATGTCTCTCCCTATAAATGGAATGATAACGCTGTTGAAGCTCTATCGGAAATGATTAGCAAGCTGCAAGACTGTACAATTGGCATAGGGTCACTCTCGACTGTTATCCCCCAGGCTAAAGAAATTATATTAGGAGTAAAGGGTTTAGAAGATTGGGCCAAACGTGTTCCTTTAGACATACTAAAAGTTTGGGTAATGACAAAAAAACATTTGGTTGTTTCTAAGATTTGCTCGGATTTTGGACTTAGCATACTTAAAACCAATGTACTAAGAAAATTAATGGAATAAGAATATGCGAATAAAATATTTTTGTTTATCTTTTTTTTTATTTTTTCCGGTTATGATTTTAAATGGTTGTGGTATAAAAAAACAAGGCACGTGCAAGCCTGTCTTGTTTCCTGCTAATGAGTATACTTATAAAGCCAAATCTCAAAAAGTGTCTGGCTCATACACCCTAAAAGCTGAGGAGACCGTTGACTTTCACGGCGTCAACATACCGATACCAAAAGGATGGCGTTATAAAAAAGATTTTAATGAGTCTGTCTTAAAAATATTTAAAAATAAGCCTTTCTTTTTGTTAATTTTCAATGAGGGTATCACTGCGCCAAGTAATGAATATAAAGATTTTAGAATGATTGGCTGTAAAAATTTCAATCCCAAAATAGATAAAGAAAAAAGTTCTAAGGAATTTTACACGGACTTATTTCTTTTTACAGAAGCTGATTTGAGTAAAAACCCTTCTTTTTGGCAATATTACGTCCTTTGGTTTAAAACAAAAATTTTTCGCGAAGCAACTGAATTAGATCATTATATAGGCAAAACTTTTGAAGCTTTTCAATACATTATTGATCCAGAAATAAAGGCTTCAAAACAAAAAAGGACGATAACAATAACAATTTTTCCTCAAAAAATAACCCCTCATTTCTTAACACTCACATCGGAAATTAAGGACGATGCGCTATTTGATGAGTTTTTAAAAATGCTTGATGCTGCGAACTCCCAATAATTTTACCCCTCAGATCTCGCAACAGTCATCCGGGGCAAGGTCGCTCCACGCGCTGGAGCAAGGAACGAAAATGCCGAAACTTATAATAAGGCCGATGCCGTTATTTTGAATGAGAATGAAAATATGATGAATGGCGTATCTTTGGTGATGACTGAAGAGAGAGTGGTGTTGGTTGGCGTGGGGATAAAGTGGACAAGTCAAAACGGTTTTTGACTCAGCCTTCGATTTTTTGTTGACTGCTCCCAACAATAAATTGCCGGGAGCAGTCACCTCATCATACCCCAATACCAAAAAAATAGAGAAAGCCAAAGTTATGGCCGAAGAGAGTATGAGAAAGCTTAAGTTAGATCAGTACGAAATGCTAAAAGGCTGAGTGGAATGAGTGGCGTGAGGAAGACTATTTTGGGTATTTTGGGGGCAGGTTCCCAAAATCCTTCTTGAATTTTTACATTTACGTTGGTCTGGTTGTTTTCTCAGCCGATCACACAAAAACGTTATGAAAGAGGACAATAGTACTTCTGAAATATAATCCAATATATTTCAGTTGAAAAATTATGTGAACAACAATAAATATAATGAAAATGATTTTAAAAGGAGCTTGGGCGTTATCAAGTCGGTATTTAATAATATCGTTGGGCAGACTCCAGTATTGAAAATGTCAAGGAGAAAAAAATGAAAACAAAAATGATAAGCATGATTATTCTACTTATCATCATTGTAAGTAAAAGTTATGCAGAAGAAGCTGATACTACAATATTACACAAAGGGAAAAAAGGAAGTTTTGCAATAAGTGTTATAACTGGCAAAGAAATGTCTACTGTGTTTATAAAAGCTAATGATTATAAAATAAAAACATATTTTGATGAACCTTCAGCGAGACATGAATCTACTAAAATAAATGGAACAACTATTAATGGTCTATTTACATCAGAAAGTTTTTTTGAGGAATATGGGAGAGTCGTTTTATTTGCTCAACCAGGTAGAAACCGGATATCATTTGGTAATATTTATAAAAAATATTTGGCTGATAAAACAATAATTCGTAAAGCGACGGAAAAAGAATCGAAAGACATTACGACCAAAGAAATGTTTATTATTTATCATGATTTTGGCAGTAAGGCTGAATTAAGTGCCTGGATGATGGCATGCTTAGTTAGTGCTACTTCATTAAAATAAAAAAACATTTATATGGATCTTGTAAAAGCATGAAATACTAATAGCCCAACAATTTGCTGAACACCTACTAAAAAAGCTATGCTTTTTTAGCGAGTTAGCAATACGTTATACATAGCTGAATATATGGAAATATCAATTTATCAAAGAGTGAAGCTTCAGATATTGGAAGTATTGAATCTTTCCAAAGATGCAGTCCACATCCATATTGGAATGTGTGTATTTCTTGTTGCTGTTTTGATTTGGAAAAAAGAACGTATTGAAGGACTGTGCTTACTGCCAGTTTTTGGTATTGCTCTGCTAATGGAAATATTGGACTTCTGGGATGATCTAAATTCATTTGGTTATTTACGATGGTCAGCCAGTATTCACGATTTTCTTAACACTGTGAGGTTATAGAATTGTGGCCATGATTGTGGACAAAATTGATAAGGAATATGTGGAAATAACATGCAAAGGGACGAGGTCAAGTCTGCTCTTGACACGTTCTTTAATGGGTGACCCCCATCCTTTACAAAAGCAAAGGTGTGAACAATGTTGTTCAAAAAATGCGACAGCTCAGCTTTTCACCTCGCTTAGTCCTTGATTATCTGAAAATGACACAAAATACTCAGGTTGCATCAGCACAGGTTCATAGTCAGAGTGACTGCTCCCCCACCTTCGTTACACGAAGGAGGGGGCTTCTAAGCGGCCTTTAGCCGCTATCGTATCCAGCCCGATACGCAAAACATTTCTCGCTGCGTTATGATCACGATTTGCAACAAAGGTGCAAAAAGGGCAGC
>JAAERL010000582.1 GCA_024230435.1 Desulfobacteraceae bacterium
ATACCATCTTGTATGTCTTTTTTCCCGTCTTGTGCGTTATGCCAAAGCCCGAATACGTAAAGTATGCAAACTTTGGCACGCCTTGAATACGAAAAAAAATCGAAGCTCAATCTGGTATATTCTTTTCCGCCAATCGCCTAATTCGTAAAATGCGCTTTTTTTTTAGTGCGGCTCTTAGAGCCTGTTTAATAATTCCTAAACAAGCTCTAAGCTCTAAAGAGATTATTTTTGGAAAAAACGTTTGAGACCTTTTGGTTTTAGAGCATTGAGCTTTGGAATAATAAGGTCGCATTGCAGTTTGATTGCCGATAACGAGGCAAAAGCTTCTAATATGACAAGCAAGTAGCCGGTTTTTGCTTTTCTCAGGTAACAACGGGCGTTTTCGAAAACAAGGTCCGCTTCGTGGATATCTGCTAATGCTTTTGTAAAAAATGACCAGTTGAGGGCATCTGAAGTTTCATGTTCCACCGTATGGAATTGGGCAAAATCAATTTTTCCGTTGTTTTTGATGAACAGGCAGCCCTTTATATTGTTCAGGCATAGGATGCCATCTAAAATATGTTGCATATTAAAGACCTCCAGTAAAGCCGGCTGCCATTTTATGGACAATGCTTGTTCAGGACCACTCAATATAAACGGTTGTATATATTTTCTTTTGGATACTCCACAGCCATCTCGATGACCGTCGGCGGGTTGCCAGGCACGATAACGAGATCCTCGTTAGCGCCTGTTAAGATTCCGATAGCTTTAAGTTTTCCTGTATTTAACAAATCACCTGCCTGTTTGATCTGTGATATCATTTCTTCCCAGGCCGTATCGGTTTCAATAGAGTGAATATTGCCGTCTAAGCCGGGCAGGGTGGATAGCTTGTGTGATAGGTCTGATTTTTTCTGTTTTGGTATTATCGGCTCTGTTGTTTTCCAGCTTGTAACGCTCTGCGGGCTGGAGCCTTTCTCATCCTTGATACGGCTTGCTTCAAGAAGCAGTGCATTCAGGGTTTGCTTGATATTGAATTTGTCTCTTGCGCAGTCATTTTCTATGGATATCCTGATAGGTTCCCAGGAGAAAATTTCCAGGCTTGCTTGTTTGCCTTGGCTTTCACTGGTCTTGGCGTCCAGTAATTTACCGTTACGGAAAAATAAAATTCCTGATTTGTTGTTAATGGTGTCACGGACACGAACAGTACACGTTTTGCGCTCCATATCAATGAGTTGGATAAACATGGCCGGTGATACATTGTTCAGGGTGCCGCCGTTGGCCTGTTTTTCAATAAGCTGTTTGACGATTGCCTGTAAATCTTTCATTGGAAACGGTTTGAACAGGATATCGAGAGAATTTTTATTCAGGATTTTGCGTTTGGCGTCCGGTATTGAATGTCCTGTAGTGATGATCACGGGCACTTCCGGGTAGTTGGCCCAAACATGGTTGACTAATTCAAATCCGTCCATACCAGGCATTATCAAGTCGGTAATCATCAACCGGATGCAGTTTTTTTCGAGCAGCTTGACCGCTTCGAGGCCGTTATTGGCTGCAAATATGGTGTATGCGGGGCTGAGGCCTTCAATGCCTCTTTGCATACTTTTTTGCAAACTTTTATCATCTTCTACAACCAGTATATCCGGCATAAAATAATTCCATCATTGTATTGTTAATATTTTCAGGAAATGCTGGCAATGATTTCATCAACGGAGTTTTTAACTTCCAAAGCCGCCTTGTGTAAATCTTCCGGCTTAAAATTCAGAGCCTGCAAACTATTTTGATCTGGCTCCTTTGATTGAGTCTGAGAGTTACATCCCAGTCCTGCAAAGATAGCCATATAATCCGCGAGGTATACAATATGGCTTAGCTGGTTGTCTTTGGATTCAGATGGACAGTGGTGATAGCGTATGGCTATGGCGTGACTTTCGGGCAATTTCCATTTTTCACATAGGTCTTTTCCAATTTCGGCGTGATCGAATCCCAAAATAAATTTTTCGGCTTCGAAGAGTGATTTATTCTCTTGAGCCATATAGGCATCCAGCTCCTGCCTGCTATCGTTGATATACGGGTCTAGAGCCAGTTTGCCCGCATCATGAATCAGGCCAACGGAAAAAGCATCATTTTCCAATATGGGCGCACGTTTTTGGGCCAGAAAACGTGAGCCCATTGCTACAGCCAGGCTGTGTTGCCATAAAGCCCCTGCATTGAGACCGTAGCCCTTTAGTTTTTTGCCCAGCAAACTTGAGGAAGTGACCATGGTAATGACCTGTTCGAGGGTTTTATAGCCCAAAACGACGGTGGCCTGATGAATAGAGCTGACCATTCCACTGAGCCCGTAATAGGCGGAATTAGCAACTTTTAAAATACTGGCCGCTATTGCCTGATCTTTTTCAATGACTTGAGAAATCTCTTTAAAGCTTGAATTTGGATCAGCCATGATTTCCCGCGCTTTTATCAGCACTTTGGGCATGGGCGGCAGATCCTCGACGCGTTTTAATATCCTTTTTTTCAAATTATCTTTATTTTCAAGATCTTCTTTTGAATCTTCAACCGCAGCGGTTTCATTCGGCAGTATGTGCTGATCGTGTGTATTTTCCTCTTTTTTTGTGCCGGTGCGCAAATCAAGGCTTATTTTTTCTTTACATGAAGGGCAGGGAAAAGACACAACCTTGCCTTGGGGCAACCTGTTATCAGGCAAATTATATGATTTTTCGCAATTATCACATAAAACTAACATTAAGCATTCCTTGTTACACTATTTGCCTATATTTCGGTATTTTTCCACATCACTTGAGTTGATTCGCTCTAAAGTGTAAAAATGGCGTTATTGATGGTTTTGTGTTCTGAAGAAAAGATTCGGCAACATCCGGAGCCGCAATTACTTTTCTTGTTTAATTATCGGCTCAGGGGGAAGAAAGTTGAGAATTGAAATGGTTGACTCGCCATTAAAGGTGATTTTGATGATGGCTCAAAGTCTGGACGGGGTAATCGCCAAACATAATACCCATTTTCCGGACTGGACATGCGCCAGAGACAAAAAAATGTTTAAGTATATTACTCAAAAGGCCGGCGCCCTTATCATGGGGTCACAAACTTACCGTATCATTGGCAGACCGCTGCCCGGACGTTTGAATGTTGTTTATACGCGCCATCCTGAAAAACTGGCTGGCGCTGAGAATGTATTGTTTACCGCCAAAGAGCCTGCTGATTTATTGTCTGAATTAAAAAACAAAGGATATAAAGAGGTTATTTTAACCGGTGGTTCCCAAATTAATAGCTTATTTATAAAAGCCGGGTTGATTGATGAAATACTTTTAACCGTTGCCCCCAAATTATTCGGTAGCGGATTGTGTTTGTTTTCCAAGCCTGTCGAAAAGGATTTGTCATTGATATCATGCCAGAATTTAGATGCCGACACACTTTTATTAAAGTACCGTATTTTAAAAGGGGGCAAGACTGTTTGACAGTACGGTTGCTTTTGGGGCATAAGTTCAGGCAATTAATCAAATTATAAGAACCGCAATGAAACAAGCACTGGATTTTAAGAAAATGGAATTGTTTTTATATAACAGTCTGACGCGTAAAAAAGAAGTCTTTAAACCAAGCCGGCCGCCTGAGACGGGACTGTATACCTGTGGGCCAACAGTTTATAATTATGCCCATATCGGCAATTTGCGCACCTATATTTTCGAGGACATTCTAAAAAGAGTGCTGACCTATAACGGATATAAGGTCAAACATGTAATGAATATCACGGATGTCGGCCATTTGACCGGCGACCGGGATATGGGTGAGGATAAACTTGAAAAAGGCGCTCAAAGGGAAGGTAAAAGCGCTTGGGATATTGCCGGCTATTATACGCAAGCTTTCAAAAAAGATATCAACCGCCTTAATATTTTAGAGCCGTCAATATGGTGCAAGGCCACGGATACCATTGGCGAACAGATAGAGCTAATCCAAACTCTGGAGTCCAAAGGCTATACTTATACGATAAACGATGGTGTCTATTTTGATACATCCAGATTCGAAAATTATGCCAAGCTGTCCCATCAGGATCTGGAAGCTTTGCAAGAGGGGGCCAGGGTCGAGAAAAATCTTTCCAAAAGAAATCCGGCGGATTTTGCCCTCTGGAAATTTTCACCGTCAGGAGTGCAGCGGCAAATGGAATGGCAATCACCTTGGGGTGTGGGGTTTCCAGGATGGCACATTGAATGTTCAGCCATGAGCATGATGTATCTTAACGATATGCTGGATATTCATTGTGGAGGTACTGATCACATTGATGTGCACCACACCAACGAGATAGCCCAGTCCGAAGCCGCTACCGGTAAGCCCTTCTTTTCTTTTTGGATGCATGGAGCGTTTTTGATTATTACCGGTGGTAAGAAAATGGCCAAAAGCGAGGGTAATTTTCTGACACTCGAATCAGCTTTTTTAAATAAAGGTATTGATCCTTTGGCGTACCGGTATGCAACATTTCAAACGCATTACCGTAAACCTATGGAATACAGCGGCAAGGTTGCCACCGCCGCCCAAAACGGCCTTTTCCATTTGCGCAACCAGGTCAGGACGCTGATGGATGCGGGTGAACCTGCCGCCATTGATTCCAAGTTTCAAAAACGGTTTCATGAGACAATTAACAACGATTTGAATATGCCCCGGGCGATGGCTGTAGTTCAGGATTTGCTCAAATCGAATCTGAACGCCGGCGCCAAACTGGCAACGGTGTTCGAGTTCGACCGTATTTTAGGGCTTGATTTGTCAGAGCTTGCAAAAAAACAAGATCTTCCGGAGGATATCCAAAAGCTCGTTCAAGCGCGTAAAGACGCCCGCAAGGCAAAGAACTGGGCGTTGTCGGACGAATTGCGAGATAAAATCCTGGCATTGGGATATCAGGTCCAGGATACTGCCCAAGGAATGAAAGTCATAAAACCATAGCCACATAGTCAAAATAGCTGCGGCCATTACACGGCCGCAGCATGTGGTGCGGATGCGCCGATTTGATCACCGGTAATCGTCTCTGGTAATTTTTTTCCACCTAAAAACAGGTATCCGCAGCCTCTTACGGTTTTCAAATACCTGGGGTTAGACGAACTATCACCGAGTTTTTTGCGTATCCGGCAAATATACATATCTATGGAACGGGCCAAAACTTCATTGCTGGAGCTTTCGTATAAGGCTTTATGGATTGCTTCACGTGATACAATCTTGCCGGATTGGGATGATAAGTATTTAAGCAGCTCGAATTCTAAGTCGGTTAAATTTACCAGATTTCCATTTACAAAGACTTCGCGGCGCTTTTCATCAACAATAAATTCGTTGAGCTTATTATTGCAATTTTTGCACTCGGTTCGCCATGATGCGCTTCTGATAAAAGCGCGCGTACGCGACTGCAGTAAGTTAGGGTTATAGGGTTTTATAATCACATCATCGGCTCCAAGTTCAATTGCCAGAACTTGATAGAGTTCATCTTTGTTTTCGGTCATAAGAAGCAGCGGACCTTTATAAAATTTTCTAAGTGTCAAACACAGAGATAAACCCCGGATGTTGGGATGATGTATATCAAAAATTACGGCGTCCGGATGACTGCTGCTCTCTTTTTGCAATGCAGCATCCTTTTCTCCAATTACAGCCGCCTGATAGCCAGCCTTCTCGAAAAAAGCCAGCAAATCAGAAGACCGTTCAACATTATCTGATATGATCAACAGTGAGTTAATAGCGGACTCCTAATCATTAAGTATGCATTTTTATGTTCATAAAAAATGATTAATTGATGATTTTTCCATTTTGATTTTGAAATAGAGCAGCAAGATAAGCCGGGGTATTGCCTCCCCGGTAATGATGAAGTGGCTGCAAACGTTGGGGATAAATTTTGAAAGTTACAAGGGGCCGTTGATGGCGGGCGCACCTGAGTGTTTTCAGCCATAAGTGCTGTCGTATGGAAAGTTTAAGAATTCAGTTTATTATAAACAATACTGAAAACGACCTGATACTTTTTTATCTGTAATAATGGTCTTTGTTTTAATTCAAAAATTAATCATACTATTTCCTTAAATTTGTACGTAAACTTTAGTAAAAAAAAAATAAGCCGATAAATGAACAGCAGGTGATATGTATTAAACTACGTCTATACACCTATCTATCACTATTTCCGATAACGAAAATAACCATTACAGGTAAAGACTTATATAACAAAAAAATATGAAGATAGTATGAAGGAAAAGTGGAAACTCTATGTTTGCAGAACGTAATGGGCATAATCTTGGTGCGTATTGCACAACCTGTTGTACAGGCAAGGACACCGGTGTGCAGCAGGTATGCAAAAGGCATTTTTCAGAGGCGTTCTTTGGTATTTTCAATTGATATAAGTTCTTTGGTATTTTAAATTGATATAATCGGGTAGATGATGCCCTGCCGGACATATTCAATTTCAGGATGGGCATTGGTTAAGCATATAAGGGTCTTGGAAGATGCGAATATGCCACTTATGCTTGCCCTTGAATTCGGTTTTTTGTGTTGCGTCAATGTGCACAGACAATCAGTATATCAATTAGTATGCGCCCATAGACGCGCTTTAAAAACGAAACCAAATCTATGCGCAACAACAGCATATTGGCATCTTTCAAGACCCTGACAGGAGCCGAATCATCGATTCTCAGAATACCAATAAACAACAAAATTTGCAGTTGTGGATCATTTCACCTGTGCGGTATGCACAGTTTACTCATGATACCATAGCAGCCGGTAAAAAGCCTACCATGGTGCGTGAGTATCAAATATCAGCCATCGGCCGGTATATGATTGATCCAAAAGCGCTTGTGGTTGAAAAAACACTTGTAGGATGTGAAATTCACCGGCGTTCATCCATGTCAATGTTTTGGAAAAAGTTGATTTTGGGAAGGTTCCGTAAAAAATCCCTTAATTTGGGTTCTCCGAAAACGTTGTGGTTAGATTTTGTTAAACCGAGACAACGCCTGACCGATGAGGTGCTGGACTGTTACATAGGCGATATTTACAATAAATTAAAAGCCGTTGATTCCTTTTACGATCAATTGGATAAAATAGATCTAAGCCGGGTAGTTGATGTGGTGGGCGTATGTGAAGATAACGCTGGTTTTAAATCCGCCATGGTAATTGACGGTGACCCAATAAGACAGTTCGACTATATTCGTAAAAATTGCGGCCAGAAAATTAAAGTGAAACTCAAAAAAGCCTACGCTGCAAAGGGTGTCTTTGAAATGAATGGTTTTGATTTCAAAACCTTTGACCCTGGGATGTCTTACCGGCTGATTCGAATGACCCTTGATGGGAAGAACAGAGCTTGTCTTTTGGGTAATGACAATACCATCGCTTTTTGGCTCAATGATGTGAATTTGTTAAGCTATCTTCAATTATTCGAATACGCTATCCGGGAAAATAATAGCATGAAGGAATCCCTGGAACATTGCATTCAAGGTAAGGCTTTACCGGTTCGGCTGATGTTTAATCATACAATTGAAATTGATTATACTAATGTTCCGTTACCACCTGTTTGGCAGGAAGCGATAAAGGACATTCCCCTTGAAGTTGAAGATAGCATGATGATTAAACAGAAATTGAATGCTCACCAATTGGGAGTTTCCTTTAATTCCATTTCCAATCAGAGCAATTTAAATGGTGAAATCTGCACAGATATTTCCATACTTCAAAATTTATGCGCCTTAGAGCCAATCAAAGACCGAATTCCTACTTTGTTTGAGGAATTGAACAAAAGAGCAGCCAGATTTGATACGGGGATATACTATCAGCTGGATGCTATTCGCGGAGTCTGAGATGAAATCCGATATTTATAACGTTAACGATTATAACTGGATTCAAGAGTTGCTTGATTATCCGGAATCATTGAAATCAGATCTGGATTTTTTTGAAACCACCGCAGACATTACCATTCCCGAAGACCCCATTGAACGAGTTATTTTTCAGGATACCGCAAAAAACGCAATTCGCAAAATTGCCCAAAATCGTGGTCATATTCTTATGGTTGGGCGGCCCGGGACCGGAAAGTCTTTATTGGCCAGTATGTTCAATGAGATTCTGGACAAGTCGCTGGGTGACTATCTGAGGCCCAAACACGCCATCGCCGCATACCCTGGAAAAGATAAGCACAATATCCGTATTGCCTATGAAGTTCCTGTAATGCTTGAAAAATGTATTTCTCAGCTTTTCGATCACATCCGGACCTCCATCGAAAATATGGGCGAATTCAATTTGGCCGAACCTATTCGTTCGATCCGCCGTGTTAAGCGATGGCTTATCGCAGCTGCAGCCTTAAGTGTGGCCGCGGGTGTATTTTTTCCTGAAGCGTTTATTGCCACGGGATTGGCGTCAATGGGCGCCATTTTTATGTTTATTCAGGAAAATCAGCATAAAGCACAAGAAAAAATTCAACGGGAAAATATCGGCGGGCACCATCAATATATCAAGCAAGTAGAAGACATGATTCCAGAGGTGCTTTTTGATCCCCGAAAAGAAACCCAACTTATGGCCAGGGTAACTGAGTCCGATGCCCGCAACATGAAGGGCGGGTTTCGTCATGACCCCTATCAAAGCGGCAAACTTCACACTCCGGCGCATAAACGGGCGTTTTTGGGCGCCCATGCGACCTCTCCCATCATTTATGTTGATGAATTGAAAAACATGTTAAAAGCCGGGTATATGCCTGAGCTCCTGGAAGTGATGCAAAGCAAGCTCTATAAATTGGAGGGAGGACGCAACAGCGGCAGTGGCGCCGCGGATCGGTCTGAAAATGATTTGCGTGCTGAAAACATTATTGTCGCCTGCTGCAATCACGATACGCTTACCTCTTTAAAGCAAGACGGTGACGGTGCGTTTTTAAGCCGGATCGAGGATAAGGGTGAAGTCATTGAGATGGAAAGCGCAGTGCCTGAAAGCCCGGAAACCATCCGCCAAGTTGCGCAATACATTAAACAAGAGATTAATCTGTTAGCTAAGGAGTTTGATGCGCTTTGGAACGATGTGCTGGAAAAGGAGGGAAATGAGGGAGTTCGCAAACGTTGTGAACAAATCATGGGCCGGGCTCTTCCAGAGAACTATAGCCTCGTTCCCCGTGAATTTACACAAACATCTGTTATGGAAATTATCAAGGAGTTGCGCTGCCGGGCCAGTGACCGGAAATTAAGCTGCATCCTCAGACCTATCAATGGCTTAATCAAGTCTGCTGAATTTATCGCCATTTCAAAAAACGCGACTCTGGTTGAACCTGAGCATGTGCACATAGCTTTGGCAGAGCATCTGAGTATTGAAGGCGCAATGGCGAAGGAATTGGTTGCGCAGAAAAAAGATTTGAAAAAGTTTATCTCAACATTAACCGATGCCATCGGCTATGTCGTGGGATTGGCGGTATATAACAGTCAGTCCAGCGGGCAGATGTACGGCCAGCCTTTGCCGATCCACGGGCAGGTACTGGCCGGGACGTCAGACAAGGTGACCGCTCCGGGTAAAATCGGCGATATCGCAATGGCTGCTGCACAGAATGTGAGAGCCTCCATTAAAAAAGTGTTTAAAAAAATAAAAGCGCCCTATGTAGGATATGAAATGCACATTGAATACATTCAGGCTCACGGTGGTGTGGAAGGAGACAGCGCATCGGTGGCGATGGACATTGCCTTGATCTCTGACTACATCAAGCAACCGGTGAATCAAACCATGGCTGTGACCGGATCTCTGACCGGAGACATCATTTTGCCCGTTGGAGGCGTCACTGAAAAAATCAGAAACATTATGGACCCTGATTTGGGCATGACCGGAGTATGTATTCCCTGGCAAAACAAGCATGATGTGCAGCCGCTTTTGATTAATGTCGAGTCTGAATATATTCAGAATGCTGACGTGCCGGGAATTCGCATTTATAGAAATCCGCAACAAGATGATCCTTTTGATGTTTATTTTTGCAAAACCAAGTTTTGCGTCTATCAGATGCTTATGGGGCTGGATCGTGAAACCATTGAAGAGCGGATGATTCAGCGCAGTCAAAAAGATTTGTCCCAAAGAAACTAATGGCCCCGGAAAAAATCTAAGAACCTGTTTGGGTCTTGGAAGATGCTATATTTTTTTCGCCAATCGTCCAAGCCAAGACCCTAAATAGTGTCAATCGGCGAAATTAAAAAAATCGTTCAAGACCAAAGAGTGCGATAAATTTTGCTACAGGCATTGTACTACAGGCATAGTAATTGATATGGTCAATTGTTGATACTGCGAGGATAAAATTTTCAGTACAACTTAGGCAATTTATCGATGGGCGCTAAATAAGTGAATACAATTACAATGAATGCTGCATTATTGGATCGCTATCTTAAAAATCCATCAGTTCTTAGAGAACATATTCATCAGCGATTGAATCATCTCCATGGTGACAAACCGGCACTGAGAAATTGTTTTCCCGGGGCACGTGATTCCTCCGTGCTGATGGGATTGACGGCTAGTACTGGAGAAGATTTTTCCGGTCCGGGAACTATTTCTTTAGTGCTCAATAAGCGTTCCCGCCGGGTCCGGCAGGCAGGGGATCTTTGTTATCCGGGCGGAAGCGTTGGCAAGGCGGATGAACTTCTGGCTTGGCTATTGTGGTTTGCCGGAGTTGGTTTTGGATCGGGTAAACTGCAAAAATTCCGCAAGCGCGGCGGTAAGCGGGAACATCAAATGAGGATGTTGCTGGTCACAAGTTTGCGTGAGGCGTGGGAAGAAATTCGGCTGAATCCATTTAGGGTGACTTATCTGGGCTTACTTCCGGTTCAATCGTTAGTGATGTTCGATCAGCTGATCTATCCCTTTGTGGTCTGGCTTCCCGCCCGGCAGCGCTACAGGCCGAATTGGGAGGTTGAAAGCATTGTTCTTATCCCTATTCGAAAGTTGTTGGATCATGCATGCTATGGACAATACAAAGTAATTTTACCAACTTCACTTTCGGGAAATAGTTTTACAGAAAAGGTTTTTCCATGCTTTGTTCATAATGGTCCGGCTGGCCGTGAGTTATTGTGGGGGGCCTCGTTTCGTATAACCATGGATTTTTTGAAAATTGTATTTGACTTCAATCCGCCGGATATGCACGGACTGCCCGTTTTTAATGGGCGTTTGGACAATTCGTACCTTAATGGCTCGCACTATGGTGGTTAGTATCCGGGCAAATTTATTTCTAAAAGTGACTGCTCCCCCACCTTCGTTACACGAAACAGGGGGCTTCTAAGCGGCCTTTAGCCGCTATCGTATCGACGCCCGATACGCAAAACATTTCTCGCTGCGTTATGATCACGATTTGCAACAAAGGTGCAAAAAGGGCAGC
>JAAERL010000583.1 GCA_024230435.1 Desulfobacteraceae bacterium
AGGACAACATCTGTGATGATAACATTCTCCTCTCTTATGTAGCCTTCTCAAGCTTACTTAAATATTTATGTTTTGAGGAAAACGTAAATTTTAGGATTTATGATTTTTGCTCATTTTGTTCCCAAATTTTGGCACATTTTGGTCATAAAACACCCCCCCTTTTCCCCCAAAACTGGGGTAGAATTAACGTTTTCATTCATTAGATGTTTGTTTTCAAGTACCTTACCTTAAAAGTATGTAGTTTTTAGGTAACGGGGACGATTGACGGCTCTTTTAATGAGTTTGAATACACCCTCCCCCATAACCATGATGGCGCCCGGCTTCGCGCACAGTGAACTCTTGCCTGGTCGGGTTGTCTAGTGGCTGAAATGAAAGCCCTTGACCTCCTGTATCGACGATTGAAGGTTGTGCTTCGACGCCATTGGGGGAAGGCGTTCAAAATGGCCGCGGCGTAACACAATGTTGCTCGACGACGCCGCGACGATCGGGTGTAATTACTATAGCTAATGATAAAGTTAAACGCATGATAAAATTATTCTAGCTTAAAATATATTTAGTAACAGCATGTAGAGTCTATTCATTTGATATGAGCCGCGGGGGATCAAAACAGAAGCCGTCACACTCACCATGGCCGACCG
>JAAERL010000584.1 GCA_024230435.1 Desulfobacteraceae bacterium
ATACCATCTTGTATGTCTTTTTTCCCGTCTTCTGCGTTATGCCAAAGCCCGAATACGTTAAGTATGCAAACTTTGGCACGCCTTGAATACGAAAAAAAATCCTGCTCAATCTGGTATATTCTTTTCCGCCAATCGCCTAAGACGATCGCACTGCCAGCCATCTTTTTTTTGAAAATAACAGCCGGCGCGGAAACCATCACAAACACAACCATGAGCCCTAAATTGGCAAAATCCGGCGCCATTACAAATTCGGGTAATCAAAAAAAACACTTAGGCCAATAAAAACCAGGCCCTGATTAACCGGTTTGCAGATAATACTTTCATTTAGGCGAGTTATATTAAATGATATATCACTTTTGTTTGTCTTGATTTATACGACCTTTTATTTAGGGTCCTAAAAGATGCCAATATGCCGTTATTGCGCTTAGATTTGGATTTGGATTCGTTTCTAAAAAGCAAAGATGGGCGCATACTGATTATATACTGATTGCCTGTGTACATTGACGCAACATAACGAAAACGAATTCAAGGACAAGCATAAGTGGTATATTCGAATATTCCACGAGCCTTATCTATAAGATTATCATATTTCGCACTGAATCCATTTTTCAACCATGCTTTCTAACTCTTCGGCAATAATGGGTTTATATATGTAGTCATCGATTCCCGCATTGATATACCTATCCCGGTTACCTTTCATAGCAGTAGCGGTCATGGCCACAATAGGAATGCTGTTGTCAACTATGCTGTTGCTTGACCGAATTTTCATCGTAGCTTCGATACCGTTCATTACCGGCATCTGCAGATCAATAAAAATCAAATCGTAAGCATTCTTTTCAAGTATGTTCAGCGCTTCGGTCCCGCTATGGGCGCTATCGGCCGTGTAACCGATCTTGCCCAACAATGATAGCGCCGATTTGCGGTTTTCGGACGTATCTTCAACCACCAGCAATTTAGCCCTTTTCTTGCGCTCTTGTCTCAAAACATGACGCGTTACAAGTTCCGGCATTTCTTTGCCCGCAGATTCAGGGGAAACCAGCTGGCGTGCAGAACTGAGTTTTATGAGACATTCCATCAATTCCCGGCGTTTTGTCGGTTTTGTTAAATAGCCGTCAAAACCGGCCTTTCTCATTCGCGCCCCATCTCCCCTTAGGCCCAGCGATGTCAGCATGACCATAATCGTATTTTTTATCTTTTCGTCCGCTTTGATACGTTTAGCTAAACTATCACCGTTGATTTCCGGCATGATATAGTCAATCAGAGCAATGTCAAACGGGCTATTATCGCATGCGGCCATATGTAACATTTCAAGCGCCTTATAGCCATTGCTTGCCGTTGAATACCGGCATCCCCACGTTTTCAGATAAGCTGAATAAAGCCTGCGATTGGCTTGATTGTCGTCCACAATCAGGACTTTTTTCCCTTTTATCGCACCCAAACCGCTATATTGGGGAACATATTTCATTTTTTGTTTTTCCAGCCTGATAACAAACCAAAACGTTGATCCGACTCTAACCTGGGACTGGACATCAATAGTTCCGTCCATTAATTCCACCAATTGCTTGGAAATGGCCAGCCCCGCGCCCTCGTATTTACAGTTAATTGAATCATCCGTTCTTCCAAAAAATTGAAACAACCGGCTCAATCGCTCTGGCGGTATCCCAATGCCTTTGTCCTTAATTTCCACCTTAATAAATGCGTGTTGGTCTGTCTCTTTTTCCTTATTGACACTTATCGAGATATGACCTTGCTTAGTAAATTTTATGGCATTGTTCACCAGGTTTACGATCACTTGCCGAATACGTCCGGGATCACCGCGGAGCCAGGATGGAACATCGGGATGAATAAAGCTCGTCAGCTCCAATCCTTTTTCATCGGCAAAAAGCGAGAGCATCTGAGTTGTGTCTTCGATCAAATCCGTCAGATCAAAATCGATTATTTCAAGCTCGAGTTTACCTGCTTCAATTTTTGAAAAATCCAAAATGTCATTTATAATATTTAACAACAGCGCCGCGCTATGATGGGCGGTGTGTGCATAATCCTTTTGCTCCCGGCTAAGGGGTGTATCCAGCAAAAAGCCAAGCATCCCAATAATATCGTACATCGGAGTCCTGATTTCATGGCTAGTTTTTGCTAAAAGCTGATTTTTTGCCACATTGGCGGCTTCGGCTTGCTCCATCTCCATTTTCAGGGCAGCCTCAACCCTTCGCTTGCTGGCGTTTTCAGCCTTAAGTAAATTGTTTGCCTCGGTGATTTGCTTCGTCCGGGCCTTTGCCATCTCTTCTATTTGCTCCTGCTGCTGTTTTAACCGATCATTAGATCGGCCCAACTGCGAAGCCATTTTGTTTATTGTGCGGGCAACCAGGCTCAATTCATCCTTACCGTTAACAATAATTTTTTTATCCAGACGCCCCTTTCGAAACAAATCAGCGCCAGCCCTCAAATCGGATACGGGCCGTGTAATACTGCCGATAATAAAAACCATTGCAATGATATTCAAAACTATAATAAGGGCATACCCGCTGATGAAAATCAGCATTTTTCTTTTCGCTCCGATCTGAATCTGCAGGTGTTTCGTATTATAATAAGTTTCAAATAAAGAAATGGCTTGATCGATGCCCTCCTGGATTTCGCGGCCTGTTTTAGAAATTAAAAAAATAAGCCGTGTGGCCTCCTGGTCGCCTTTTACCAGCAACGGCGACTGCAACTGATTGATTTGATATTTGAATTCAACTAGTTTAACAATCAGTGAATCCAAAATCTGTGTTTCAAATTTAGACTCCGAACTGGCCCGAACTTGCTTGAGCATAATTTGCGCTTTATCGGCTTGATCCAGTGCATTCCATACAGAGGGCAGATAGTCCTGCAAATACCGGTTAATATTCAGCCTGGAATTGGTCACTGCTGTCGAGGTTTCAATCAAAAACTGATTAGAGCGGCCATGTGATTCACCAATAGTGTCAAAATGTTCAAACGTCGAGCGTTGCAATGCAACCATCAGGGGAATAAAGGCTGCCATTGACACCGCCATGATCACAAAAACTCCTATGATGCGGCGCCTTACGGATATGTTTCGAATAATTGAGTCTAACATGTCATACGCCGGCCACTGTTCTCATGGCCAATGCCGATATCTTATTCCCGGCTAATGCTTTCTATTTCGCCGATGAACGCTAATTTAAAAATTCAGACGTATAAATTTTTTCAATCGGCATCGGATTGTTTAAAAGTTTGTATTTGACCAATAATTGTGTCATCCGCTTTACAACCGCACGATCCATGTGTCCAATTTTTGAATCAACTCCTTTGACCAGTACTGCTATATCTTTGATCATTTTTAATTGATGATCCCGCGTTTGAACGTTGGCTTTGTCGTATTTGAGCACAATGTCCACGGCTTCTTGCTGATTTTCCATGGCATAGTTCCAACCCCGTAAGCTTGCCCGAAGCATTTTCATGCACAAATCAGGATTTTCCTTAACCAATTTGCGGGAAGTGAACAAAACATCTCCCGGAAAATCGAGTCCGTAGTCTGCATAATCAAAAACAATAAGTTCATCCTTGCTTAGGCCGGACTCGATCACTTTATGATATTCATTGTAAATCATAGCTGAAGCCACATCCAATTGCCCATCTATGAAAGGCGACATGCTCCAGCCTTGGGAAACTACACTGACCTGATCCAAAGGCACACCGCTCAGAGCCATAAGGGCATTGAATTGAGTTTCCCAGCTTCCAATCCATACTCCGGTTTTCGCGCCTTTGAAGTCCTTCGGGCTCTGAATCCCGGATGATATTTTGGCAATCAACCTCAAACCGTTATTTTGTTGAATCTGGCCAATGCTGATAACCGGCCTACCTTTATTAATGGAAACCACTAGGTCAGCCAGCAGCGTTGTGCCAAAATCCCTTGCACCGGATGCGACCAAATCAACGGGAATCAAATCCGGTCCGCCCGGAACAATTTTAAGATCAATGCCCTGTTCAAGATACCAGCCTTTATCCAGCGCAAGGTAAAATCCGGCGAATTGCGCCTGCACAACCCATTGCAATTGCAACGTAACCGGAACAGGGCCCGAAAGCTGTTGTCCGGAATAGATTTCGTCCTTCGATGTTTGGCATCCGGCAAGGACAAATAAAAAAAGAATCTTCGTAAAAAGTAAAAAATATTGTTTTTTTATCATTCTTAACATCCTCCAAACCCATAACATCCTCGGTCGTCTTTAGGGTCTTACCGCTTGCCAATATTCAGACCGCCCAATACTCAAACCCGCCATCTGAATACCCGATATTGGTCAACACTTTTAATATCGGACATTTATGCATCCGACTTTAGGCGATTATGGGAAGCAGGCTTTTAGTATTTTGTTTTATGATATTGGAAGTTGGATATTGGAAGTTGGAAAATTCTGCTCTTGTTTGTCTTGATCCATATGGCAAGGTTTATATTCAGAGGATAAATTTTCAAGCAACTCACGAGTCGTAAAAGATGCAAACTACATTATGCTTTCATATATTTTTATATGATCTTGAACCACTTTGTCCCAGGATAGGCATGTTTGAGCGTATTGTTTTGCCTGCTTGCCCATTTTTTGCAGCAAAGCCGGTTCTGAAAAAGTTTGCGCCATTTTCCGGGCAATAGCTCGATAGTCGCATGGAGCAACTGTGAAACCGGTTTTACCTTCTTTGACGATTTCTTCCAAGGCTCCTGCCCGCGTTACGAGAACAGGCTTTTCAAGCGCATAAGCCAAAGGTATTACTCCGCTTTGCGTAGCAGAGGAGTAAGGCAGGACAACAATATCCGATGATTTAAAAATAGCTTTGATTTCATCGTCTTGGACAAAGCGATTGATGAGAATTACGTTGCTTTTTAGATTTGAAAATTGATTCTTTGGTATAAATCCGGCGCCTGCTATGATTAAATTTACTTTCACACCGGATTGCTCAAGCACAGTTAGCGCTTCCGCGAGGTAACTGAGACCTTTATAAGGTTCAATTCGCCCGAAAAACAAAACCGTCGGCAAACCTGGATTCAAAGCGTTAACATCCAGCAGCTCAGGCGGCTTAACCGCACCTGTTTCAATATTCACGGGCAATCCTGCACCATGCCTGGCTACATATACTTTTTTTTCAGCCTGTAATCCATATAATTTGAAAATATCTTTTTGATGACGGACCGAATGTACATGAATCGCATCGCACCGCCTTACGGCCCATCTTGTTTGAAATTTTCTTTTGTACCATTTAAAAATAAACATCCTAAGCGTCCTGTGCCCTGGATGGTCAATGGGATCATGTAAGGTCCACACCACCTTGATACCCATTTTTTTCAAACAGTTGAGCAACAGGCATAATCCAGGACAACTCGATGTGATATGCACAATATCCGGGTTATAAATGACTTTCAGTCTCTGGGCCAGCCGTTTATAGAATAAAGGATTATAGTAGTCCAGTTTTTTGGGAATACGTGCACTCTTAATGGACCAGCTCTGACCATTTTGGCCGAAAATAAGGCCCCGGTCGATTTCTACAAGTTCCGCCTTTAGCCGGCAACTCACACTCTGATGTAAATTGGCGGCATAATGAGTCATTCCGCCACTATTGTAAAAATTTAAAAAAATCACAGATGGAAATGTTTTAGAGGCCAATTTTCTGTTATCCCGGTAAGCACTCCCACATGAAGTGCTGATAAAGGTTATAAAAGCAGGTATTTGCTTGATGACTATAGAAATATTGAAAAGCGGAGCCTAATTTGCAGGTATTTTCGAGGTAATTGACTCAAAATTATTTTCATACGGCAGGTTAACAAAATAACAATGCCTGCCTGGCAAATCTTCAGACACGCTACCAAACATTTAGTGTGTTGTAACTATCTTGGCCCATCAGATCAAGAAAAATCAGGGGCAAACGCATAAAAAATGCTGAGGAAAGTGCAATAATTTTTCTGCAGCGTACTTTTTTAAGGAGCGTGCAAGATAGGTTTCAAGCAGAATAATAATTAAAACCTTGTAATATGCCTATATGCAACGCCCCTTATGGCCGGTTTGATTTTTTTAGTCAGCGTGTCAATTGTCGGTACTTGATGCGTTTGGGAACACTGGCGTCAACTCCAAATCGTTTTTTACGATCCGCTTCATATTCGCTCCAGTTACCATGAAAGAAAACAACCTGACTGTCGCCTTCGAAAGCTAAAATATGAGTAGCCAAACGGTCCAGGAACCAGCGGTCATGACTAATTACTACAGCGCAACCGGCAAAATTATCCAACGCTTCTTCAAGTGCCCGCAGCGTATTGACATCCAGGTCATTGGTCGGTTCGTCCAGCAACAGAACATTTGCCCCTTCTTTAAGCATTTTGGCCAAGTGAACCCTGTTACGCTGGCCGCCGGACAGGGCGCCGGTTTTTTTCTGTTGCTCAGATCCTGTAAAATTAAAACGAGCTACATAGGCTCTTGAATTAACAAGACAATTTCCAAGTTCTATCTGATCATTGCCACCGGTAATTTCCTCCCATATGGATTTTTCCGAATCCAGCTCCCTGCTCTGATCCACATAAGCCAGCTTGACGGTTTGGCCTAAACTAATCTCGCCGCCGTCAGTATTCTCCTGACCGGTAATCATTCTGAACAAGGTGGTTTTACCGGCGCCGTTGGGCCCGATAATGCCCACGATGCCGCCGGCAGGCAGTTTAAAGGACATGTTCTCGACCAGCAGCCGGTCGCCATAACCTTTTTTCACCTGATCCGCCTCAATGACAACATTTCCCAAATGCGGTCCTGGCGGAATGTAAAGCTCCAGGTCTTTTTCCCGCTTTTCAACATCCTGGCTCAGAAGTTTTTCATAAGCATTGATTCGGGCCTGATTTTTTGCATGGCGGCCCTTTGGGCTCATGCGAATCCATTCCAGTTCCCGCTGAAGGGTTTTTTGCCTGCTGCTTTCAGACTTTTCTTCCCGGCGCAGCCTCTCTTGTTTTTGCTCAAGCCAACTTGAATAATTTCCTTTCCAGGGGATACCTTGCCCCCGGTCCAGCTCAAGAATCCATCCCGCCACATTGTCCAGAAAATAGCGGTCATGTGTAACGGCAATAACCGTACCTGCATATTGCTGTAAATGATGCTCAAGCCATGCCACAGTCTCGGCATCTAAATGGTTTGTCGGTTCGTCCAGAAGTAAAATGTCGGGTTTTTTTAAAAGCAAGCGGCATAGGGCCACGCGCCGCTTCTCACCTCCTGAAAGCACATTGACTTTGGTATCTGCGGCAGGACAGCGCAAAGCATCCATGGCCATTTCCAGCCTGGAGTCCAAATCCCAGGCGTCTAAGGCATCCAACTTTTCCTGTACCTCGCCCTGCTGGTGCAGCAGCTTATCCATCTGCTCATCGCTCATAGGTTCGGCAAATTTCAAGTTGATCTGCTCAAACGTTTTGAGCAGATCAACGGTTTGCTGCACACCTTCCTGAACAACCTCAAGCACGGTTTTATCAACATCGACCAAAGGCTCCTGCTCAAGGTAACCGACACTGAATCCCTCGGACAAGACCGTTTCGCCATTAAATTCTTTATCCACCCCGGCCAGAATGCGCAACAAAGAAGACTTACCGGCACCGTTAAGTCCCAAAACGCCTATTTTAGCCCCGTAAAAGTAGGAAAGGGAAATATCTTTAAGAACTGGTTTTTTATCGTAATACTTGCTGACCTTAATCATCGAATAGATGATTTTGTTAGGTTCTTTGCTCAATTTGCTTTTCCTCCAAAAGTGTTATTTAGGGCTTTAGACACTGTTCATCCACCCTGTGACACGCTATATAACACTTTCAAAGTCATAGAGCCCGCGCAAAAAACTATTTTTTTTTGCGCGGGCTCTTGTTTTTAAAACGTGTTGCAATGGGTGTTAATGAGCGTTAACCAGCCAGTTTAGCAGCTATAGCGGCAACATGTTTTCCCTGGAAACGCGCACCCTCAAGTTCATTTTCCGATGGCATGCGCTCGCCTTGAACACCGGCTATGGTAGTAGCACCGTAAGGCGATCCGCCGGAGACCTCATCCGTACCCATCTGGGCCTGGAAAGAATAGGGCAACCCCACAACCACCATGCCCTGATGCAACAATGTTGTATGAAAAGACAAAATGGTCGATTCCTGACCGCCATGTTGAGTCGAGGTGCTTACAAATACACTGCCAACCTTACCCACCAGAGCGCCTTGCATCCAAAGCTGCCCCGTAGCATCAAGAAATTGTCGCATTTGACCGCACATATTTCCAAAACGGGTGGGCGTTCCAAAAATTATGGCGTCCGCTGCACCCAATTCGTCCTCTGTACATTCGGGAATATGGCCGAATTTTTTTTTAGTTTCCACCGCCCCCATTTTTTCCAAAACTTGCTGCGGCAAAGTTTCCGGCACTATTCTTAGAACAACTTCGGCGCCTGGAATTTCAGAAGCTCCCCTGGCAACGGCTTCCGCCATTTGATACACATGACTATACATGGAATAAAATACTACAAGCACCTTCATGAGCTAATCCTCCTTTCAGGATTGGATTTTATTTTTCACGATTCCTCCAGGTAATGAATTAGCGGGAATTTTCCCTGAAAACCTTAAACGTATCCGATATGCCGCTAAACGGCGTAATCTTACCTAAGAGGTTTTTCCTGTCCCCATAATGACAGATCCGATATGTACCCGGCTTTGCGGTCAATGGAATATGCCACGTGATAACCGCCTTGGAGGTTCCTGAAATAGAATTAGCACGCTGCCAATAATAAAAAGTCTCCCAATCGTTGTCCGTTGCTACCGTTTGCCAGCCGTCTTGACTAAGCAATTGCACTTGCAAAAAAGTTTTTCCGGCTTTCAGGTTGTTTTTGGGGTGACCTGTCCAGAATGTTACGCGGACTGTATCACCGGCTCGATATTGAGTATCCGGTTGAACTTGCACATCACCAAAATTTTTAAACAGCGGCACACCATCATAAACAACGCCTGTCTGAAAGCAAAGCTGCTCAGTACTCAAATCCACCGGTTCGCCGTTACAACTTGACGCCTGACCGTTTATCATGTCTTTTGCAATCCGGCTAAATTCCTGCATATAAGCGTTGAGTGTCCATCTTCCATAAAGGGTTGAACCGCCCTCATAATGCTGTACATCATATTCTTCCGGCGTTGTGACGTAACCGCTGTAATGATTCGAATAACTCGCAATAATCACGTGATCCACACGATCCGCGAAAAGCGAATGAACCTGATTTCGCAACCGTCTGCCGGCCATGGTTGTAATCTCTGCGGGCAGGCCGACGAGCAAAAGCTTTCCAATTTTTATAAGCTGCAGCGGCAAAACCGCAGGTGTCCATGGATAAGGAGATGCATTTCCGGTGGCAAGCAAAATCGGCTTGGGTTTCTGACACTGCTTCATTTGTTCATCAGCGCCTAATAGCATCCAGCCCAATGCCTTTATAAATGGATTATCCTTCAACTGGCCCTCTTCAAACAGATTTTCCCATCCTAGCCCATCTTCGGTTCCCGCTCCAAAAGAATACCCTAAAGCGCCCCTGCAGGTCTTTGCCGCAGAAACACCATCGTTAAATTGATCCGATAATGTGATGTTATGAAAATCCACAAAACTGTGACGGTAATCAATTTGCCCGCTAATCCGTTGAGTTGCCGCATCAAAAAGGCTAAACGCTTTTTCAAACTGCCGCGTACCGATATAATTCGTATTTACAACTTCATCATCCGTGGGCCCGGTGCCATCGCCATTGAGGTTTGGAGAAACATCGCCTGAATTGGTTTGAGCAAATGCCGCCACAAAATCCGCTCCTTTCTTATTTTCAAAAAGAAAACTGGCGCGGCCTTTGTTGTCACCCGAAATAAAAGTATTTTGGTTTGTCATGGAAACGCAATGCACTGCAAACCAGCTAACAGCGCCAATATCCTTGCCGGCAGTTGTAAAACGCAGCACGGTCATCTGCTTATCAATATTATCCGGATAATCACCGGCATCTTTATTTTTTAGATATGCCTCTAAGGATCGATTGACACCTGCATTTTCCAGCACTGCCTTATTTATAAAAAGGTTTCCGGGTTTTAAGTCTTCATGGGCTTTTTCAATAGCGTCAACCGTCCCGCTGACTATCGCATCGAACGTTTGACGCACATGCCCCAAACTCGTTACGTTATAAAGCGCATAATGCGAATAGCCCCCCGGACCCGAGTGTGTATGTGTAGCACTGATGAGAACATTTTCATAAGTGTAGATATCTCCAAAACGCGATTGCAGTTGCGCAATGATTTCTTTTTTTATCCCGTGAAACATCATAACCGCATCTATGGTGGCAAACGCAACCCGTTTTTCACCGGATAAATCACTGATGACAAATGCCCTTGCCCACTGCCGGGAATGAATCCCCTGTGTTTTCTGATCAAACTTTGCGTAACCTAACATTCCCACCTGTGCAGCGGGGCCGGTAATATCGCTTTTGCCCCGGCCAATGCGATACGAATAATCCTGTGCAAGTGCTGCCGCCGGTAATAAAATCAGCGCAATAAAAAGCAGCACCGGCAATAGTGTTTTTTTCTTTTGTGGCATTGTCATCCTCCTTGAAGAAGTAAAAATTAATAATAAATCTAAGGTGGTACAGGATTTTATTCCACAAGTAACATTCTATGTTTGAAGGAAAATTCTAGTTTTTTTGATTTTTACAACAAAAAATGAGCGATATGCATTGGCGTAATACCCTAAAGTTGCAAAACGTTGAGTATTATCAAGACAGGTTAAACCTGATACTCGATGATCAAGTTTTTAGGAAACTTGAAGATCTAGTGATACTGTAACATTGATCTACATTTTTACCCTACTTTTCCAGAATTGCAATACAAGAATCCTTATACCGGATAAAAAAAATAAATCAGTGATGATGAGCGCCATCACCCGGGTCCTGTATTTGAACGGTCCCTTTGAGAAAAGCATCCAGACGCTCATAAAGTGAGGTTAAGGCATCTGACCGGGCGGCATAATAATTGGCTTCGAAATTGTGATCCTTCTTAACACGGATCAATCCTGCCAGGCGTAACGCTTTGAGATGATGGGTGATAGTGGGCGGCCTTAAACGCAGACTGCGGGATAATTGAGCCGGGGTCATGCAACTGGCGCTCAAATGTTGCAAAATTCGTAAACGGGTAGGATCGGAAAGTGTTTTCAGAGAACGAATAAGCATGTCCGGCACTTTTTCCCCTGGAACCAGGGACATGTGCTTCGGACGTGCTCCAAATACCAGCAGCTCGCGATGATCGCTGATTGCGAAATTCTTAATCAGGGGCGCAGACCAAAATGAAGGCGCCAGCACTAATTCATTTATTTCTTGGTGAAAATGAGAAATACTGACGCCCTGGGTCAAATACTCAATAAAAGCGTCAAACGGCAACTCTTCGGCTTTGCGTTTGGCGATTTGCACTGTCTGTTTAATGGCTGGAAGGATTCGCCGCTCCTCTTCGGCAAAAAAAACCTCATAATACGCTTTCAGGGCCTCTAAAATCCGCTCACCGAACTCTTCAGACCGTGTATACCATTGCAGAACAAGCTCGGCCTCTTTATGCGTATACTTAGGTTCCCAACCGCACCCCTGGCGTCTGTAATTGCAAAGCAACTTCTTTTCCGGCTCCGACCATTTTCCAGATTCAATAACCTCTTGAATCATGTCCATCAACGGTTTGTTCTTTTTCTCATGGGCACTGGCCATTTTTTTCAATCGTTGAGCTGGCTCTATTTGTCCAAGATGCCATAGAACCGTTGCAGCATCCTTGGGTTGCGGCAGGCTCTGAACCCAATAGGAAGGCGCGTGAAAAAGCAATTGGGACACTTCGAGAATTTCACGATGCCTGACAGGCGCCCTGGCCCGCATTCCAGCCGTCCAGGCAGGTCTTACACCGAAAAGTAAAGGTTTGTGAAGAACCTCCAGGCTTAGAAAAAAATCGTACCCGGTTCCAATATCCCAAATAAGCTTTGGTCTGCTCAAAAATGAATTTCCTTTTTTATAACCTGCGTTATTGCCCAAATACCGGATAACTACCAGGTGACTGCTCCCCCACCTTCGTTACACGAAACAGGGGGCTTCTAAGCGGCCTTTAGCCGCTATCGTATCGACGCCCGATACGCAAAACATTTCTCGCTGCGTTATGATCACGATTTGCAACAAAGGTGCAAAAAGGGCAGC
>JAAERL010000585.1 GCA_024230435.1 Desulfobacteraceae bacterium
AGACTTCCGGGCCGTAACCGTTTTGGTGATCAGTTTCAAACGCTTTTCCATTAGCGCCGGTGATCTGGTCGCCCGCCTCAAGTTTGCCCGCAGCAGGCGAATCCGGGAAAACGTACTCAATAAAAAGCACTTTCAGATTACTCTCGCTGAGCTTGGCGCGCGCGCCGGTCATGCCGAGGTTAATAAAAAAACCGGGCACTTGAGCGTCCGGGCCCTCATCGGTGGTTCCGGTCCAGGGTGAGCCGTCCTCTTCATCCCAGTTTACAGCCTGGGCTGGTGTCTGAAAAAATAGCGCCACACACAAAAACAGACCAATAATACAGAGTTTTAGCTTCATAGCAATTCATACCTTTTCAAATTATTATCAGTTCCTTGTATTGGTTATAAACTGTTGATTTAATGCTAACCGGGGCCAAGCATAAGGTTCTATGATCCCTAAATAACTATAAAATTGAAAAATTCGGAATTCGGAGCCAGACTTGCCGAATATATAAGCCTGCATTGTAAAATGCCCTGTGACAAATTGTTGCAAATATTACACCAGAGCAATTCTATAAAGCCCGCATCTGCTGACCAGGCACGGTCAAACTGCTCAAATACAATTTGATTACAATTTGTTAGAGTAGCAAAAAGCTGAGAGAACAACAAAATCCGGTGCAGTGACGCGGCTGAAAATCAAAAAATTATTCACAATTTAACTTTTTAGCTGAATAAAAAAAGTACGAAAACAGAACACGATAATCCTCAAAAATGAAACTTGCAGCCATGTTGGCTAAAGAGCATGCCTGCACGGATATGCACCGGCCCTATCCGGGTATCAGATCAGAGGCTTGACAAACGTTAAAAATACTAAG
>JAAERL010000586.1 GCA_024230435.1 Desulfobacteraceae bacterium
CTCAGATTCAGCCTTCTCAATTTTTCGAGATTGGCTAGGCCTTTATCAAGAAGGACTAGCTTTTTCCCTTAGTGCGTCTTTGGCGCCGCGCTGGGCACTCCGCCAAAAGACCTGTCGATTTTCCGTCTCATATTTTTCTCTTTTCCCCATATTCAGGACAGTAATCCCGTCTTTATTGTGTCAACCTGGTAGTGAGTCAGACTCAATACCCGATTTCTGCCTGTGGTACATTTTGCCATGAAAACGACCGTGCAATAACTCCCTCCGACTGGCAAACATTGATGTAGCCATTTTCCGTCGTAGTTGACTCCAGCGCCGAAAGTTGCTCCTAGGCCATTTTAGGATGGCCAGCTCGCTAATTCGGTGCGTTCCTTGTTTTTTTTCAAAACTTTCAACTCGATCTGATTCTGAAACGTTGCTCAATTCTGCGCTGTGAGTAGATTCAACAGCGTGTGAGTATTGTGAGACAGGTACGGTTGTAAAATGATTGTGCCTTCTCAAATTAATCCTTCCCACTATCTCGAAATTGTCTAGGTCCCTATCAAAGGACTAGCTTCACGTTGGTGTGTCCTTGGCGCCACGCTGGGCACTCCGCCAAGAGACCATGTCCATTCTTCATTTTTTTCACTTTTATTCCTTAACTTCATTTTAAGGTTATCATCCCGCTCCTTGTAGCGTTGATCTGGTAGTGACTTCGACTCA
>JAAERL010000587.1 GCA_024230435.1 Desulfobacteraceae bacterium
CAGGTACGTTCCCACTGCCAGAATAAGCTTTGTTATGACCGCCAAGAGCCTGAGTATTTGCATAGCCGGTAAAAAGGTGACTAAGCCTTTCTATTAGTTGCGGCCTATCAGCCTCAATGGCTTTAGTGTACAAATGTTCGTAAACTTCTTTGGAACATCCATTTAATACAATCTCTTGAATGGAATACGCATCATTGTTGTCTACAAGCCGATCTAAATACCTACGCGCGTCTTCATCCATATTAATTTTAGGATGCGATAGCAGCAATTTTACAACATCAACGCGGCCTTTTCTTGCTGCCCAATATAGCGGTGTTCTGTCATCTCTATCAGCCTTATTCACATCAATATTAGGATGCGATAGCAGCGCATTTATAACTCCAACGTGGCCCCTCCTATATGCTGCCCAATATAGCGGTGTTCGGCCTTCGTTATCAGCCTTATTCACATCAATTTTATCACAGGAATTAGGATGCGATAGCAACAATTCTACAACATCAATGCGGCCATTTTCTGCTGCTATAGATAGCGGTGTCCTGCCATAGTCATTAGCCTGATTCACATCAATATTAGGATGCGATAGCAGTAATTTTACAATCTCAATGTGGCCCTCCCTTGCTGCTATAGATAGCGGTGTTTGGTCCAATCCATTAGCCTTATTCACATCAATATTAGGATGCGATAGCAGCGCATTTACAACATTAACGCGGCCATTTTCTGCTGCCCAAAATAGCGGTGTTCGGCCCCGCCAATCAGCCTTATTCACATCAATATTAGGATGCGATAGCAGCAATTTTACAATCTCAATGTGGCCTAGAACTGCTGCACAAAATAGCGGGCCCCCCTCATTCCCCTCATCCAAATCAATTTTATCACAGGAATTAGGATGCGATAGCAGCAATTTTACAATCTCAATGTGGCCATTTTCTGCTGCCTCAGATAGCGGGTACCCCTTATTCACATCAGCACCGGCATCTAACCACGTCTTTGCCCGCTTAACATCACCAGTTTTTACTGCCTCAATAAAGAGCTTATTTATATCTTTCTGTGAATGAGTGATTTTTATATTAATCTGTCTCATTTTTTTTAACGGTGAAGCTGAAGGTTTCGATCCATCAGCATTATTACAAGCTATCGCTTTAGGAGGAGGAGTATTCTGTCCTGAGAGCTGTGACATTCCTGCTGGCTGATTGTTTTGATTTGTCCTATTATCGGCGCCGTTTTGTCCGCTCTTGTAAACGTTGTAGTTGTTTAAAGATTGCGCTGGATCAAATGCCATGGAACATAATTCCTTTTCAATAGTGTTTATTGTTTCTAAAATTTTCTTAAATATTAGCCTGATATGAGTCTGATAATCTATCGTTCAGCTCAAAGCCCATGACATTCAGCAACAAGCATGCCATGACATTAGTTTGCTCTACTGGTGTGCTATCAGCTTATTTGGTTAATCGATAATGGCCGAAATATCGTAGGTTTATGTCAACTTTGTTGGCGCTGCTGTTTAAGATTATCCAGTGAGAATTCCAGGCAATTTATTGCCGGGAGCAGTTACCGTACGTTGTAGTTCCGTTGGACTTCAGTAAGTTCTATCTGTTGCCGTGCCTTTTCGCTTATCGTAGCTGCGCATGCCTGCGATGCCGAGCATGCCCGGTTTAGGCTGCTTCGCCGCTTTGCGCCGTTGCTCCAAGGCTTCATCGCTCATCGTGTACCGGCGCTTTATCCTCATATCTTCGGGGATGCCAATGTTATTTTTATTTTCACTCATGGCCGATAGCTATCAATTTTTTTCAACTTAATCTGGCAATATATGTAACTATCCCGCCGGAGCGTTTGGTTAGGCTTTAACAGAAATCGCCTAAATAATTATCCAAATCGCAAATCATGTTGATCTTGACAAAGATGCGGTACTTATTCCGCATATTATGTTGCATCAACATTGTTGGCTCCCTGCCAACTTTTTTGGCAATTGATATATGCATATCAAACCCGTCTTTTTTAATTGTTTAATTTTATTCATAATATGGTTTTTGGCACGAAAATTGAATGCTTACCTCGCTCTGTAATGATTGAAAATCAAACAGCAATTTGCATAAAGCTGAAATGGCTTGAAAAACAAGCTGGCCGCTTACTGCATGAACTTAGAAAGGATATTTACTTCACATGGCATATTATGATCCGCTAATTGAGAAATATCAGCAAAATAAGTATGAAGAACAATATAATCGCAATCATTCTTCAAACATAGGACGTTTACAACCGGGGGCTCAACATTCTGCCCCCCAAGCCTATGTTGATGAGCCTGGTGGTTATAAAAATGATTATCAATTTAGCGATGAGGGGGTCCCCTATAATAATAACCCTTTTTTAAAATTAAAGCCTTCTGATCCTGCTAAAGATACCCCTGGCGTTACCGAGTTGGGATTCGGATTTGATAAGCCCAACCAAAATATACCGGCCTCAGCACCTCCTGAACATAGCATCGAAAAGTCTGGCATAAGGCCCGTAAATACTAATAACTTTAACGATATGGGCTGTGGATTGAATAGTTTATCAAACGATAATGTATATCCATCAGCCCCTCCTATGGACGCTGCAGAAAACAACAACGATCCTGCCCAAAGATATACCACGGATGATAAAATAGATTCTTTGAAAAATTTTTTACCGGTGTTGAATGGTGGGAGACCATTTAAATTTAGTAAAAAGAATGCTTTTAATCAACTGCAAAAAAATTTTAAGGAGATGGCAATATATAACGGTTCTGAAAGGGAAAAAAAATTAAAGATAATTTTTGAAAAGTTAGCTGGTCCCAAATTTACGAGAAAAAATAGCCAGAAACACCCCTTGCACGTTGCCTGTGAAAAAGGCCATGCTCCTGTCGCAGCCGGAATTATGACATTTGATGCGTGGGCGCAGAACAATCTTGTGAATATGCGTGATTGCCACGGCCAGACGCCGCTTTTCAAGGCAGCGGCCAACGGGCATAATGAAATTACAGGTCTGCTGTTAAATGAAAATAATATCGTTATAAATACACCCGATAGCAAAGGCAAAACACCACTTCAGGCAGCGGTAGCCAATGGACATTTGGATGCTGCGGTGATGCTGATAAATGAAGGAGCCAAAGACGATAAGGCTATATACGATCTGTTTTTTCAAGCGGTGCAAAACGGCCGCAACGATATTGTGCGACAGTCGCTGAATGTTGAAGGCATTGGCATTGATGTGAATAAGATTGGCAGCAAAGGCAAAACGCCACTTCAGACAGCGGTAGCCAATGGACATTTGGATGTTGCGGCGACGTTGATAAATGAAGGAGCCAAAGACGCTGAGGCTATGTACGATCTGTTTTTTCAAGCGGTGCGAAACGGCCGCAACGATATTGTGCAACTTTTGAAAAAGGCGGATGTTAAATTTGACGAACTGAAACTCGCTAAACAATACTTCGACCGTGGGAAAGCCATGGAAAAATCAGGCAACCACAAGAGCGCAATCGATGATTATGAAATGGCAATCAAATTAAATCTAAACAACGCTGACGTATACTACAATCTTGGGAGAGTCAGGGGAAAATTAGATGAGTTCGAGGGCGCAAGGGATGCTTTTAAAAAGGCAACCGAATTAAATCCAAAACACGCTGACGCATACTACAGGCTTGGGAACGCCATGAAAAAATTACGCGAGTTCGAGGGCGCAAGGGATGCTTTTGAAAAGGCAACCGAATTAAATCTAAAACACGCTGACGCATACTTCAATCTTGGGGACGTTAAGGTAAAATTAGGCGAGCTCGAGGGCGCAAAGGCTGCTTTTAAAAAGGCAACCGAATTAAATCCAAAACACGCTGACGCATACTTCAATCTTGGACTCGTCAAGTATTATACAAACGACTACAAGGGCGCAAAGGATGCTTATGAAAAGGCAATCGACTTAAATCCAAAAGACGCTGACGCATACTACAGGCTTGGGAACGCCAGGAGTAAATTAGGCGACAAAGCTGGCGCAAGGGATGCTTTTAAAAAGGCAACCGAATTAAATCCAAAACACGTCGGCGCACACTCCGGTCTTGGGAACACCAAGTATGAATTAGGTGACATCAAAGGCGCAAAGGCTGCTTATAAGAAGGCAAGCAAATTAAATCCAAACGATGCTTTCGCACACATCGATCTTGGACGCGTCAGGGAAAGATTAGGCGACCATAAAGGCGCAATCAAGGCTTATGAAAAGGCAATCGACTTAAATCCAAAATTAGCCGAATCAATAAATCCAAAATTAGCTTCCGCATACTACAATCTTGGGGTCGTCAGTAGTAAATTAGGCGACCATAAAGGCGCAATCAAGGCTTATGAAAAGGCAATCGACTTAAATCCAAACAACATTGACGCACACATCGAACTTGGGGTCGTCATGCATTATAATACAAAAGACTTCGAGGGCGCAATCAAGGCTTATGAAAAGGCAATCGACTTAAATCCAAAATTAGCTGAATTAATAAATCCAAGATTAGCTTCCGCATACTACGGTCTTGGGCTCGTCTGGGATAAATTAGGCGTGCTCAAAGACGCAAAGGCTGCTTTTAAAAAGGCAATCGAATTAAATCCAAAACACGCTGGCGCATACATCGGTCTTGGGAACGCCAAGTATGCATTAGGCAAATTCCATGGCGCAAAGAAGGCTTATGAAACGGCAATCCAATTAAAACCAGACAACGCATACGCACACATCGGTCTTGGGAACGCCAAGTCTAAATTACGCGACTTCGCTGGCGCAAGGGCTGCTTATGAAATGGCAGAAAAATTAAAATCAAATATGTAATTTGAAAAGTCTAAATTTCGCAGCCGCCGGAAGTTTTTTTTCCGGCGGCTGCAAAATTATCCAACCGTTTTCAGATATCGATGGATAAAAATAGCAGGATCGAGAACCGGCGCGGCGCCTTGCTGGTGATCAACGACAATTATAAATTCCCTTCAGCGACAATTAAAATTCCCGTTTCCAGTTTTCGGCCCTGCTGTAAACACCTATTTTTAGCTGCCGTTTGCGCTAATGATCCGGCGCACATGATTGGGCGATAAACCGAAGCGCTGAGCAAGCTCTGATAAGTTTGCACCGTTAAATTCGTTGCTGATCCGCCTGTTTCGTTTTTCGCGGAAAAGCTGGCGCATATCCGGCACGGTAATTCTCAGGCCGCCCAGCTCTTCTACCATGGCTCGCTGCACTGCTACGGCAAAATTAAAGCCCAGCTCTTCTATAAGCCTGTCACCAAAGCGATTTAAAGCGTTCCGGTTTTCAGCCTTCACACTTTCCCCCCCCCCCCCTTCACGATTAAGCGCTCCCAGTCCAGCCAAAAATGTCTTAAAGAGCGGTATTTTTTTCCAACCCTGCGCCGCTGGGGCAAATATCGGTCAGTTGTTGATCACCCGCCTTCAACGGCTGAGACTGGCAACCGTTTATTTGTATTGTCCAAACAGGTAAAGTTATGCGGTACTAAAAAAAAGCGGCCGAAAAGGGTTTAAAACCTCTATCGGCCGCTTTTAATTGCGAGAATCAGATCAAAATTTAGAACACGAACTGAAGTCTTGTTCCTATTATATCCAAATCATCGTCTCCCTCAAAATCGCCATTACCATTGGCGAATTCATCATTATCCACATGAATGTAGTTGATTTTTAACATAAGGTTATTGTTGATGTACCAATTCAGGGCGGCAGTGATGTTTTTGGCTTCACCGCCATTGTCATCCAGGTCATCGGCCCAAACCGATTGATCGTTGAGATTTAGAGTTGAGTAACGCAGAGCCACTTCAAAAGCGCCATATTTTCCTTTGGGTCTTACGCCGCCGAACTCGGCGTCTGAAAGATTATACAGTCTCTGATCATCTGTGAGAAAATAGGATACATAGGCATACCACCCATCAAATTCAGGAGATTTACCACTATCCGTGGAATTGATTTTGCTTTTCATATATTCAGTTTGGAACTGTGCTTTTCCCAATTTGGCGGTTAATTCCAGGCCATATGTTTGTACATCTTTTGTATTTTCAATTTTATCGTGTTTCAAAAATTTGTAGTCTACAAAATGAGCTTCTGAACGGCTATTGTAGCGAAACTCATCATCAGGCTCATCAGACATCGGCTCATGGCGAAGATAGTTCAAGCCAAAATGCAATACCGTTGCACAGTCATCACTCACATATGGACGGCCCACAAGACGTGCGGAGTATCCATGGCCTTCGCTCTGATTCTCGTCACTTGGGTTGACTGCAACTTCGTCACCAAATAAACTGGCTCCGGCAAAGTAATGTTTGCCCCAGTTTGAAGCCGATATGCCTATGCGCCGGCCTGTGGAAAATGAATCTGTGACCATGGATGTCTCCATGAAGACTGCGTTGCGCGATGAAGTCACTTCGTTAAGACTGAAGTGGGGCTTTTGGTTTCCCGCCTTGATTTCAGTATTGGGAAAACCGATATAAGATACCCAGAGGTCTTTTAAATCGACTTCTTTTTCAGCAAAGTCCAGATCAAACTCGCCTTTCCACTTCCCGTACATCGTGGTTTTGAGGGCCAGACGCAGCCGCCTGAATTCGGTGTTTGTATACAGGTCGTTATCTTCGTTGCTGTTCTGAACCGCACCGGTGTCCAGCATGATTCTTCCATCGAGTTTATATTCAAAATTACCGTCTGCTGATTTAAACTTGAGGTAACTATCTTCAAATTCAGAGGAAAGCGAAGCAGATTCGGAAGTTTTATCCGCATCCTCTTTTTTTTCAGCCTTTAGCTCCTGGATCATCTCATAAAGCTCTTCATTGGTCGGATTATCTGCTGCAAACGCCATATTTGCCAGCATAAAAAAAGATAAAAATATGATTGTGATTTGCCATCGATTTCTTTTCATAACTGATCCTCCGTAGATTTGAATAACAATTATTCTGCTGCAAAACAACGCACGTCAAAAGCAAAAATGTTATAAATTTTATCGTTTCTCCTCAAAATAATCATGCCGGGGCATATACTATATTTTCCACAAACACCATGATGTTCTTATCTTTATAATCGCTGCCAGAAGCAATTTATTTTTCACGAATAATTTTGCACTAATAAGAACATGATCAACTTGTTAAGCCGGCAAGTTAATAGATCCAAATGTCTCCATTACGGCAGCAACCCGCATCCAGGCCGGGACTGTATGCCGGGTCAGGTCCGGCATGGCTGAAGTGCTCTTTTTAATCGTCAGCCTTATAGATAACCCGAACATGATTAAATGTTCAGCAAAATTTGTAGTTTTTTTGAAAATGCCTGAAATATGGGCTTTTACAGAGATTATACCGATTAAAAACCTCATAATTACGAGTTTACAATACCAATATGTTTTTAAAAAAACAATTTACTATTTTTTTTATAATTTTGTGCACATGTTATACTGTGTAAGTCCTTATCTGATATAGTTTTAATAATTATTACTATCTCTGTGGGTGCTATTTTGAGGCATTTTCAGCGATCATTCTTTGTAGCCCCGCTACAATTAAACTTTTACGCCTAATTGCAATGAATTTATCTTAACATTTAAGAATAGTCTAATTAGTTTTGTGTATACACACGATAACCGTTTTTAATACCTTGAAATCTGCTCTCCTGGCCCGCCTGACAAAAACTTAATACCCTAATTTTGCACGTAAATAGCCAACAGGTAACTTGCTCTCAGATTTTTTAAGATTATCCAGCGAAAATTCCCGGTAACTAAAACCGCAAATTTTTAGAATAATAAATCTGCGTCTGGCATGGGTTTATGAGGCTTTGAAGCTTTGAAGCTTGTAATAATTTTTGCCGGGCTAATAAAACACCGGTAGGTTCGCAACTGTTCCTAGGCGATTGGCGGAAAAGAATATACCCAATATGGTATATTATTTAACTGCAAATCGTCCTAAACCGGTTTTCCCAATTGGCCCGAAGTGTCATTGCGCATGTAGTTTTGCAAATTATTTTCGGCGGAAAGTAACCTAAGCCCGGAGATCAGCTCCAAAAAAGTCCGGACAGCCTTACTAATGATTTTTTTCTTTAAGAAAAACAGGTAATAATCGGCTGACAAATCAAATCCTTGAAGCTTTACCGGCTTAAGCAATCCTAAATGCAGTTCGCGCCTGGCGGAAACCTCTGGAAGGATAGTGATGCCGAACCCTTCAATAACCGTTCTTTTGGCCGCCTCCAGATTTTGAAGTTCAATTGTTTTTTTGGGATATTCGCCCCCGGAGTTTTTTTCTAACCATTTTTTCACAAGTACTCTTGTTTGGGTGCCCTTTTCCCGCCAGATTAAAGGTATTTTATCGAGCGCTGTTACAGGCGTTGTTTTAGAATCAATGAAGCTATGCTCGGAGCCGGAAACTGCGATTAGTTTTTCTTTATGAATGCAAATAGTAACTATTCTTGGATTGCCTTTTAGACGGCCGGCGAAACCGATATCAACCTTACCATCCAAAATCATGTTGGCCACTTTATGTGAATTGCCCATACGCACATCAAAATCAATGCCCGGATAGCGTTTGTTGAAACTGCCGATCATTTTTGGTAAAAAATAAGTACCCATCACGGCCGTAGCGCCAATAACAATCTTGCCTTTTTGGAGCCCGTGCAATTGGCCGAACAGCACTTCGATTTGTTCCAGCAAACTAAAGAGTTTGTCAGTATAAGACAAAAGCAGTTTACCTTCAGCAGTCAGGGTGACTTTTTTTCCTGAGCGATCAAACAAGATGATTCCATAATGCGTTTCAAGGGATTGGATTTGCTGACTGATGGCCGGCTGAGTTAGGAAGAGTTCCCTTGCGGCCACTGTGAAGCTGCCGACTTCGGCAACTTTGTGGAAAGCGTTTAGTTGATCAAAGTTCATAAGATTTTCTTATCGTATGAATTCTATATCATAATTTGACTATATAGCATATGGCGAATACGATTTCAACAATTGACAAATGCGACATTAACACCCGCACAACCCGTAATTACCGATTCACACTGAAAAGGAGCATATTTATGCAGGATATTATCCCAAGATACGAATTCCGGGCATTTGCACAAAATTTTGGAATGGTGGAAACCAAGCTGCAAAGGTTTTCTAAATGCGCTGGGATTAGGCAAAGCAATGAAATCTATATTGTTTCCGCATCTAACAACGAGAACAACACCAAAATCCGCGATGTCAAAATGGACATTAAGGAATTGGTTGAAAATAATCGTGGCCTGGAACGCTGGAATCCTCGCATGAAGGGTGAATTCCCCATGAAAACCAAAGTTATTCAGGATGATGTCTTTCCCGCCTTTGGCGTTAAGGAACCTGAATACACAAGACCGGAGTACTCTTTTGACCAATATCTTAAAGAATTGATCATACCCCATCCCGAACTGGTCGCCGTGAGGGTTTTCAAGCGGCGATTCGCGTTTACCATCAACGGTTGCATCACGGAGATTGCCCAGTTGCTGATAAACGGAGCCGCTATCCAAACTGTGGCCGTGGAACTCGAAGATATAGATGCTATCCTTGAAGCTAAAAAGATTCTCGGTTTGGACGACTATGAAAATGTAAATTACCTGCTGGCTATAAAGCGGATTATCGGTATGGAACCATTGGCCGAATAGAAAAACGTGTTTGGTAATTGTCAGTTTTTTTCGCAACGAAATTCACAAAAACGTACGTTTTTTAAGATTGAAGCATGACCGGCAAATTTAGCGTAAAATAACAGCTATTACATTGTAAAAAGGAATTTTAAACCATGGGTACGGAAATAGAAAGAAAATTTTTATTGCAAAACGATGATTGGCGTTGCCTGGCAAAAGGCATAACCTACCGGCAAGGGTACCTGAACAGTGTTAAGGAAAGAGTTGTACGGGTACGCACGATTGGCGGCAAAGGGTTTTTAACCATTAAGGGAATCACCACCGGCGCCACCCGGGCAGAATATGAATACCCGATCCCTGAACAAGATGCCACTGCTATGCTACATGATTTATGCGAAAAGCCGATAATTGAAAAAAAACGCTATAAAATCGGCTTTGCGGGATTGACCTGGGAAGTAGATGAATTTTTTGGTGAAAATCAAGGATTGATCGTAGCCGAGGTGGAACTTGAGAGTGAGCAGCAACAATTCGAAAAACCCCCATGGATCGGAGAGGAAGTAACTGGAGATCCCAAATATTTTAATTCCAGCCTTATTATTAATCCATTCACAAAGTGGTAGGAGGATTAAAATGAATAAGATAGCAGTATTTATGACTGTAGTGGCCATTGTATCCGGATCCGTTGCAAACGTCTGGGCGAAGTTTCCTGAAAAACCTATCAAGATTGTTGTTTACACTAAACCCGGCGGAGCTGGTGACGTATTTTCCAGAAAATTCGCGGCCATCGCAAAACAGTATACCGATGCGAACTTTGTGGTGATCAACAAACCGGGCGCCGGCGGGGTAATGGCCATCAAACATATTTTAAAAAGCCCTGCCGACGGCTATAAATTGGCATTTGTGACGCGTTCAAATATCGGGAAAATCGTCTCGACCGGCAGCAATATCGACATCGAAAAATTGTCCTGGATGGCTTTGATGGTCTCTGACCCGGAAGCTATCATAACCTTAAAAAAGTCACCTATCAATACCTGGGAACAATTGGTAGCCGATGCCAAAGCGAAAAACGGTAAACAAATATGGGTCGGCCCCGCCTCAGGCGGCAATGACCATATAATGGCTATGAAAATCTGGGAAGCAGCCGGTATCAAAACAAAATGGGTACCATACAAAAGCGGAGGCAAAGCCATGGCGGCTCTGATGGGCGGGCATGGCGTTGCTTATGTGGGCAATCCTCAGGATGTTATCGGGCGGCCAGATCTGAAGGTGGCTGTCATATCCAGTCCGGCGCGCATAGGCGGTGATTTCAGCGGTGTGCCTACTTTCAAAGAACTGGGAGTTAAGGGCCTGGATAATGAAATCATGTGGCGCGGGTTTATGGCCAAAAAGGGGCTCACCAAAGAGAGCTACGATTTTTACATGGAATTGTTCAAAAAAGTTAATCAAAATCCGAAATGGCGCGAACATATTCTTAAAGGCGGTGCTACGCCTGTTTTTTATAAAGAAGACCGGTTCCTGGATATCGTTAGACAGGACCAGGCTGAATTTACAGCCACGCTCAAAAAATTGGGAGCAATTAAATAATGGGCCTATTAGCGTATTTTAGCGAAGGTACGGGGCTTGCCCTGCTGATTGCCGGGTTGTTTATCGCTTTGGCCTTGCTCGCTGTAGTGGTTCTGCGTTACGGCAAGCGCGAATACTTCGGTCAAATTATGGCGCCTAGCTCCCTGATTGGTCTTTGCATCGTTTTTTTTGCAATCACCTTCAGCTTCCCCGAAGAAGAAGCCGGTCCGCGAGCGGTCCCACGCTTGTGGATCTTCTGGCTCTGTGTTTTGTCTTCGATGGTATTAATACAAATATTTCGCAGAAAGGCCGCCAAGGATCCGGCCCCGGGGCGGTTGGGATTTGTCTTTTTGATGATCGCGCTGCTGACCGGCTATTATTTCGCCATTCAAACAGCGGGTTATTTTTTAAGCACCTTTGTGTTTCTTGCGCTGTTGATGCATATTTTAGGATATAAAAATAAATGGATCATCTATGCGGTCAGTACCGGATGGGTGATTTTCTCCTATATCGTATTTTACCGGGTTTTGTATATACAACTGCCCCTTGGCTATTTCGAAAATTATTTTTAACGGTTCGCGAGCTGATGACAATTCGGTGACGGGTTCGAACCTTTTATCTTGCGTGCCTGCTAAGAGAATTAAAAACGTTATGGAACTATTCGACAGTATATTGATGGGATTTGGTGTTCTTGCCGGATGGAAGCCGATAGTGGTGATTATCACCGGAGTAATTGTCGGCATCCTGGCCGGCGCCATGCCGGGTTTGTCGCCTTCCACGGCGGTGGCTTTGCTGGTGCCCTTTAGCTATACCATGCCCCCTGGATTGGCCCTGATTCTTCTGACATCCATCTATATCGCATCCAACTATGGCGGATCCATTACGGCCGTGCTGATCAACACCCCGGGCACCCCGTCGGCGTCAGTGACGGCCTTGGACGGATACCCGCTGACCCAACAGGGCAAGGCCGGCAAAGGCCTGGGCATCGCCCTTATTGCCTCGACTATTGGCGGCGGCGCCGGTGTATTGATTCTTATCTTGTTTGCCGTCCCTTTGGCACGCATTGCCCTAAAATTCAGTCCGGCAGATTATTTTGCGTTAGCCCTTTTCGGTCTGGCCACGGTGGCCTCGATGGGCAGGCGAAACGTGCTCAAAGCGATGATCGCCATTTTGTTCGGACTGCTTATCAAAACAATCGGTATAGATTCGATTTCAGGAGTTAGCCGCTTTACTTTCGGCAGCGATGCACTCTATGAAGGATTTTCATTGATACCGGCTTTAATCGGCCTTTTTGCGATAAGCGTTGTTTTTTCCAAGATAGAACAATGGACGGGATTAAATTGTGTTTTGAGCAAAGTTGACAACAAACTTCCTTCGTTCAAGGAGTTTTTGAAAGTTCGGATGACCATCCTGCGATCATCTATCATCGGGACTATCATAGGCATTTTTCCAGGTGCGGGCGCCACCATAGCAGCTTTTATCAGCTATGATGTAACCAAACGCACCAGTACAGAGCCTGAAATGTTCGGTAAAGGGTCTATGGAAGGCGTTGCCGCGGCCGAAGCGGCCAATAGCAGTTCAGTTGGCGGCGCCCTGGTTCCCCTGCTTGCTTTAGGCATTCCGGGCAGCGCCACCGATGCCGTATTGCTTGGAGCGTTCATGCTCCATGATTTGGTACCGGGACCACTATTGTTCAGAGATAGCCCGGAAATAGTTTATGGCATATTTGCGGCTCTGATCGTAGCTAACTTTGTGATGCTGATTCTGGGATTATTCGGCAACCGGATGTTCATCAGAGTCGTATCCATACCCGATGCCATCTTATATCCGCTTATACTGGCCATCGGCATTATCGGCAGCTTCGCAGTAAACAGCTCCATGTTCGATGTGTCCGCTTGCATCGGTTTTGGCATTATCGGCTGGATTTTCAAACGCTATGATTACCCGGTGGCTCCAGTGGTATTAGGTATCGTCCTTGGTAACATGGTCGAGGAAAACTTCAGACGGGCGGTTATCATGGACGGATATGGCATTTTTTTCCGCGACAAGCTGGCCTTTACCGTGCTGTTGATTGCGTTATTGTCTTTTATCTACCCGTTTTTCAAGCAGTGGCGGACGCGCAAGCGATAGCTTACAAATACTCAGGGCCGCGGGAAAAAGCTCTGAAAGATTCTCGGCCGGTCTTGAGCGGATAAATATTCAATCAATCCCCAATCCCCAGGGCAAGAGATTTGGATGGCAAAACTGTCAAAGCCGGCCATACGAATGGACTGTGTCAAGCAGTGCGTTACAAGGAAAGGCATTCTAAAATGGGCGAAAATATTCTAAAACGCAAAATCGGAATTGAAAAACAAATCGATGATTTTTTAGACAAGGTAAGCGAATCCGGATTGCTCTTTAAATGCGGAGTCGATTACTATTTAAAAGACAATATGGAAGATTTTGCTCATAAACTTGAGCAGATTACCGAAACCGAGCACGCCGGAGACGCTTTGCGGCGTTCCGTTGAGGATGTGCTCTACAGGCGCACTCTTATTCCCGATTCTCGTGGCGATGTAATGGAGCTGATTGAAAATATGGACTCGCTGCTGGATCGCTTCAAAGGAGCTCTATGGCGTTTTGAAATCGAATATCCCGAAATTTGCGCTCCATTCGTGGAAGATTTCAAGGCACTGGTAGATTGCGTTCTGGAAGCCGTGGAAGCGCTAATACGAGCGTCCAGGGCATTTTTTAAAGACATGTCAGCCGTCACAAATCACATACACAAGGTGGCCTTTTGGGAGAGCGAATCAGATAATATCGCTACCAGGTTGCAGCGCAGCATCTTCCGTAATAAAGAATTACGCCTCAGTCACCGTATGCAACTGCGCGATTTTGTCCGGCATGTGGATAAAATCGCCGACCGGGCCGAAGATCTGGCGGATCGGCTCAACATATTCGTTATCAAACGTTCACTATAGGATCAGCACATGTTTATCTTCTTTCTCTCTAGTGGTCTGTTTCTGGGTTGGTCTTTGGGCGCCAACGATGCTTCAAATGTCTTCGGCACTGCAGTAGGTTCGCGTATGATCCGTTTTCGAACAGCCGCCATCTGGTGTAGTATTTTTATCATACTCGGAGCCGTTATTAGTGGTGCGGGAGCCTCTCATACACTAGGCAAGCTGGGAGCGGTAAACGCTATGGCTGGCGCATTTATGGTCGCCTTTGCCGCTGGAATGAGCGTATACCTGATGACCAAGGCAGGCTATCCGGTATCTACCTCCCAGGCGATTGTGGGAGCAATTATCGGCTGGAATTTCTTTTCGGGCTCTCTTACCGATTACAATGCTTTGGGTAAAATTTTTATCACCTGGGTGGCGTGCCCGGTTTTAACGGCCATTATCGCTGTCATACTCTACCTGTTGTCAGTTTTTGCAATTAAGCATTTCAAGTTTCACATGTTCAAACTGGATCGCATCATGCGCTATGGCCTGTTTTTGGCCGGAGTGTTCGGCTCCTTTTCCCTGGGGGCCAATAATATCGCTAATGTGATGGGAGTCTTTATACCGGTTTCTCCGTTTTCCGATATCTCTATATTCGGCGAATTCAGCCTGAGTTCGTCACAACAACTTTTTTTCATCGGCAGTGCCGCCATTGCCGTGGGCGTGATAACCTATTCCAAACGAGTTATGATGACCGTTGGAAAAGGGATATTTGAACTATCTCCGGTAATGGCTTTTGTGGCGGTCTGGTCGCATTCCATCGTGTTGTTTCTATTTGCCTCCCAGGGTTTGGAACAATTTTTACTCAACCGCGGCCTGCCGACAATTCCGTTAGTGCCTGTCTCGAGCTCCCAAGCCATCGTGGGAGCTGTTATTGGCATGGGATTGCTCAAGGACGGCCAAAATATCCGCTGGTCAAAAGTGGCGGGCATCACCAGCGGCTGGATCATAACGCCAATTATTGCGTGTCTGATCAGCTTTATCGCGCTGTTTTTTCTTCAAAACGTCTTCCAGCAAAAAACGTTTCAACCGGTTCGTTTTGGTATAAGCCAGCAAGTGCTGGCCAGCATCCGCACAACCGGACTTTCTACTAAGAATTTTGATGATCTTTCAGGCCAAACCTTTGCTAATGCGAGCCAATTCAAAAAGATCCTGGACCAGCGCATGGAGCTGACAGAAGCGAGCCGGAAGGTTATTATGTCCGCTGCGCAAATCCACGCCATGAAGATCACCCCGGACGCGCGGAAACGGATAAGTAAAGATATGCTCAGCCTTGAGCAAATCCAAGCCCTTGAGCGGCTTAAAGGGCGCAGTTACCTTCATAAATGGCAATTAAAAAGGGACTTGGAGCAACAAGGCGCACAGTGGCAAGCCCGTGCAAAAGATCCGGAATTTAATCGAAATTTGCGCAACAAACTGGCCCATCTCTATAAAACTTTTAAGAGCGATGATGGGAGCTGACAAAAAAGAAATTTTTCCAATGGCATGAATTGTTTCCAGATAAATTTCCGCACTTGATCTGGAACAAATTTTTCTGTTTGCCCGATAAACACAAATTAATATGCGTTGGATGAACTTAAAGCTTAAGTTTTTAGCATCTTAAGCCGATGCGCATTATAACAACGACTCTGACAACGAGCTTTAAGTTATTGTGGAATCGAAGAAAGTAACTATCATAAAGGCCTTGGAAGCTGCAAATGTAGCGTCATTGCATCAGATTTGTATTCTTTTTCAAAAAACAAAGATGGGTGCATACTCAAAGTCTTTGCCCTTTGGATCAACAAACGAAAACGGATTCAATGACAAGCAAGAGTGCAATATTTGCACTTTCCAAGACCCTGAACATGAATGGGCATATCGCGTGACGCTATCCGGGGACGCTGTTTATGATTAAGATGTGGGCACTCCTGTCAGTTGTGCTGTCCATCTTCGCTGTGTTTCATCTTTATGTTCTTATCCGGGTCAAGCAAGGCTTTTACTTTTATGGGTTCCCCTATTGGTTCTTTTTGGTTGTCCTTGCATTTTTAATGTTTTGCCCGATTAATGCGCATATTTTGGAATCCCGGGATTATATCATTTCTGCGAAGCTTTTATTCTGGATCGGAAATGTTTGGACAGGGCTGTTGCTTGTGTATGTGGGTCTGTCTTTGCCATTGGACATCTACCATATATTTATGTCTTTAATGCAGCGCATGTCCGATGGTGATCTTACCGTCATGATGTTATCAAAAACTCAACGCGCCGTGGCCCCGGCTTTCATCGCTGCAGGCATTATCATTTACGGCGCCATTGAGGCCCATCAAATTCGAATCGAAACAATTTTTATAAAAAGCCCAAAAATACCTGCCGGCGCAGGTCGTTTACGAATTGTACAAATTTCCGATTTGCATATAGGCCCGATGATGCATGCAGCCAGACTTACCCCAATTATCGATAAGGTGAAAGCAGCCCGGCCTGACATTGTGGTTTCCACCGGGGATCTGATTGACGGTTCCGTATCGAACGGCACAACAATAACTCATCTGCTCAGCTCAATATGGGCGCCATTGGGAAAGTATGCTGTTAGCGGAAATCATGAAAACATCACCGGATTGAAAAAATCTGTTGATTTTATACAAAAATCCGGTTTTATCTACCTCGGAAACCGAAGTGTTAATCCGAAGAAATTTATCACCATCGCAGGAGTTAATGATCGAAGCGAGCCCAACTTTGACGAAAAAGCTGAAAGCGACTTAATACTCAAGCAGCCAAAATCTAACTTTATCATTTTATTAAAACATCGTCCTGAAATTAATAGACGTACCAAAGGTCATTTTGATCTTCAGCTGTCAGGTCATACGCACCATGGGCAGATGATGCCCTTTGGATTGTTGATAAAGCTTTTTTACCCGGTAATGGGGGGATTACATCAGATTACACCCGGCTGTAATCTATACGTCAGCAGGGGGACCGGAACATGGGGACCGCCATTTAGAATAATGGCCCCGCCGGAGATTACCGTTATTGATTTATTGCCGGGATGAATCGCTGAAGGTTTTTTTTATTATTTTTTATGCCAGCAAGACTCCCGCCTTCGCTGCGCGAGGCAAGGAGTCTTTTCGGCATGAAGGATAATGAAAACCGTTTTTGCTCTGACACGAGCAGGGCCGATTATAAAAATACAGTTCAGATAGCGAAACCGGCAGTGGTGCGGCAATAAGAACGGCAACCAACAAAAATTTTAACCTGGAAACCGCCGTTTTGGAATTCGTGTTGGAAGTAATTGCTTAGCGCAGTGTTTGAGTGTTGTTTTTGGGCGCCTTATAGGAACTCTGAGCATTTGCAGTATTATGTTCCGGGCGCAATACCCATGTTACAGTTTAAACGCCAAACTCAACAGTGGAGTGTCATGCCCCTGCTATGTCATGATATCGGACTATTAGCAATTAGCTTTAGTTTTTTTCTTCATTTAAATATTTCCGGTAACCGGTTTGACAACCAAAAATACCTTTTCTATAGTGCACATGGGATTTAAAATTCTAACCGGACGTAATATAGAGTCAACACAATGCAAATGCGTTAGAGGGGGGCGAAAAGACAGACTGATATGAGCGATATCCCACAAGATTTTTTGAAAAGCCATTCCTTGAAATTTTTGGAATCGGCTTTTAGAACGGACAGGCAGGAACGAATCGAAAAAGCCGATGGTTATGGCAAAAATACCGGTGATTGCGGTGATACGATTGAATTTTATGTTATGATGGATGGCGCCCGCATATCCAATCTTTCTTATTTTGTAAATGGGTGCATAAACACCAACGCTTGTGCCAATGCCATTGTCGATCTTGTTCAAGGGCGCCGCTTGGAACAGGCGTGGGAATTGAAACCCGAGAATGTGGCCGAATACCTTGAAAGCCTTCCCCAGGACCATTTCCATTGTGCCGAACTGGCCGTGGGCGCACTTTATAAAGCTCTGGCCGATACCCGCCAACTACAGAGGCAATCATGGAAAAAACTGTACCGGTAATTGGCGGTTCTAATAATATGCCCATACACAAATAATATGCCCATACACAAATGACAAATTGCGGTTTAGATTTCAAAAATCAAGGTCGTAGTATTTTCTCAAGCCGCCTGAGACATACCGGCTTCTTGCATCACGTATTGCACAAATGCGAATAGTTTAGGGACTCAACCGCGAGAGGCCATTTTAGCATAGACGCTATCAGACTATTATTGCTTAATTCAAAGTGCCTCCAACGCCCATTTATCCTTGACATTGCCGTGTGAGTTGACTTAAATTCATTTCTTTGATTGTCTATGGTGCCCCCCATTTAAAAGGGTATAATTAGAACGAGCGATAAATATACTACTATTGAGCAGTAATTTGCGCACAATTTCAAGAGGGGGCGGAAGAAACGCTCAAATGAATTTTAAAAAAAAAATAAGCCAACACAAAGAAACCATCGCCAAAAAGTGGTTTGAATTGATAATCAATTCTTATCCTGCAGAGACTGCGCGTTTTTTAAAAACCAGAAATGACCCTTTTGCCAATCCTGTGGGCATGAGCACACGGCAAAGCCTCGAAGTCCTCATCGACTGCTTAACAGATCAAATAGATCAAACAGGGCAGGACAAAGCTCGCTCCGCGCTGGATACAATTCTGCGTATCCGAGCCATCCAGGATTTTACTCCCGCGCAAGCCATTCGATTTGTTTTCGATGTAAAACAAGTGATACGCCAGACGCTATCCGTTGAACATTCAGATTCGCAAACAGTGAAGGAAATGGCGGCTCTTGATCGTCAAGTCGACGAGCTTGGACTGCTTGGCTTTGATATTTATATGAAGTGCCGGGAAAAAATTTATGATCTCAAGGCTAACGAAATAAAATCCAGAATTTATAAAGCGTTTTCAAGAGCAGGAATAATCAAGGAGTCGTTGGATGATGTCTGACCTCTCCGCCAGGGGGACTGTGCAAACTGATTCGGCCGGGGGCAAACGCGGCCAATACGCGATTCGTATATCGGATGCTGTTTAAAGCCGGATCGATCTGGCCGGATAACCTTGGCAGATTTTAACTTTTTTTAGATAGTGGCTCCAAATATTTAGCGGGGCCAAGAATGAGGTGCGGTTAGATGAATAAATACTATATGTCATCACTGCTGGCGGTATTTGCGCTGGCCGCGGTCGCCTATTTTGGATCGATGGGTTTACCGTGGTTGTTCGGGATTTTACTGCCATATGCGGCCGTTGTTGTCTTTGTGTTGGGATTTGCCCGGAAAGTGATGGGCTGGGCCCGGTCTCCGGTACCTTTCCGTATCACTACAACAAGCGGTCAGCAGCAGTCTCTGCCATGGATACAACAGGCCCGGATCGATAATCCTTCCAGTACGGTTGGGGTAATCGTACGAATGGCGCTGGAAGTATTGACCTTCCGTTCCCTGTTTCGCAATACTCGAATGAAATTGCACGATGGCGGCAAGTTTTCTTACAATTTGGAAATATTTCTTTGGGTTGGCGCGTTAGCTTTTCATTATGCCTTTTTAACGACCCTGGTGCGCCATACACGGTTTTTCTTTGAGCCGACGCCTCTGTGCATCCAGTTCCTGGAAAATGCAGACAGTTTTTTTCGGTTCGAAATTATCTATGATTTTATTCAGTTTGGTCTGCCCGGTATCTATGTTTCTGGTCTGGTCCTGTTTGCGGCGGCTGTTTATTTGTTTCTCAGGCGGTTGTTTGTGTCAAATGTGCGTTATATTTCACTGGCATCGGATTATTTTCCTCTCTTTTTGATCATCGGCATAGCTTTTACCGGTATCCTGATGCGTTATTTTACGAAAGTGGACATCACAGCCATTAAAGAGTTGACCATGGGCCTGATAACCCTGAAGGCCTTGACGTTTCAGGTGCCTGAAGGTATCAGTGCCTTGTTTTACATTCATCTGTTCTTTGTCAGTGTACTGCTGGTTTATTTTCCATTCAGCAAATTGATGCACATGGGTGGTGTCTTTTTAAGCCCCACGCGCAACATGACCGGCAATACGCGGCAAGTGCGGCACACCAATCCGTGGAATCCACCGGTCAAAGTGCATACTTACGAAGCATATGAAGACGAATACCGCGAAAAAATGATCGAAGCAGGTCTGCCGGTGGAAAAAATGCCGGAACCGAAAGTCGAAAAACCGACAGAGGAAGAAAAAAAGGAGTAAACCGATATGTCAGATGAAACTCCCAAGCCTGATGAGCTTTTTGGAAAAATTGATTATCGGACGCCGGCAAAAGGATGGATGGATACCCCCGTCAATATCCGCAAAGGGATGTATTGTTACGCTTCAAATCCAAAAAGCGTAAAAAACCTGGGCCTTCCCAACGCCCGTGCCTGGAATCCGCTGGAAGATGACTGGAAACTGCCCGAAAACTGGCAGCAGATTTTGCATGAAGGTTTCAAAGAGCGTCTGGATAAATTCCGCTCTATCAAGATCTTCATGGATATCTGCGTGCGATGCGGCGCCTGCGCCGATAAATGCCACTTTTTCATTGGAACCGGCGATCCTAAAAATATGCCGGTGCTCAGGGCAGAACTGCTTCGTTCGATTTACCGCAACGATTTTACCCCCACGGGCAAGATCTTTGGACGCCTCGCCGGAGCCCGGCCAATGACCCTGGAAGTTCTTAAAGAGTGGTGGTACTACCTGTTCCAATGCTCTGAATGCCGGCGTTGCTCGGTATATTGCCCGTACGGCATCGATACGGCTGAAATTACGATTTTCGGCCGCGAGCTTTTAAACCTTATAGGACTCAACATTGACTGGATCGCCACACCGGTTTCCAATTGCTATAACACCGGAAACCACCTGGGCATCCAGCCCCACGCTTTTAAGGATATGCTTAACTTTTTTGTAGAGGATATCGAAGAGATTACCGGTATTCATGTTGAACCGCAGTATAACAAAAAAGGTGCGGATATCCTTTTTATCACCCCCTCGGGCGATGTGTTCGCTGATCCGGGAACTTATACCTGTATGGGCTATATGCTCCTTTTCCACTATTTAAAGGAAAAATACGGCCTCGATGTCACCTGGAGCACTTACGCCTCCGAAGGTGGTAACTTCGGCTTTTTTACCTCCCATGAAACCATGAAACGGCTGAATGCAAAAATGTATAACGAAGCCCGGCGGCTTGGCGTTAAATGGATTTTGGGCGGTGAATGCGGGCACATGTGGCGGGTAATCAGCCAGTACATGGACACCATGAACGGGCCTGCCGATTTTCTGGAGACGCCGGTCAACCCCATTACCGGCACCCGGTTTGAAAACGCCGCTTCCACCAAGATGGTGCACATAGCAGAATTTACCGCCGACCTTATCCGCCACGGCAAGCTTGAGCTGGACCCGGGCAGAAACGACAACAAAATCATAAGCTTTCATGATTCGTGCAATCCGTCCCGTGGAATGGGCATGTTCGATGAGCCACGCTATGTTATCAAAAATGTGGCCAACAACTTCTATGATATGCCGGCCAACACCATTCGGGAACAAACCTTTTGCTGCGGAAGCGGGTCCGGTTTGAACGCCGGTGAAGATATGGAACTGCGCATGGCCGGTGGTTTGCCCAGGGCCAATGCCGTAAAGCATGTCCATGAAACCTATGGTGTAAATATGCTGGCCTGCGTGTGCGCCATCGATCGCGCGGCTCTGCCGACCTCCATGGAGTATTGGGTGCCGGATGTGGATGTCACCGGTGTACATGAACTGGTGGCCAATGCATTGATTCTGCCTGGCGAGCAAGACCGAACTACGGATTTACGCGGTGAGCCGCTGCCGGGAATGGAGGATGCCGATGAAGGATAAAAAATGGATCGTTTTGGGCCTGGTTGTCTTTTTTGGCCTGTTACTGTTCCCCCTGGCCTGGAACATGCTGGTCAAAGCGGCTCCGGCTCCGGAAGTGGTGCTGACCAAAAAAGCAAAAGCGGCCAAGCAGTGTGTGATGCCTAAAGAATACATGACCTCTGAGCACATGCAGCTTCTTGACTTGTGGCGTCATTCGGTGGTGCGTAACGCAAAGCGTGAATATGTCAATCCCGAAGGCAAAAAGTTTGACATGAGTTTGTCCAATACTTGTCTGGATTGTCATTCCAACAAGGAGCAATTTTGTGATCGTTGTCACAACTATGCTTCTGTCCGCCCTTATTGCTGGGACTGCCATATTGACAACCCCAAAGGAGAAGAATGATGAAAAGCAGCCGTAGACGCTTTATGAAATTGGCGGGCGCCGCCGCTTTGGGGCTTGGGGCGCAGCCGGTAATCAAGGCCGTTGCTCCCGCTTCGGAAGAAAGCCCCCAGCCGGTCATCCGTAAGGGGTCCAATGCCTTGCCCGCCGAGCAGTGGGCCATGGTCATCGATACCAGAAGGTTCCACAGCGCAAAAGACTTAGAACCGCTCATCGAGGCGTGCCATAAAATTCACAATGTACCGCACCTGACCAATAAAAATCATGAAATCAAATGGATTTGGGAAACTCATTATCATAATGCCTTTCCCGGCAATCCGAATCCCTATCAAAGTGAAGAAGTAGAGCACCGCCCTTTCATGGTGCTTTGCAATCATTGCGAAAACCCGCCTTGTGTACGGGCTTGCCCAACCAAAGCGACGTTTAAGCGGGAAAGCGACGGTATTGTCCTTATGGACTTCCATCGCTGCATCGGCTGCCGTTTCTGCATGGCTGCCTGCCCCTATGGGTCTCGGAGTTTCAACTTCCGCGATCCGCGTCCATTTATTGAAGAGACAAATCCGAAGTTTCCCACTCGAATGAAAGGCGTTGTGGAAAAGTGCAATTTTTGCGCTGAGCGCCTGGCAGTGGGCCAGAAACCGGCCTGTGTGGAAGCCTCTAATGGCGCCATCGTCTTTGGTGATTTAAAAGACCCCCATTCGGAGGTGCGCGAATTGTTGCGTGAGAATTTCACCATCCGGCGCAAACAGAACCTGGGAACCGAACCCAGCGTTTATTATATCGTATGAGGTGGGTATGCTTGAATTAGCGTTTAAAGGAAAAAAAACTTACTGGACATGGATTTTCGGTCTGCTCGCAGCAATTGGCGCAGGCTTTGCCCTTTACATCTGGCAGATTAACCAGGGTCTGATGATTACGGGAATGAGCCGTGATGTCTCCTGGGGTTTTTACATCGCCAACTTTACCTATCTGGTGGGGGTTGCCGCCGGGGGTGTAATGGTCGTGCTGCCCTATTATCTGCATAACTACAAAGCCTATGGAAAAATTACCGTCATGGGTGAATTCATGGCCATCGCTTCAATTGTGATGTGTGTTTTATTCATCCTGGTTGATCTAGGCCAGCCCACTCGCGCGTTGAATGTTATGCTGTACCCGACACCCAACTCGGTTTTGTTCTATGACGCCATCGTGTTAAACGGGTATCTGTTTCTCAACCTGATCGTGGGCTGGAACGCCCTGGAAGCAGAGCGTAACGGCGTTCACTACCAGAAATGGCTCAAACCTTTTATCTATATCTCGATTCCCTGGGCCATCAGTATTCATACGGTAACCGCTTACCTGTATTGCGGTTTGCCGGGACGAGGGTTCTGGATGACAGCCATTTTAGCGCCCCGTTTTCTCAGCTCGGCCTTTGCCGCCGGTCCCGCGCTGTTGATTCTGCTTTGCCTGTTTGTGCGTAATACCACGAATTTTGATCCGGGTAAGGAGCAGATCCAAAGCCTGGCCAAAACCGTTGCCTACGCTATTTGCATCAACGTTTTCTTCCTTCTTTGCGAAGTTTTCGTTGCCTTTTACAGCAATATTCCCGAGCACATGGATCACATCAAATACCTGTTTTTCGGCCTGCACGGTCACGCAAGCTTAGTTATCTGGATGTGGTCGTCCATGGCGTTGATGGTTTTGGGTATTATTTTGACGGTCAATCCTTCGACCCGTAAGAATGAAGCAACATTGGCCGTTGCCTGCGTCATGATTATTGCGGGAACATGGATTGACAAAGGACTTGGTATGATTTCAGGCGGCTTTGTGCCCAATCCTCTTCATGAGATCAATGAATACGCTCCCACACTTCCGGAAATTGGTATCACTATAGGCGTATACGCCATAGGCGCATTGGTTCTGACAATGCTATACAAAATTGTGATCGGCGTAAAAGAAGAGGCGCATGCCTGATGCACGATTAAGTGCCTGATTCCAATCGATTACAAAAAAATGTGAAAAGGCCCGTCCGTTTAAACCGGCGGGCCTTTTTTTTATGTTCCTTGTGCGGTAAGGTAAACTCCATATAACATCTAATTCTAATCAGGGTTTTACCGTCCATGAAGAATAAATTCAAATTCAACCGGATGGAGCTTTCAGGTTCTCTGGGGGACCTGGGAACACTATTGCCTTTGGGCATCGGCATGATTTTGATCAATGGCCTGAACCCCATGGGCGTATTCTTTGCCGTAGGGTTATTCTATATTTTCTCCGGTCTTTACTTCGGAGTAACCTGTCCTGTGGAGCCCATGAAGGTGATCGCAGCCTATGCCATTGCAACGGGTGTGACAGCCGTTCAAATCCAGGCATCCGGCTTGCTAATCTCCGTTTTATTGCTTTTCATCGGCCTGACCGGCCTGATGACTTTTATTGGCAGCATTATTCCTAAACCGGTAGTTCGTGGCGTTCAGCTTTCAACGGGCGTTTTGCTTATTTCAAAAGGAGCCGGATTAATGATGGGCAGTTCCGCGTTTCAACGGCTGCACCCGTCTGCTGAAACTGACTTTGTTTTTCAAAACCTTGGGCCGGTCCCCCTAGGCTTGATCATTGGTATCGGTTTGGCGGTTCTTACGTTGTTTCTTATTGATAACCGCCGTTTGCCCGCCGCCATCATCGTAGTCGGTTCAGGGTTCGTGTTGGGCTTGATCATGGGGGGGGCAAAAGGGTTGCAAGATCTTCAGCCAGGGTTTTATGTTCCGGGAATTTTGCCATATGGTTTTCCAAAAGAAGTGGATTTCGCCTTTGCCCTGGTTGTTATGACGTTGCCCCAGATTCCCATGACACTGGGAAATGCCGTAATGGCCAATGCGGATCTGTCTTTGCAGTACTTTCCCCAATCCGGCCGTAAGGTCAGTTACCGTGCTTTATGTATCAGTATGGGGCTGGCAAATATGGGAAGTTTTTTTGTAGGCGGGATGCCCATGTGTCACGGGGCCGGAGGATTGGCCTCGCGCTACCGTTTCGGCGCCCGTACAGCCGGTTCGAACCTGATAATCGGAGTGTTTTTTCTTGCCATAGCCGTGTTTTTAGGGGGCTCGGCGTTGTCCCTGGTCTCGCTTATACCTTCACCGGTGTTGGGTGTATTACTTGTTTTTGCTGGAGGCCAATTGGCGCTGACCTTGTTGGATATCACTACCCGCAAGGATCTGTTTACAGCGATCCTGGTCCTGGGAATTACGATTGCCTCGAATTTATCTGCCGGATTTATTGCCGGTATTTGTGTGGCCCATTTATTTAGATGGAAAAAACTCAAAATTTAGGCTTGCCCGCAACTATCGCATAAAATGCATATTCGGCCGTTTCAATACGGCAGGATTGGTATCGAAAAAGGCGGTCAGAATAGCTTCGATCTGCTCATAATCGGCGGCGATTCTGATTTTGTTGAATAAGCTGTTGCCAAATGCGAAGTTTGCAGCCAAGTAAGACGCATAGCGTTTATAGCGCCGAAGCCCTTTCAGAGGGTCGAAATGTTTTTCGGTCAACGTGAGCAAACGCATCGCTGTGCGTCGATGCAAATCATCAGGCGAAGGGTCATCCGATCCCCATTGCGTGAATACCCATGGGCGGGCAATGGCGATTCGCCCAAGGGCAACACCATCGCAATCCGTGCTTTCCATCATTTTCAGGCAATCGTGCTCATCAAAAACGTTACCGTTTCCAAAAACCGGAATGCGAACGGCTTGTTTAACAAGTCCGATGTATTCCCATTTGGGATGCCTGGCCCTCCGGTCCGGGGCCACACGCGGATGGAAAGTCAGGGCATCTGCGCCGGCATCCTGCAGTCTCACAGCCAGGGAAACCGGAAATTGAGAATCATCTTGCCAGCCGGTGCGAAATTTAACGGTAACCGGGCACTGCACCGCTCGTCGCACCTTGCGAACGATCTCCACGGCGATCTGCGGAGATTTCAATAGGGCAGCGCCTTGTTGATGCCGGCAGATTCCCTTGGCTGAACATCCCAGATTGATATCAACGCCAAAAAAGCCTTCTGTTTCAATTCGTTGCGCCGCCAAGGCCATGCGATCCGGGTCTGAGCCAACAATTTGGATGATCAGCCGGCGGGTCTCTTGATCGCGCCATTTAAAATAACCGGAAGTCCGGCGATTCTCATGGGGAAGCCGCCCGGCGCTGCACATTTCCGAAAACATCAAATTTCGGCTGCCTGACTCATCCAATAGTTCACGAAAGGCTACATGTCCAAGATAGGTCATGGGAGCAAGAATCAGGCGGTTTTCAATTTTCTTGGAACCGATGATAAGCGGTTTATTGATTAATTCCGGCAGCTTGGAGGTCATATGCCGATACCTTTAATTATTAATGTCCATCAGTGAAATGACTCATTTCGCTGATGAGTATGACTATGCTGATCAGTGTCAACCTGATTAAACGAGCCACTGAAACATAAAAAAAACACAATGTCCAGCCCGGAAAATTCCTTGAAACAAAAAAACTATTGACAAACAGGATAAAAATTTTAGATATTCGCTTTTTTTATGTTAAGGGATTTTTTGGAGGTAAATAGACATGTACGCAATCGTTGCTACAGGCGGTAAGCAATATAAAGTTGAAGAAGGCGAGACATTACGCATAGAAAAGCTCACGGGTGAGGTCGGCGATGAAGTGACTTTCGACCGTATTCTCATGATAGGCGGCGGCGATGATGTTCGTATCGGTCAGCCCCTGGTCGATGGAGCCAGCGTAAAGGCCAGCATTGTGGAACAGGGCAAGGCTAAAAAAATAATTGTTTTCAAGTATAAAAGACGTAAACGGTACCGCCGCAAACAAGGTCATCGTCAACCTTTTACAGCGGTAAAGATTGATACAATTCAAGCTTAGGTATATATTTTATTTATACCTTTGCTTAGACGTTTACGAAGGATCAGCGATCAGGAGAGTCAACCATGGCACATAAGAAGGCGGGCGGAAGCTCCAAAAACGGCCGTGACAGTCAGGGACAGCGCAGAGGGGTGAAGCGTTTCAGCGGGCAGAATGTCAAAGCCGGCAACATTATCATTCGTCAACTGGGAACGAGAATTCACCCAGGTGAAAATGTTGGTATGGGCAAAGATTATACCCTTTTTGCCAAGATAGATGGCACCGTTACTTTCGAAAGAAAAGGGCGAACAGGCAAAAAGGTCAGCGTATATGCCACGTGAAGTTTATTGATGAAGCCAAGATCATCGTCCAGTCCGGAAACGGAGGAAGCGGTTGTGTCAGTTTCAGGCGCGAGCGCTTCGTCCCACGCGGCGGGCCGGACGGTGGTGACGGTGGCAATGGCGGCTATGTTTTTTTAAAAGCCACATCCCGCAAGCGAACCCTCCATCATTTCCAATTCAAGAAGCATTATAGCGCAAAAAACGGAGTTCCCGGACAGGGAAGCCAGAAAACTGGACAGGCAGGCAGCGATTTAATCCTTGAGGTTCCACAGGGTACTCTTGTTTATAACGCCGAGACCGGTGAGCTTCTTTTTGACCTGGTGGACGATGACCAGGCAGAGGTGGTTGTTCAGGGCGGCAGGGGAGGCCTGGGCAACAGGCATTTTAAATCATCCACGAATCGGTCGCCTCGTTACGCTCAGTCCGGCGAACCGGGGCAAACTTTGCAGATCCGGCTGGAACTAAAATTGTTGGCCGATGTTGGGCTTGTGGGGCTGCCCAATGCAGGTAAATCAACCCTTATCAGCACCCTTTCGTCAGCAAAACCCAAAATAGCCGATTACCCGTTTACTACGCTTACTCCGAACCTGGGTGTGGTGCAGTACCAAAATGCCGAACCCTTTGTGGTTGCTGATATTCCAGGCTTGATCGAGGGGGCGCATCAGGGAGCCGGTTTGGGTACGCGATTTTTACGCCATATAGAGCGAACGCGTATTCTGGTTCATCTTATTGATGCAGCGGAGCTGGATCCGGCAAATCCGCTGGCCTCGTATGAAGCCGTAAAGCGGGAGTTGGTCATGCATAGCCGCGAACTTGCAGATAAACCCCAATTGGTGGTACTGAATAAGCTGGATATTGATGGCACAGAAGCCTTGGCGGACGCTTTTTGCAAAGCGGCGCCTTCCATCGGCGCCGTGCGTATCAGTGCTGCCGCACGCCAAGGATTGAATGAGTTAAAAGCACGTTTATTGAGACATATCGAACACCTGGATGACTAAAACTAACACACCTGCGAATGATGTTTTGGATCGATGCAGCCGTATCGGTCTTTTTGGCGGTACGTTCAATCCTATCCATAACGGTCATGTGCTGACCGCTAAAGATGTTTTACGGCAATTTGAACTGGATCGAATTTATTTTATTCCCAGCGCCTATCCTCCTCATAAGTGCCATGGTATGCTGGCTGCGGCCCAGGACCGGTATGATATGGTTCGCCTGGCCTTGGATACCCACGAAGGACTCAAAGCCTGCGATGCGGAAATAAGACGCAAGGGCCCCACTTATAGCTTTGATACCCTGGCATATTTCAATGAGTGTAAACCATCCGGGTGCGAGTTGTTTTTTTTGCTGGGTGTAGATGCCTTTCTGGAAATTCATACCTGGAAAAATTATGATAAATTATTTGAGTTGACATCATTTATCGTTATGACACGGCCTGGAAATATCATTTGTCTTTCCAAATTGTGTAAAAAGATAAATACCTTCGTTCGAAATAAACTTAATATGGCATATAGCTTTGATTCGGCAAAAAACGTTTTAACACATTCTGATTTAAAGCCCATTTATCTGACTCAGGTGTCACCGGTGGATATTACTTCGTCGCAACTTCGCCATATGATTATCAGCCACCAATGCATAAGCAGCTGGGTGGCTGCACAGGTGGAAAGTTTTATTCAAAAAAAAGGATTGTATTTATGAGCGCCAAGCTGGACCCAAAACTGGATCTTTGTGTAAAAGCTGTCCTGGAAAGAAAAGCTGAAGATGTATTGATTTTAGATGTTCGGGAATTAACGAGCATTGCAGATTATTTTATCATTTGCAGTGGGCGGTCAAGCCGCCAGGTCTCATCCATGGGGGATCATATTGAACGTTATTTAAAAAAACACAAACATCGTGCTTCATGCATCGATGGCAAGCAGGAGGGACATTGGGTTTTAATGGATTATGGAGACGTCATCATCCATATTTTTTACGATGAAACCCGCCGTTTTTTTGATCTGGAAGGGCTTTGGTCCGAGGCCAAGCGAGTGACTACCGAAAAACTGGAAACTTATAGCAAAAGCAGTTTTCAGCAATTTAGCGGTGAAGAAATTATTATTGAGTAGACTGCTCCCCCATCTTCGCTACGCGAAGCAAGGAGTCTTCTCGGTATGAAGGATAAACACGTTCCATCCATAGTATTCATTTCAAATAAGGAAAGTAAAATAAAATGGGAAAACCAAAACCCATTATGTTGATGATATTGGATGGCTGGGGATTGCGCAGCGCCGACGCAAATAATGCCGTAACATCCGCGAATACGCCGGTATTAGACAGCCTTTGGGAAAAATATCCGCATACATTGCTTCAGACATCCGGAAAAGCAGTGGGACTGCCGGAAGCTGTTATGGGCAATTCCGAAGTCGGTCACATGAATATCGGCGCCGGTCGGATTGTTTATCAAGACCTTTTGCGCATTGATATGGCGATTTCTCAAGGCGATTTTTTCGAAAATTCCGCCCTGAACCAAGCTATGGATGCTGTATTAGAAAACGGCCGGAATCTGCATTTAATGGGCCTAGTCTCCGATGGCGGTGTTCACAGTCATATCACCCACATCTGCGCATTGTTGGATTTGGCCAAACGAAAAGGTCTGAAACGCGTTTTCGTTCATGCAATCATGGATGGGCGTGATACAGCCCCAGACTCCGGGCGTGGTTATATCAAACATCTGCAACAGTATATGGATCAAATCGGCACTGGAGTCATTGCTTCTATTTGCGGCCGCTATTATGCCATGGACCGGGATACGCGTTGGGACCGCACAAAGACGGCTTTCAAACTCTATACTGAAGGATCGGGCCTCCAGGCGCGTGATGCGGTTCAAGCCATTGAGCAGGCTTATGACCGTGGTGAAACCGATGAGTTTATCAAACCCATTGTGCTGATCGATGATCATACCGCACAGCCAAGGGCTTGTGTATCTGACAAGGATGCCGTTGTTTTTTTTAACTTTCGCGCTGACAGGGCGAGGCAAATCACCCGTGCTTTCACGGATAAAAACTTTGATGTATTTCAACGTGATAAGGTTCCCCAACTAAGCGATTACGTCTGCATGGCGCTTTATGATGAACATTTTGACCTTGCCGTGGCTTTTCCGCCTGAACATTTAGATGGGATTTTAGGAGAAGTTCTCAGCCGCCATGGGGTGAGTCAGCTTCGCATCGCTGAAACGGAAAAATACGCTCATGTCACCTATTTTTTTAACGGTGGTGAAGAAAAACCCTTTGAACTGGAAGACCGATGCCTTATTCCATCTCCTCGGGATGTGGAGACCTATGACCATAAACCCGAAATGAGCGCTGGAAAAGTAACACAAGAAGTATTGAAAAGAATCGACACCGGAAAATACGATTTTATTGTGTTGAATTTTGCAAATATGGATATGGTTGGTCATACGGGCGTAATGCAGGCCGCCCAAAAGGCTGTGGAAACGGTTGATGGGTACGTCGGCCGTATTAAAGACGCTGTAATTTCCAAAGGCGGCATTGTACTGATCACCTCTGATCATGGCAATGCCGAAACTATGCGCGGAGCCAATGGAAAGGTGTATACCGCACATACCACCAATCCCGTACCATTTATTATAGCGGGCGATACGGTCCAAAATGTTCGTCTTAAAAAGGGTGTATTGGGAGATATTGCGCCGACTGTACTCAAATTACTGGGCATTGAGCAGCCGCCTCAAATGACCGGCCGGTCTTTGATCGGGCAATGACCGTTTCGGAAAAACCTAAAAGAGCCCTCACCGCGCTTCATACTGCGGCACTTTTATTCGGCCTGGCAGGTTTGTTCGGAAAAATAATTCATGCCAGTCCGTTGGTCATTGCCGCTGGGAGAACGTTTTTTGCCGCAATTGCTTTGGCTTTGGTTTTAATTGGGACAAACCGTCAAGGCATCAGGACCTTTCGCGCAAAGGATTTATGGCTTTTTATTTTACCGGGAATCCTTCTGGCGTTACACTGGTGGACCTTTTTCCATGGTATTCAGATTTCAACGGTAGCGGCCGGCTTATTGGGATTTGCTTCGTTTCCCATGTTCATCACGTTGTTTGAACCTTATCTTTTCAAGGAGCCCTTTCGCCTGTTTGATCTGGCGGTTGCAATGTTAATCATGGCCGGGCTGGTGGTGGTGGCGTGGCCTGATGATTTAAATAACGCCCGGTGCGCAGGGGTTTTGTGGGGTATCGTATCAGGTGGGCTGTTTGCTGCCCTTTCTATGTTCAATCGTAGAATTGTCAGGCGTTTCAACGCAATTACAATTGCCTGTTTTCAAAATACGGCCGCCTGTCTGGTAATGTTACCTGTAGCGTTTTTTCTGGAATCCTGGCGGCTTTCTTTATCTGATCTGCTATTGTTAGTCATTCTGGGAGTTGTTTGCACAGCCTTGGCTCATACCTTGTTTATCTTCAGTTTAACCGTTGTGCGGGCTCAATTAGCGGGTATCGTGACGGCCCTGGAGCCGGTTTATGGTATCTGTTTTGCTTTTCTGCTGTTGGGAGAAAAACCATCCATAGTTGTCTTGCTCGGCGGGGCACTAATCATCGGCACAACATGTGCCGCCATCTTAGGGGCTTGGAGACTGTAATTATCCCACCGGCTTGTCTTGATTTATATGGCCCCTTGATTTATATGGCCTCTTTATCCAATGCCTTTTGAATTCGTTTTCGCTTTTTGCGCCAAAGGGTCAAAGGCTTTGAGTATGCACCCATATTTTCTTTTTGAAAACGAATCCGAATCCGGCGCAATACGCTATACTTACAACCTCCAACACCCTTAAAAATAAGGAGTATAAATTGAACAACTGTCCGGATATGCTCACCGACTACATCACTGGTAATCAAATACCCAATGCAGGTGCGGAAGCCAATCGCCAGGCTATTGAACACATATTAGTAAAAGACAAAGGATTCGCTAAAACCGATATCGAAGTGGATGCGCCGATCCGTCTCGATATGGATGACGGGTTATATGTGTCAAGGGTTGATCTTGTGGTCAGTGTGCGAGAAAAGCGTATCCTGGTGGTTAAATGTGCCGCAGGATCATTGGATTCACGGCAACGTGAAATCATCGCAGCGGCACGTGTTTTGGATTCGTGCCAAATACCCTTGGCAGCGGCATCTAATGGTTTGGATGCATATGTTTGGGATACGCTTACCGGGCGTCTTATGGGCCGTGGGATCGCATTTATACCTACGATAGAACAGGCGTTGGAAATTGCCAATGAATCTAGGTTTGTTCCTCTGGCTGAAAAACTGCGCAAACGTCAGCAATTGATATTTCGTTCTTATGACAGCGAGAATATAAACTAAACTTTTCGTGATAATGGGTTTGCGAATCCCATTAAAACGCGCATGCAATTTATTTTCCGGCGACTTCCCGGCTGCAATGTTTACAAATTTCCGCCCTTTTTTTGATAATCTCAGCACAAAAGGGGCATTCCCGCGTAAAAAACCGGTCATGGATGCTGGTGATCGCTTCCTCAATGGCTTTTTGCATTGCCTGATTCCCGGTTTTCATGCAACGCAATGCTTCGATCGACTCTAACTCTCCGAAATCACCCATCATTTCGGCGGCTTTGATACGCACACGGACCGGTTCACAAGGATCGGTCAACAGCCGAATAATCGTGAGTGTATCTTTTTCTACATAACAATTGGCCAGAATTGAAAATCCTTTTTTGGTCTGTTCTTTGAGCATTTTCTCTTCGGCCATGATCTGTTCATCTATAATTTGCCCTTTTGCTCCCTGGGAACTGAAAACCGGCATGCATTCAAACTGATCCGTACCCGGATAATTCAAACAGCGTACGGAAGCGTTTTGGGCGTAGTTTTCTTTAAGATCATTCCAGCCCTGATCATAAAGCGGACATTCATCATTAAAGCATAAATAAAGATAAGGCGATCCCCATCCCAAACCATCTGAAAATGTAACCGGCGGCACTTCCCAGAGCTGCATGGTTTTATTGCAATGGGGGCACGATGGTTTCGGCATGGCCAGAATACGTTCAAGAAATTCCTGTTTCGTTTCGATGGACATAATAGACTCCGATCAATAATTGAAAATTAAATACCGAGTGCCAATATTAAGGCCCATAACGATATTGTCAATCATTGTTCGAAGGTATGTAAGTTTTACAATGCAGCAGAAAATGTTTGTTATTGCGCTTAGATTTGGATCCGTTTTTAAGGCGCATCAATGGTTGCATCGACTAATAGTCTGTGGACATTGACGCAACACAAAAAACGAATTTATGGACAAGCAACAGTGGTGTATTCGCTTTTTCCACGAGCCCTAACTATGAGAATCGAGTTGATCTGGTTCCAGATCTTGCTTTAGAGCCCTTTTAATGCGTTTCCGTGTATCATCGGAAAGTGTTTGCACTTCCTGTTCCTGCCCATTTATTTTTTCTGACAATCTCCAGCGGCAAGCGGCGCTAATGGACTTGAACTGTTCGTCAAGTTTTTTACAAGGCGGGCAAATCCATTGATGGATTTTGATGTACATACGCTCCCGAAAAGATAAAGGGCGGTCCATGCATCTGGATACCATTTCAGCATATTCTTTGCAGTTAATCATCCAGCGTTGCATTGGCGCATCTCCTATTTTTTATTTTTCGAGCCAGTTGCTTTCCAGGCATTGCTTTAATTGCATCCGCGCCCGGTAAAGCATTACCCAACTATTGGATTCAGATATTTTCAACTCATTACAAATGGATTGTGTGCTTTGCTCCTCAAACTCTCTCAACATAAATATTTCAGCTAATCTTTTGGGCAACTTTGCAATACATTTGTACAGAACATCTATAAATTCTTTTTGCTCATATACCGCATCCGGGTTTACGTTCCATGCATTAGGCATAACCTTCCATTTGCCGGTATCATCAAATAGTTTTTCAAGTTTATTGGCTATCATTTCAATGTCGTTCGTTTCATGTTTGTGTCCCGATCTGCGATAATGATCCACAATTTTTCGTTTCAAAATAGCAACCAGCCAAGTTTTAATGGATGATTTGCCCTGGAACCTTCCATACGCCTGAATAGCCGAAACAAAAGCTTCCTGGACAGCATCCTCAGCCGTTTCCTTGTTGGGAAGCCGTGCTATCGCATAACGATACAAATAATCGCTATACAAGTCGACCCATTGTTCGGGATTCGGTGAATTTGCTTTCATCAAAAGATCCTTACTCGCTATGTGTCACTTATACGCGTGTGGGAGTCTAATATATGGAGTCTGTCTGATAGTAACCAGAATAATAACAAACACGAATGCGCATTGCAATCATAGCTTTATAAATTCACCGTTTATGTAAACTGTTAGTCGCATTTGTGGCATTATACTTACTATTGCTTTCATATATTTCCTATTTAGCAAATATTTCAAACTGTTGTAAAAATTAACTTGTTTCTCAAGGCGATTCAGAGGGGGGGAGAAGGAGGCATGAATACCAAAAAAAGGCAGTCCACTAATGTAGATCTGCCTTTTGTCCTATTTGAAAATGAAACTATATGGCTTCTTTGAGTTTTTTGCCTGGCTTGAACTTTACAACGTTGGTGGCCTTGATCTTGATTACTTCCCCGGTCTGCGGGTTTCTGCCCTTGCGAGCCTTACGCCGGCTTTTCTGGAAGGTTCCAAATCCAACCAGTGTCACTTTACCTTCTTTTTTCTTCAGTGCTTTTGTAACTGCCTCGATGAATGATTCCAAGGCGGTTTGTGCTGCAGCCTTGGTGATGCCGGCATCTACGGCCATTTTTTCAACGATTTCGGCTTTTGTCATCTAATTTCTCCTCCTTTTTTATATATGGACCAATCTTATGAGTCCACTTACTAGTAGGCATTTACAGTCTCACTAATGCTTTGTCAATACATAATCGCTTATGTTTAGCGGTTTTTCGGCGCTTCATGCTCGAGAATAGCGACTGCATTTTGCAATAAAGGTCTTCGGTGTATATAACAGGAGCAAATTTGGTCTGTTTTCTCCTGTAAGCCTTTTACTCAATTTCAGAAAAAAGAAGACTGCAGCAATTTAGTTTTTTTTCAGTAAATTATAAATAATAATAATAATTATAGGCTATTAAGATTGCGATCCAGAACCCGATACTGGATCGCTTCGGCTATATGCGCCAACTGTATATCCCTTTTTTTATCCAGATCGGCTATCGTTCTGGAAATTTTTAAAATACGATGATAAATCCGTGCTGAAAATCCGTATTTATTTACGGCGTTTTCCAATAGTGACGCTGAATCTGAAGATAATTTGCAATGTTTCTGAATCAAACGGCTATTCATTTGGCCGTTACAAAACGTTTTGGTATGAATTAACCTTTCAAGTTGTATGTTACGCGCCCGGATAACCCTTTTGCGGACACTGTTAGAAGATTCGGCTTCGGTCAAATCCACTAAATCCTTATAATCTACCGCTGCTGCTTCGACCTGCAAATCAATCCGGTCTAATAAAGGGCCTGAAAGTTTTGATCGATAGTTGTGTATTTGCCTGCCCGAACACGTGCATTCATGCCTGCTGTCGGCGTAATAGCCGCAGGGACAGGGATTCATGGCCGCTACGAGCATAAAATTAGCCGGATAAGAAAGACTGGCTTTAGCTCTGGATATGGTAACGAGCTTGTCTTCAAGGGGTTGGCGCATCACTTCAAGCACATGTTTTTTAAATTCGGGCAATTCATCAAGAAAAAGAACGCCGTGATGGGCCAGGCTCACTTCTCCGGGTTTGGGGACAGCTCCGCCTCCTATGAGCCCCGCATCGGATATCGTGTGGTGAGGTGAACGGAAAGCCCTTTTGGTAATAAGAGCCTGCCGGGAATTGAGCTGACCGCAGATACTGTATATTTTTGTTGTTTCGATTGCCTCTTCAAAGGTCAGGGGAGGCAAAATCGAGGCGAATCGTTTGGCTAACATTGTTTTTCCTGCTCCCGGAGGTCCTATCATCAGTAAGTTGTGGCCGCCTGCGGCACATATTTCAAGAGCTCTTTTAACGTGTTCCTGGCCTTTTACTTCAGAAAAATCATGATAAGAATCCTCTTGAATGTTGAAAAGCTTATCAAGATTAACTTTTTCTTCAATAAGCGTGGACTCGCCTTTTAAGTATTCAACAACCTGGGTCAGATTTTCAGATGCATAGACGGTAAAATTATCCACAACGGCAGCCTCTTTCCCGTTATTATGAGGCAAGACAATGGCGCTGAGTCCTGATTGTTTGGCTGCAAGGGCCATGGACAGCGAGCCTAATACAGGTTTGATACGGCCATCGAGACCTAACTCACCGGATACCATTATTTCCTCTAAGCGATTCTGTGGAAATGTTTCTGTTGCCGCCAGGATACCTAAGGCGATAGGAAGATCGAATCCGGTACCTTCTTTGCGAATGTGGGCTGGAGCTAAATTAACTGTAATCCGATCGTCAGGAAAAACATATCCGGAATTTTTTATAGCTGCTTTTACACGTTCTTTGCTCTCTTTGACGGCTGTTTCCGGAAGCCCTACAATTGTAAACGCCGGAAGGCCTTTTGTAATGTCAATCTCAACCTCAACCTGATAAGCATCAATTCCGATGACAGCGCTGCTTAAAGCTTTTGCAAGCATGACTCCTCCATGGTTAACCCCGATGCTGTGACATTACATCAGGACAATATGAACAAACTATTATGGCCGTTTAAAATGGATTTAAGGCCCTGGAATTTTCAAGTCCATTGGGCCGTATAAAATAAAATACAAATTTTCTTATTCGCCGATGGACACTATTGAGCATCGGCTTAATTTTGTTTTCACAATGCAACAATGGGCGTATTGTTATTGTCTGCGCTCATTGACGAAATTATCAAAAACCGGATTCAAAACTAAGCAAGATTAGATAATTCGCATCTTTCACACCCCTTGGCATCCCCCTATATCCAAAAGTTAAGGGAATTGAAAGCCCGAAATCTTGCAAGCACTAATGTCTCTAAACGAACTTTTTGTTTGAATATCAAGACAATGAGATGATCAGGCATCGATATCTGGCTGGAACATCGCAGGAATGTTGTAAAAATTATCAATTTTTATGTATTGACTGTGAATAATTGAACACAGTATGTTGCATTTTAAGATTTGCTAACGCCGAAATATCGAAGCAGGTTTCATCAGTAAAAGGCTCTCAGCAACGCATTAACTTCAATACCACCGAACATGTCAGCAAAGCCTGATGGTATTAAAATCACAGAAAATTTTCAGCTTGGTGTCTCGGCTAACGGCAGACAATTTTTCCGCACAACCTGTTGGGCGAGGCAATTGTTCCCAGAATTGGCATAAAATCTGCAGTAGTCTGGATATATGATGTGTTTTTATTCATTGCTTAATTGGTTTGGCTATGTAATTGGTTTATTTGAAATTTTGTATCGGAATTTGCATTTGCCCCGATATCTTCAAGGAACAGATGATGGCTGGATATACTAACAAACAGAAAACTATTAAAAAAACAGTAAGTTGTTCGGGAGTTGGGGTTCACTCCGGAAAACAGGTGCATTTAACTGTAAAGCCGGCTTTTGTAAATCATGGGATAAAATTTGTAAGAACGGATTTGCCGGGCAAGCCTTCTGTGTCCGCCCATTTTAGCAAAGTTGTAGATACCAGCTTGGCAACCGTTATCGGAGCGGATGGTTTTATTGTATCAACCATAGAGCATCTCATGGCGGCCTTTGCTGGATTGGCGGTTGATAATGCTATAGTTGAAGTTAATTGTTATGAGTTACCGATAATGGACGGTAGCGCAGGTCCTTTTGTCAGGATGTTAAAATCGGCAGGCCTTGAGTCTCAATTAGGACCCCGCCACTACCTGGCGGTTCATAAGCCAATAGAATTGGTAGGTGCTGATAAATTTTTAGGAATTTATCCGGCGAACCATTTTAGTATCTTGTGCATAATTGAATACGATCACCCGCTGATTCGTTCACAAAAGTATGAAATTAAGGTCACCGAGGATCGGTTTGAAAATGATATTGCCAATGCTAGAACCTTTGGTTTTTTGCACGAATTCGAGTACTTGAGACAGTATGGCCTTGCCCAGGGCGCATCATTGGAAAATGCAGTTGCTGTTGACGGCAATGGTGTTATTAACGAGGAAGGGCTTCGCTATGATGACGAATTTGTACGCCATAAACTTCTGGATTGTATTGGTGATTTTTCATTGCTGGGGCTGCCCCTGCTTGGCCGCATCGTCGCCAAACGAACCGGCCACAGTTTTAACCATGCCTTCCTTAAAAAATTATTCCTTAAAAAAGATGCTTGGCAAACCTGCTGTGTTAAACAAAATACAACCTGTTGCGATCAAGCACTATTGAAACGGCTTGCTAATTGATTAAATGATCGCTATGATGTTATTTTAGCTTAAAATTCCTGCTATTTCAAAAGACTACACACTATTAGAGTTTTCGTTATGACGAAGAAGGACTACGTGCGTAAAATTGCGATGTTGTTTTGTATTCTGTGGCTGGTTTCACCCCGGCACATTTGTGCGCAAGATGCGCGGTTGGAAAATATTATTGTAACGAATACACAGCAAGACCTGCTTCTTTATCTAAATGTAGAAGACGCTTTTCCTCCAAAAATTGAAAAAGCGGTAAATAGCGGTTTTCCTGCGGAATTTTCCTTTTTTATTAACCTTTACCGGGTGCGCGGATTATGGTTGGACAAACAAATAGGAGACATCACTGCGACGCATACTTTAAAATATAATAATCTCAAAAAAAAGTATATTGTCACACGATCCTGGCAGGGCGATAAACCGATCGTTGTCTCCACTTTTAAAGAAGCTCAAAAATTAATGACGGAGGTTGATAGCCTGATAATCGCTCCCTTGAAAAATCTGAAAAAAGGAAATCATTACCAAATTAGGGCAAAAGCGGAATTGAGTCGTTTAACGCTTCCTTTTTATTTGCATTATGTTTTATTTTTTGTCTCTTTTTGGGATGTGGAGACAGATTGGTATGCCATAGATTTTATTTACTGAAAAAATACCGTACCGCTAATATGGATCAGCCTAGATTTAATTCATCAAAATCATTATCTGTTGAAGAACAGCGCAGGCGCAGAAGAGAACGAATTTTAATTATTGTTTTAATCGCGGTTGTTACGCTGTTTGCGGTGATTTTGAACAACAGTATGCAGTTTGGCGCAAAATTTTCGATTTCCAGCCAGGTTCTGATATTTATTCTTGTCAACATAAATCTGCTTCTTTTGCTCTTGCTCATTTTTTTGGTTGTTCGAAATTTGGTCAAACTTATCTATGACCGCAAACGCAAAGTGATGGGCACCAAGTTGCGTATGCGGCTGGTTATCGCTTTTGTTTCATTGACATTGATGCCTTCAACGGTTTTGTTTGTATTCGCCATTAATTTCATCACCAGCAGTATTGAGTTCTGGTTTAATGTGCCGGTTGAACAAGCCTTGGAAAATTCACTTGATGTGGGGCATTCGATCTATAAACAGGCGGAGAAAAACAGCAGCTTTTTCCTCAAACGTGTGGCCTATCAAATCAAGCGTAAGAATTTATTGGAACCAGGCAAAAATAACGCGCTTTCAAATTATATTCAGGTAGTCCAAAGAGAATTCAATATGCATGGCCTTGAGGTTTATGGGGCCAATGCAAAAAGGCTTTTTTATTCGCTGTCGCCGGTATTGGAGGATAAACCCTTTGCTATGCTGAGATCCAGGGATTTGCGAAAAAAATTCAACAGCCGGGGAGTGCATACGGTGACCACAACTCTGGGCTTTGGTGAAATCCTGCGTACTGTTTGTACTGTGCCTTTCAAGGTCTCTGCTAAAGAAGCACAGGGTTATCTGTCTATTTCATTGTACCTGCCGCCGGAATTGACATCCGATATGGCCTCGATTGCTCAAGGCTTTGAGGAATACCAGCAGATAAAGTTGCTCAAACGGCCCATCCAATCTTTCTACTATATTACCCTTTCAGTAGTTGCCTTGCTGGTTGTCTTTTGTGCGGTCTGGTTTGGTTTTTATCTGGCTAAAACCATTACCATACCGATTAAGGACTTGGCTGACGGGACTCGCCGGGTTGCAGAGGGGGATTTGAATTTTGAATTACCCCTTCAAGCCGATGATGAAATAGGAAGCCTTGTATCGGCTTTTAACAAAATGACGCGTGATTTGCGTACTGGCCGGGAACAATTGGAATTATCAGCCCAAATGCTCAGAGATCAGAATCTTGTGATTGAAGAGCGTCGCCGTTATATTGAAATCGTTTTAAAAAATGTTTCCGCCGGGGTTATCACCCTGGATGCAAAAGGGATAATCACCAGTTTTAATACCGCTGCTGAAAATATGCTTGGTGTGCGGGTTGACGAAATAATGAATCACAGTTACCGCAAATTGCTATCCGGACCGCAATCCAATCTGGTTGAAGAGATCAGGCAAACCTTGGATGAAAGCCGCAATGAGTCCGTGGAAATGCCTTTGCGTCTTTCTATTAACGACAAACCCCGGAGCTTTTTAGCCTATATTAATAAACTGAAAGATGAAGCAGGCAGAGACATGGGGATGGTAATGGTTTTGGATGATCTTACCGAGCTTGAAAAAGCCCAGCGTATGGCTGCTTGGCGTGAAGTCGCACGCAGGATCGCTCATGAAGTAAAAAATCCTTTGACTCCTATCAAATTATCCGCGCAACGATTAAAACGCAAATATTCCGGAGTGGTCCGGGAATCCGTATTCGATGAGTGCATTCAGATGATTATCAATCATGTGGAACTGATCAGAAACTTGGTAAATGAGTTTTCGGCCTATGCCAGATTCCCTACTGCGGATCCGAAACCATGTTATTTAAAGCCTATTGTAGAAGAAATCGTAGCCCTTTACAAAGAAGGGCGCCCGTTAGTTATTTTAACATCATCAATTCAAGATGATTTGCCGTTGATGAATCTGGATCGTCAACAAATCAAACAGGCGTTGATCAACTTAGTGGATAATGCCATTGTAGCGATCCGTTCCGAAGGCCATATTCGTATAGATGTTACTTACGATTCCATTCTAAAGTTGGTCAGGCTCGAAGTTGCCGACGATGGTATTGGTATTGCGAATGAGGATAAAATCCGTTTATTTGAACCCAACTTTTCGACAAAAAAATCTGGTATGGGATTGGGGTTGACCATCGTCAACAGTATCATTACAGATCATAACGGCCGCATAAGCGTTCAGGATAATCATCCAAAAGGAGCCAAATTTGTGATTGAATTACCAGCACCCGGAGAGGGAACCAAGTTCGCCTCTATTGTTGCATAAATGTTTAATTTATTGATAATGTGATATTTTTACCTGTTCTGACAGGGTAATTACTAAATAGCGCCATCGGGGAAAAAGGAAAATTTGTTCGAGATAAAGGCATGCGAAAAATTTTACCACTGCCATCGTAATTGATATGCCCAAGGGCTGATACTGCGAGGATAAAATTTTCAGCACGACTTAAGATGTCGGGCAAATTGGTCATTTATGGATAGGCGCTGAATAAGGATGTCTCTATATGTTTCCTAGTGTATTAATTGTAGATGATGAAGAATCCATCGTGCAGTCCTTAAAAGGCTTGCTATCTGACGAGGGGTTTGAAATTAATACCGCCTCTAACGGATATGAAGCCTTACAACAAATTGAAAACGAAACTCCTGATCTGGTATTGCTCGATATCTGGATGCCCGGTATTGACGGCATTGAGACCCTAAAGGAGATTAAATCCAAGCACCCTTATATTCAAGTAATTATCATTACCGGACATGGTACAATCGAGACCGCCGTACAGGCTACAAAGTTCGGAGCCTTTGATTTTATAGAAAAGCCTTTGTCTATTGATAAAATTATCGTGGCAATCAACAACGCGCTTAATTTTCGCAGATTGGAGGAAGAAAATCGTTACCTGCGAAAAAAAACCATCGAAAAAAGTTCCATTACCGGCAACAGCAGTCCCATTTCAACGTTAAAGCAAAATATTACTAAAGTCGCCCCAACAGAAAGCTGGGTGCTAATCAAAGGTGAAAACGGAACGGGTAAGGAATTGGTGGCTAGAACGATTCATCACCTTAGCCCAAGGTCTCAACGTTCTCTTATAGCCGTGAACTGCGCTGCCATTCCGGAAGAATTAATTGAAAGCGAATTATTCGGTCACGAGAAAGGCGCGTTTGCCGGAGCTAATTCAAAAAAAGTCGGAAAATTTGAACTTGCAGACAAAGGCACTCTTTTTCTTGATGAGATAGGAGATATGAGCCTAAAAACCCAGGCAAAAATATTACGGGTTCTACAAGAAAAACAATTTCAACGAGTGGGCGCAAGCCGGATTTTGCATGTGGATGTACGGGTTATTGCGGCAAGTAACAAGGATTTGGAACTGGAAATAGGAAAAGGAACTTTTCGTGAAGATCTTTTTTATCGACTCAACGTTGTGCCCATCGAGGTGCCCCCGCTTCGTGAACGAGCTATGGATATTCCCAATCTGGTAGAGTTGTTTTTAATAGAGGCTGCTCACCGGAACCGTAACGCCCCGAAAAGGGTTTCCGATGATGTTCTTGAATTGTTAGTCAAATATAATTGGCCGGGAAATGTCCGTGAACTTAAAAATCTGGTTGAACGTTTGGCCATCATGGTATCGGACGAAGTGATCACTGCGGATCATTTACCCAAACCGTATAATCCAAAAACCAGTCCCATTGAAAAGACGGGCTCTGATACCCTCTATGAAATCAGTGAATTGAAAACAGCAAAGCATCTTTTTGAAAAACAGTTCATTCAATACAAATTGACACTTAACAACAATAACATTTCACGCACTGCCAAGCAAATTGGTGTCGAGCGCAGCTATCTGCATCGCCGTATAAAAAAACTGGAACAGGATCTTTGAGAATTATTAGTGGTCTTTTAAAGGGGCGCAAAATAAAAACAGTTAAGGGAATGAACACGAGACCCACTTCGGATCGGGTGCGCGAGTCTTTATTCAACATCTTAAATGAAAAACCCAAGGGCGCCAAGGTACTGGACTTGTTTGCAGGCACGGGAGCCCTTGGGTTGGAAGCATTAAGCAGAGGCGCCTCTGATGCCGTTTTTATCGATTATAATCATCAGGCCATATCTGTACTCCGTCAAAACATTCATTTACTTGGGCTAAAAGACAGGGCTAAAATACTGCAATGGGATATTTCAAAAAATCTAAAATGTCTCAAAGCCTATCCTTTTTACTTTAATTTAGTATTTCTTGATCCTCCCTATGGTCAGGCCTTATGCAAGCCGGCGCTGATTCATATTCAGCGGCAAGGCAGTCTTGCGCATGGCGCGGTAGTTGTCATCGAGCATGAAGCTTCTGAAGTTATTGACTATTTGTCCGAAGATTTTTTTTTAAAAGACACGCGTATTTATGGCCGAACAGCACTGAGTTTTTTTTCCAGTCAATAGCAATGATTGGTTCTTACAATTTAGCCTTTAGGCCGTAAAGCCCGGAAGCTTTAGCTTTGGGGTATAAGTCTTGCTTTAGGCGATTTGCAGTTAAAGAATATACCATCTTGTATGTCTTTTTTCCGTCTTGTGCGTTATGCCAAAGGTGCGAATACGTAAAGTATGCAAACTGATCATCAATCTTTGGCGCGCCTTGAATACGAAAAAAATCGAAGCTCAATCTGGTATATTCTTTTCCGCCAATCGCCTTAGCATTTTATTATTGGCATAAAATTATTTTACACTGGACTGATTTGTCCCGTGCTCATGCTGTTTTTTTATAAAACCAGGGACAGTTTTTATCCCGTAACAGCGGTAAAGGCAGAGCCGGTAGCCGCTCGTGTGATCCGAGAACCAGGTACCTGTCCATGGAAAGAGATTTTAGAATGCGTTTTAAAGCCTGCTCCAAAACATCGCCCTGATAATAGGTCAGCAGGTTATTGCGCAGAAAAAGCAAGTGAAAATCCTTTTCAATCGGAAAATCCAACACATCATGGCGCATTAACCTGACAATGGACTTAAGCTCCGGCCTGAGTATGAAATGCTTTTCATTTTTGGAGATATGAAAATACCGTGTCAACAGATCCTGCGGAACCTCCTTGACACTGTTTTTGTAGTAAACAGCTTTTTGAGCCCGCTCCAGGCAATCGGACCTGATGTCCGTAGCCAGAATATCCAATGGGACCTGAGTATTTAGATTTTCATTCAGAACATGCCAAACCATGGCCAGGCTGTAGGGTTCTTCACCACCGGAACAGCCTGCCGACCAAGCTCTTATGCCATTGGGAAAAAGCCTGATGAGCCCGGGCAGGATAACATGGCATAAATGATCCCAGAGCTGCCGGTCGCGAAAAAACCTGGTGATGGTTACTACCAGCTTTTGCTGGCAAGCATGACCGATTTCAGGATCATCTTGTACAAGGGCCAGGTAGTGCTCAAAACACCGGCAATCCAACTGCGCCATATGCCTGCGTATGCGTTTTTTAATACCTTTACGGACTTTTCTAAATCCGGCCCAAGGGCGATCGAAATGTGCCAACAGCAGCCGGAATTGATCATCACTGAGCATCTTGTCACGCTCCTAAATTTTTGCCCCCTGCGTCATGCACTGCCAGGGCGGTTCGAATGTGTTGGCGCATCTGTTGTTAATTTGTCAATTTAGCACTGTGCCCGGCAACGCATCCGTGCTCGTTGGGAGCAATGCCGCCGGTAACAATGAGCGCTGCATGGCCCTTTCAGCGTAAAAAACGGCCAATCGATCCCAGCCATTGAGAGCTTCTTCCAGTTCTGTATGCATGGAGCCCATATGCACGCGATTTTTCAAGGATGTAAATCCGGGATCTAAAGGCCCCAGTAACACGGATGAATCGGATGGCGCATTTTTTTTCTTCTATCTTAACATTTTAGTGCCGTGGCAGGTGCAACGTCAGATTAATTTAAGATTATCCAGTGAGAATTTCCGGCAATTTATTGCCTAAAGCAGTCACTCTTCCATTATTAAAGAATTCTATCATTTGACCGATGAAATAATAGTATACACGAATTCAAATAACATAAATTTTGGCCTGTTGACAGTTTGCACCCAATTAAGACCGGTTAGGCGATTGGCGGAAAAGAATATACCAGATTGAGCTTCGATTTTTTTCCGTATTCAAGGCGTGTCAAAGTTTGCATACTTAACGTATTCGGGCTTTGGCATAACGCAGAAGACGGGAAAAAAGACATACAAGATGGTATATTCTTTAACAGAAATCGCCTTGGCATGGGATTCAAGTCAAAGCGCATCAACAAAACCTGGCTCCGAGTGCAAAACGAATAGGATACCGCTTAGATGGCATTGATAAAAGTCGCAGATTTATCACAGGGAATGATACTTTCCAAAGACGTGGCCGATAGCCAAGATCAGCTTTTGATCAAAAAAGGCCAGGAAATTCTTGAACAACATATCCGCGTTTTAAAAATGCGGGGTATTTTCGAAGTCGATGTCAATATGAACGAATCGGAAAACCCCGATGATCCGCTTAACGCAGATCCCAAAGTTGTAAAAGCCGTAACACATCAAGTCGGCGCAAAGTTTAAGAACCTGGATTTAAAGCACCCTGTGATACGGGAAATTGCCCGTTTATCAATGCTTTACCGGATTTCAAACGGCATCTTGCAAGATCAGGCCCCCAAACTGCCCAAAGAAAAATGCTTCAAGGCAAGCGAAAAAAATCAAGCGCTTTCCAAAATAGACCGTATCGATATCAAGCTGCCCGAAGTGCCATCCCTTGTCTATGAACTCAATGAAATTATCGCCGATCCTATGTCATCTGGCAGCGATATCGGTGACGTTGTCTATAAAAGCCCCAGCCTGGCAGCGATGCTATTAAAAATAGTCAATTCATCCTTTTATGGTTTTCGCAGCAGGATTGACAGTATTTCCCGTGCGGTTATGCTGATCGGCTCAAAAGAAATCTCCAACCTGGCGCTGGGTATTTTCATTATGGAGGCGTTTAAAGATATTCCCAAAAAAATCATCAATGTGCCTGATTTTATGATGCACAATTTGGCCTGCGGCATTATAGCCCGTCTGCTGGCCGGTCATTGCAAAATCGCTCATACCGAACAAGTGTTCGTATCCGGTATGCTCCACGATATCGGCCGCCTGGTGATGTTTAAATACTTTCCCGAGGCATCGCTGGCCGCCATTAACAATGCCTGTCAAACCGGCACGGTGCTTTTAAAAAGCGAATTGTCATTTATTGGAAACACCCATACGCAGGTTGGTAAAAGGTTATTGGAAAAATGGAAACTGCCTGTTTGCCAGGTATACAACGTCACTTATCATCATAATCCGCATTTATCTCCTGAACCTGAAACAGCGGCAATCGTTCACCTTGCCGATATCATCGTTCACGGTCTGGGTGTGGGAAACAGCGTAGAATATATGGTTCCTGCGTTCGATGACAAAGCCTGGCAAAGCCTGAATGTTTCTGAAAGCGTTTTTGAGTCCGTAATAAACCAGGCAACCATTCAGATTGAAATGCTTCAAAACGCCCTATCAACCGTATCTTCGCAATGACAAAGCCGACTGTAAAACCAAATGCCGGTGATCTGTTAGCACGGAATTAGATACCTGGAGGATAACCGCCGGTATATTCAGAACTCGATGGAAATGGCTCAACTATATGCAAACCAAAGTCTGAACAAACTATTTTTCTCCGGAAAATCAAGGAGTTGGCGTTGATTCATTTTAATCGTAAAACCTTGATTTTATAATTGTTGTTATGTAACTGAACCAGTGCCGGATTTTCTGGCGGATTTAAAAATTCTCGAAAAAAATAAAAACGTCAAGCCAGCTAAAAAATAATTAATAGGCGGTTCCGGGGCCAAGAGTAACCTTGTTAAAGGGATCTGATGTTTTTATGGTTAAATGGGACGCAGATGCACTTCCCGCTATCGAAACAAATGACTATCGCCGGCCCGCCGAAATGCAAGCGCGGTGCGTATAAAAACCGGCTATAAGCCCAGCAGCAAGTTCTTATCATCCATATCCACATCTGCGTCCTGATCCGCGTCAAAAGCCGAGATGCAATTTTCAGCAGTAAATGGAGACGGCGGCTGAGGTGATACTCCGGGACCTGAGGCGCAAAAGCTAAACGCAGCTTCATCATCAGAATCGGAAAAAACATGGTTATTTGTATCAATCGATAGCCCGTCGCTGTCAAAATCCCCATCGGCAGGCACATCGCGAACATGAATGACGGCCTTGCCAGAGCTGTATCCGCCATCGTCATCTTTGACTCTCACGCAAAGCGTATAGTCTCCGGCCTGGCTGAAAAACAAATCACCACTGAACCCTTCAAAATCATCATATTGTCCGTCTTGATTTAAATCCCAGTTAGCCGTTATCCGGTCAACAGCGCCCGGATCAATAGCTTGCGCCTCAAACGAAAATCTGCGTCCGATATCCACGGTCTTCTCACGGGTCATGGACACAATGCGGGGCGGTAAATTCGAAACGTTAATGGTCAGACTGCCCGCCTGTACAACTGTCTGATCGTCTGCCACTTCGGCATTGAAATGATAACTGCCTTCATCTTCAAACAAAACGATGTGGGAGATAGCCCCCTTGCCCGTGGCATAACCGACATCCTCGCCGCCAATGCGAAACACCAGCGGATCAGAGGCCCCCGGATCGGAAGCGGCTACGGACAAATCCACTTCCCCTCCCTCATAAATAGTGACTTTATCCGCGCTGAGCAAAGTCTCAACCTCAGGCGGCTCATTGATCGCCGTGTAAGTAAATTCTACACTAAGCGAGGGTCTGACCGCAGAAACATCATATATAGAAGAATAAATATAGATTCCGTCATCGCAGTTTTTAACGTTTTCGGAAACAATAAGGAGACCATAATTTGGCTCGCCATCACTCCATGCCTGAACAGCAGGTGTTATATCAAACGTGCGTCCGTAACCTGTATCCTGGTTTTTCCCCGGAAAAACCGCAAGCGTGGCGGACTCGGTTTCCGAGCCAACGCTTATACCGTTTTCCAACGACTGCCAGGTAGCGGATTCACACCAATCGCGTGTAATTCGGTAAACATAAAAATCCGGGGCGCAGACAAACACATCATCTTCCAATGTGAGCGTCATGGTGGCGGATTTAATCGTCGCGCCATAAGGAATCCGGGTTGGAGCCGGATCTGACTCCATGATCGGCTCTTGAAAAATATCTTCGAATTTAAATAAGCCCTGCCCCTCATAATCCCCGGTAATACTGTTAACGGTATCATTGTCTACCCTGACAATAGCATCTGCGCTGTAATTGATTTCCGGGGCGTTTTGATTGATCCAAGTGTCGGTCATGCCCTCATAGCCGGACACACCTTGTTGAAAAACGATAAACGGAAGACTTTGCTTATAGCGGTCGAATTCCACATTTATACTGAACTGACTATCTTTATCCGTACGAAATTTTTCGAGTGCCGGCGAGTAGGTCACCGCATCTATACGGTTTTGTTCTGTATCAAAATTGTAATAGCGTAACCATCCGTTACCGCCATTTGGGTCCGCCTGATAATCGGCTAATAATTCAAATACATCCAATCCGTATTGATTAGTGCTGACTTGATCGTATTCAGCGTAGTTGTGCCCGCAATGAACAAGAAAAATCTGCCGGTTGGCGGAAATAAAATGGTCAAAAAAATCATTTGCTGCTATACCGTCATGCCGGTAAGAAGGTGAAAACGTATAGCTTAATTGGTCGCAACGCCCGGCTCCTATAAAAGACCAGTCATACATATAACGATGGGTGCTCACCCAAGCCGGCTTGTCTTTGTGTTCGTTGAGAATCGTTTGAGCCCAGGCCAGTTCCCTGGCAGGTGTTTCCACAAGCAAGTGCATGAAAAGAAAATCCTGCCCATCGGTATTTATGATTTGATAGTTACTCAGCCCGCTGGGGCTAGCGTCTCCAAACCATTCTTTATCGGCGTAAAATGATGGATCGAAGCTGTTAAGGTAATTTAATCCGTCAGGATCATAATACGATCCCGGATAACGGATATCATGATTGCCAACACATGTACCATAAGCCATATTTATGGAATGGAGCAATTTCATGGCGGCATACGCATTATCCCACTGTAAAAGATCGGAGCCCTCGTCCACAATATCACCCAAATGTGTAACAAAACGTATCTTCATTTCGTCGGCATTATCTACTACCCACCGGGTTTGCTCAACGTAGATTGACGGGTAATTATCGCTGTACTTTTGAGTATCCGGCAAGGCGACAACCGTAAATTCCGCCGCCATGGCAACACACGGAAGCATAAAGGATAGAAAGATAAAAACAATCAAGCGTTTCATGATGCATCCTTTTTTTGTGGGGTTAATTTTCTAGCCAGTGGGACCGGCCGGATCGATCCAAAAACCGTTTTAGATTATCGCGGGTTTGCAAACGGTTGTCGAAGTGTAATAATTGCTTCACAAGCTTACGCGTCTTGATCTCATTATTGGCATCCGCCAGAGCGCGAGTAAAAGCTGTGGCACGCTGAACCACAAAAGAACGTGTTCCACGCCCTGATCCTTTTTCAGCCCAGGCAGGCCGTAAAATTTTATTTCTTTTATAAAGGGCGGCTTCACCCCGAAAGGCTTTTATGGGTTCAATCAATTCCAGGACTTGCGCACCGCGTCCGGCATTAACCAGATCATCAATCAGCAGATCAAGCAAACCAAGGCGCGCTGGACTGCCGCGTTCTAATTGGTTAAACAAGGCCAGTGCATGCTTAGTATCTTTTCGAAAAGCGTATACTTTACCAAGATCATCCGCTAATTTTATATTTTCCGGGTGGTCGCGCAGATAGTCTTCAGCATAGGATAAATACTTTTTAAATCGCTTCTCGGCAACCGGATACTTATCAGCATAAGCCGCCATAAAAGCGAACAGTTTAGGTCTTCTGGCTTCAGCGGTCACTGATTCGCCTAAAATTGCTTTCCGGGCGCACCAATCATATATTTCAAGGGCTTGTTTATGCAGGCCCGCCTCACTAAGTACAGCCCCTAAACGCTCCCGGAAGAAAAAATTTTCTTTTCCCTTGGATTCCAATGCCTGGCGAACCCGTTGAACGGCATTGCTGTCCGAAAAATACGGCATTACTTTTTCCGCGAGAAATGAAGATGACAAATCGCCTTCAATTTTACTTAGCAAACCGCCTTTGGAATCAAGCAGCAGAACAGCGGGCGGGCTAACATCATAAACACTGAGTTGATCAGCATCACGCTTTACTTCCAACTGTGTAATGATGGTTTCACGTACCAGCCAGTCTAAAAGGCTGTCATTTTCCGCAGTGCGGTAGCGCAACAGCTTAAGGCGTCTGCCATTTGCTTTGCGCACATGAACAAACACCAGTTTGTACTCCTTGTCTGCGAGTCTCTTGGCATCGTCGAGGTTATAGGCGTGAAAAAAGCTTGCATAATGCCCTGGATGGGCCAATGCTCCCTGCATGGCAAAGAATGCACAAACCACTGCCAACAGCAAAACCTTAAATCGATATGCTACAGACATAATCGTTCACCTCTTTTACAGTTTACCGGCCAACGGTTTATGGCCGAAATGAAAGAAAAGGCTCAATATTATGACTCAATATTAAATCGCTCCACTTGGTTTTTATGATAAAGACCGGAAAAAAACTTGCTTTATGAAACTATATTTTGGAGCAAATTTCAGTCGCTGCGTATAGCTATGGAAATGTATATTGGTGATATGTTAGATTAATAATTCAAAAATTTATAATATTTTGCTTATCTAATCAACCATATATTTTCTCAGTATGGATACAAAACGGCGTCTATCAGGAAAATGCGCCAGAGGAAAATGCGCCAGGGGCTTGAGTTGGCGGCAGCCCTGATGTATTAGAAAGGAAAATTAGTTAAGGACCGCATATTTGATGAACGTATTTTATGTAGATGGTAAGTATGTAACCCAAGATCAGGCTATGATTCCCGTTGACGATCTGGCTATTTTGAGAGGCATCGGTGTATTCGACCTGCTGCGCACCTATAATGGAAAGCCCTTGTTTTTGAAAGAGCATGTCCAAAGATTAGAAAATTCGGCAAAAAAAATAAAACTGGATATTCCCTGGTCACGGGATAAAATCTGCCGCGTGGTAATAGAAACCCTTTCCCGGAACCAACTGCAAGAGGCCAATGTCCGAATCATTGTCACCGGCGGTTCCAGCCAGGATTTCATGACACCGGCCGGCAAACCGCGCCTGATTGTACTGGTGACCCCCCTGCCCCGGTTGCCCCAGTGGTGGTATGAAAAAGGCGTAAAAGTGATCACCATGAAAGCGCATCGCCACATCCCCGGAGCTAAAAGCATAGACTATTTACCCGCAGCCATGGCATTGCAAAAAGCCAAGCAACAAGACGCCATTGAAGTGATCTGTTTGGACAGTAAAAATAATGCCCTGGAAGGCTCCACAAGCAACCTGTTTGCCATCTGCGATGGAAAACTTGTTACCCCCGGACGGAACATTCTAACCGGTATCACCCGAAAAGCGGTACTTAAAATTGCAAAACACATTTGCCCCGTTGAAATCAGGCGCCTTCCTAAAGCGGAAATGTTAAAAGCCCAGGAGGTTTTTATTACCGGAACCAGCAAAGGCTTGGTCCCTGTAGTGCAAATTGATGATACCACAATCGGCTCCGGGCGCCCCGGCGATCTAACCCGCAAAATCATGGCGGCTGTGAAGGCACACACCGAACACTTGATACAGAATAAAAAACACATTTAAAATAAGGGCCGTGGCAGAGGCGAATCATCCACGGCCCTAAAACTAAAACTGCAATTTTTTTAGTTTTATACCTCAAAATGACCGATTAGATAATGGATAAAACAACCACCGCCGCCGCCACCACCGCCACCGCGGCCGCTTGCTGGCTCCTCATCGCAGGCATCTCCGATACCGTCACCGTCTGAATCAGTCTGATTGGTATTTTTCTCATCTATGCAATTATCGCAGGCATCACCAACACCGTCTTTGTCTGTATCCGCCTGATAGGGATTGGAGACATACGGGCAATTATCGTTGACATCTGAAACATTGTCGCCGTCATCGTCATCGTCATCATCATCATCGTCATCATCGTCGTCATCATCATCGTCGTCATCATCATCGTCGTCATCATCGTCATCGCAGGCATCACCATAGTCATCGTTGTCTGAATCAGCCTGATCGGGGTTGGAGATGTCCTGACAATTATCGCAGGCATCACCATAGTCATCGTTGTCTGAATCAGCCTGATCGGGGTTGGAGATGTCCTGACAATTATCGCAGGCATCACCATAGTCATCGCCGTCTGAATTAGCCTGATCGGCATTTTCCTTGTCTATGCAATTATCGCAGGCATCACCAACACCGTCTTTGTCTGTATCCGCCTGATCGGCATTAGCTGTCAGCGGGCAATTATCGTTGATATCTAAAAC
>JAAERL010000588.1 GCA_024230435.1 Desulfobacteraceae bacterium
CTCGCAGGAAGACATTCAGAACAGAATGCTAACCTTCTTTCATCGCTTGAGGCAACGTGGATACCCACCCTCTTTTCTAATTCCACAATTCGAAAAAGCTTTGGTTAAAGCTGCACAATTCACAGCATGCAGCGAAGCTGAGAGGGCCGCCAAAAAGCGAGCACAGCTTGAAGCGTCACAACGCAGGGTCTACTTTCACGTAGACTGGCATCCACAAGGTCCACGGGCACGCGAAATCCAACACAAGTTCGATTCCTGCGTGCTCACCCCCCCAGGCAAAACCCCATTCAACAAATTGGGATTTGGAGGGTCGGACATCCCCCTGGACGCGATGATTATTGCAAACCACCGAACCCAAAACTTAGGAGACAAATTCTCCTACAGAAAATTACAAAAACGTGATGGGCCCTCAGTATCTTCTTTAATGAAGTGAGGGCCCATTTTTTTGTAAATGCTGGCGACAGCTCAGCTTCGCTGGCTGTCATGCCAGCATTCACAAAAAAACTTTGTGCTTTGAAAATGTCTTGTATTTTGAAACCACATTGGCCATATTTTTACACCTTGCACCGCGCGGTAAGTATCGGTTCTGCCAGCTGCTGCGTACTGCATGGAGGAACATCCTCCACCATGACCATAAAACCTCTGACGAAGGCGACAGCCGAAACAGTAGACCCATTGTTAGGTCCCTAGGCAATCATTTATTTGTTGGAAAATATCCTCAGATCGAATAATATAATTACTTCTATTATTCAATTGAAAAATTGGCATCCACCCCCATCATTACATCAAGTTTAAAGTACAATATAAGTATATGTACCTATTGTCCAGTAGCTTTATTTTGGACATATCAAAAATCCGACAAAGAGAC
>JAAERL010000589.1 GCA_024230435.1 Desulfobacteraceae bacterium
GACGCTTCTTCAACTTGCTCGTTGGAAAGCCAAGTTTGATGAAAGGTTTACGGCTGCTAGACAAGCGGAACGTATTCACTGCGGCGCAAATATCATTATCCCTCTTGTGCTTCCTTTCCTGAATGATGATGATGTATTCCCTTTAGTTCATGATGATCCGGAGACTCTGTAAATCAATGCAATCACTGCAAGTATTAATATTGTCACAGCACGACAAGATTGCAATGCACAAAAAGGCAAGAGTGGTTGGCTTTGAACGTCTCAATCAATCGATACTTCGAAAAAAGCGTCAACTCACCCAGATTTGCGGGAGTTGAACGTCTCAAACAATCGATATTATCAAGTTCACGAAACCGCGGGAAAAATCATTTTTGTAAAAAATATTTTTAGAACGCATTTTGCTAAGATTGCATTGCACATGACCATGTCAAAATAAGCTGTTATTGCCGTCTATTCCATTACACACCGGCTCGGCGACGTAATCACCGCTTTAGATCGAGGGGGAAGGCCAAGTTGCATAGGACAGTACCCTCACCGTGGCGACGGAACCCTCATTTTGCCGTGTAACGGTCACGATAGTATAGCAATAACGGGGGGAGATTTATTATTATTTACTACTCCGGCATCGGAGGGTCGTAAAATAAATCAATATGAGTCATCAGTTATCCCAAAGAAGCAACCTCATCAATGGTAGGTGTGCTGCTGCATTGTTCTTGTATCGGCTGCGTAATTCAGCAAGATTCACACACCTTAATCTTTGCACCAATGTATTCCAAACTAACTCTACGGGATTCCACTCAGGAGCACGAGCTGGGAGAAAGAGAACGAACACCGCA
>JAAERL010000590.1 GCA_024230435.1 Desulfobacteraceae bacterium
CCGTCTCCTGCGACATCTACAACAGCAGCGTCTGCTGCAACGAAGGCTGCAAACACATTTTTATCCAATTTCGGCGGCTGCGAGTGCGTGGCACACCGAGGTTGGTCGCAGCGGACGGCGTACATTGCGCTCCTGTTTAAACCAAAACTAAAATAACAGCGTTTGACAAGGTAAATTATAACAAGTTTAGAAAAATAAGCAACCGGATTCGTTAAAAAGAAACGAGAAAAGATAGTGATAGGCTTACCTCGCCCGCTGCCCCCTCTGCCCACCTACTCCGCTCCTACTCGCCCAACTCGGTGCGTCAACCGTTCATCGCACCTGCTTCGACAACAACAAAGAGGCAGAAACATCAGGTGAGAGAGCCGTTGGACGATATAAACGTATAAAACGGGTTCGTGAGGACAAACCATAAAGAAAATACCAATCGGCTTACCTCGTTCGTCGCCCGCTTCGTACTCTGCTCCTCTTCCAAACCATTTGTGACGACTGTTGATCGCGCACCTGCTTCGACGACAACTAAAAGGCAGAAACGTCAGGTGAGCGTTGGACAATGCAAAAAATGACAAAATTGGGAAAATTACAAACCAGGTTCGACAAAAAGAATGAACAAATGTATCGACTTTCGGCTTACCTCGTTCGACCTCCTCTTCGCCACCACCAATGCGCCACAAACGCGCACCTGCTTCGACAATAAATAAGAAGCAGAAACATCAGGTTAGAGAGCCGTTGGATGACAAAAGGTTTATTAAAAATAATTACGTATCTCACCAGGCCAGAGGTTCAGGTTAAATGATTCCACGGCGCAAAATTATAAGAAATGTGGCCAGCGGGATGTAGAAAGCATTGGCCAAATAAACCTGTGCTTGATGCTCTTCGCTCTCATTGGTTGGCCAGGAGGAGGATAGGCGATCAACAGAAAAGCCCGCCCAAAATACGAAAGCCTGTTGCGAACGAGCCACCTTCAGATATGCAGATTTGGGTCTTGTCGCGACAATCCCTTTCCCTCATTAAAGAAGGGAGAGAAGAAGTCAATCCCATCGTTGCTCAGTTTGTACTGAGCACCACGGAGAACCAGCTGGATTCGTGGATGCCGATAATCAGCCGCACGAATGATTTTCGGCCAGGGAAGGCTAGCTGTCGCTTGTCCGTTCGGCCTCGGTGTGAGTGAGAACAGAAGAGCGCTTGATTGTCCTCTAATCTTCTTGTTACAGCTGTGCCTTGATACGTTTAGTTATCGGCGGCATATTCAATTCGCCAATTTTACCAACTATTAATTCCCTCATGAAATATCGATTTAAATTTTTGATGTCGAATGACATGTATGTTGAAGAGGGCTAAACGGGCGGACCATACAAAATTTACATGGTGTAGATGCGTGTCATTTTTAGAATATTGAAAATACGCCCGTTTTCTTGCCCGCAATATAAAATAACATGTAATGTTGCCTAACTACTAGTATCCAAATCTATGTGCCATGCTCAACTCTCAGCTCTCCAATCTCAACGGCACCAATTGCACTGAATAACAATCGAAGGGACATCTCTGCCAACCAGTAAAAATGATGTCGTTGACAACTGCACTCAGTGTTTTTCAACCATTTCTCAATATAAGAAGGAACTTAAATTGTAAAAAAATATGGCCATTCTATCTGGACGGCTCACGACACAGATCCCTCGAGGGCCCCTGTGACGGGCCAAGTTCAACAATCAAATATTGCATCAAAGTGGTAGTGTGCGCCTATTTTTTGTATCTCTGGCTCTCTTGTATCAAAGCAAATGATCTAGGTCCAAATATGTTCCTTTCGGGACCAACTA
>JAAERL010000591.1 GCA_024230435.1 Desulfobacteraceae bacterium
AACGGACCATGATGTTTCATCATCGGTGGTATTGTCTGTATCGTTATTGCTCAGGTGGTATACAACTTCTCTTAAGGAATATAGATCTTGGCGGAACTTGTGTGTCGGATTCGGTAAACAATATTGTTTTTTTTTCACTTAGATAAAAGGAAGTATGAGTCTTTCCTTTTTCAATGTAAGGGTAACATTCAGGAGAAGGTGATATTTCCGTACTGCTTCTCTTTTTCCTGGCGGGTCTTTTGGTTGGAGTCACCAGATTCTTACTGCCTTTCGCTTTTTCCTTGAACTTCACATTTACTCCTTCGAGTTTACTCAAGTGAGTATCTGCCACAGGCTTATTCCCTGCGGCTATATCTGCAGCCCTTTGCATTTTCTCCAGTCCTTCCTGCTGCTTTCTAATTTGGTTGTCAGCAAATATCATAGATGTCTTCTGAGACGTAAGCTTCAGCATAGTATCTGTCTCCCCTATCATATTATCAAAACACTGATTGATTTCCTTTCTATAATTACCAGAGATTCTCGATGCTTTCCCATTTCTACCAGGTTTAGAGTATATGTCATAAGTATCATTGCATGCATCCTGAAGAATCTTCAAACGTTGTCCATGCTTCAAAATAACTTTAGCCAGATGTGAAATTCTCTCCGCTTCCGATGACCCGTAAGCTAGTTCATCGAGTTCCTTAATAGACTTCTCTATTATCATGATGTAAATGCGTATGGAGTGATTTTTCACCCGAAAATGTATTTTATGATACCAATTTCAGGAAAAAAATCTAAAACACGTCCGAAAATTTGAATTTGAATCGACGTAGTAGCGCCAAAAGACAAATTTAATTAAAGCCCGGCAATTTCAAAAAATATACCTACTCCCTCCGAGAAAATAATCCTGAAAAGAAAAAATATGTTGGCGGATGCGTGAAATACAATCATATAATTTCTCGCATTACTTACTTGATT
>JAAERL010000592.1 GCA_024230435.1 Desulfobacteraceae bacterium
ACTACGGTTGGCGCCAAATTTTAATTGACGCAAAACTCCGCCAATTTTTTTCACCACTAGCCAGTAGCCTGGCCTGGTAAGGCGTGGTGGTGGGTGGTGGCAAAAAGAATCGGCCCTCCTATCTCAGGCACGAGATATGAGCTTCTAAATAATATCATATTTGAAGTTATTGTCAAAATGTTTAGACATAATTTTATCCAAATAAATTGAAGTTGAAAGCTTAGAAACTTCCTAAGTCGCAGCTGGCGAATTCTTCTGAACCTAAAAATCCTCGACGTTACACGGTCTTTGTCACAATCGATCATACAAACACATCATTATCATGAAATTAGAGACATAATTAAAGCAAAAGTCTCAGAGACGTTAATAATCAATTCAAACCGCTATGCAAGCTAAAATTATTATTCAAATGATGAGAAGGCAGGCAGGGAATAGCGCGTACCTTACGTCCATGCATTTCTGCATGCTGTCCGGCCACGTTGTCAGAGAAAATCTTTACAAAATCTTGCTTGCCGCTTGGGGAACTGGGTCTTGACTTGAGCCAGCTTGGCCAGCTTCGAGCCAAGCTCAAGCGAGCAAGAGCCAAGATCCAGGAGTCCACGAACCGAACTCCAAACTCCATCTAAATTCAATCCGAAACGTATCATAATATTTGGTACGAGTATGGCTCTATCCAACAGAATCAGCAACCAACCAGCCGCCCTCATTGCTATAATCACCCTTGCATCCA
>JAAERL010000593.1 GCA_024230435.1 Desulfobacteraceae bacterium
TGCTTCATTTTATTCTTTCAATCGCTGATAGGCAAACCTGGATAGGAAGCGTGTGGGGTTGCCCATCGCCCACATCATGACGGCTTACAGGATATTTTGGGGTAGTTTTGGTCAATAAAAGGGTACTTTGCAGAAATTTTGGGCTCATTTTAACCAGATTTTGCATAGTTGTTGGCCCAATGTGGGCGATGCCAACAACTGGCCATGAAAAGCGCCCGCTTTCCCCGTTCCCTCCTTTGACTCATTCATTCTCATTCTGCTTGAGCAACAACCCCACAAAATAGCAAGATGTTGCTGAAAAGATCCACGGCTGCCATCCTCGTCGTTACCTTCATAATATTTATCTCAACCACATTAACAACTGCCGACAGTAATAATTCAAAAACTTCCAATCTTCTTTCATTAATGGGTCAAAAACTAACAAAAATTATGTCAAGAACAGCACAGCCTTACCCACCGCCAGCCGTCATGGGACCAGAGTCTATTATGAGCAAGAAGGCTCATGGGACAAGCGCAACACCTGTACA
>JAAERL010000594.1 GCA_024230435.1 Desulfobacteraceae bacterium
GTGACTGCTCCCGGCAATAAATTACCGGGCATCTAAACGCCTTGCGGCGTTAACGTATCGAAGCCCGATACGCAAAACATTTCTCGCTGCGTTATGATCACGATTTGCAACAAAGGTGCAAAAAGGGCAGCGATGAGTTCTTATCGAAAGAGACTTTTTTACGATTTTAGCTGCAAAATTATGAGTAATATTAGGAAATTATAACTTTAAGTGCGCAAAAGCCGGTTTCGGGCAAACCGGCTGTTTGGCCGATATGCGCTAATTTGGAAAAACACCTCCAAGCCCGCAAAACGCTGGAGTCTCAGCCGGATCATATGCTTTAAGCAAATTTTCATACACCTGCACCATTTGATCGGCAACGCTTGCCCAGCTGAAATCGCAAACCGTTGTGCGGATTTGTTCTTGTGAAGGTTTTCCAGATTTGGGCAAAGACAATAGTTTTGCAATTGCCTGTGCAATGGAATCAATACCGGAACTATCGGCGACAACTCCGTTGAATCCTTCACATAAAATGGATTCAACCGCACCTACGGGCGTTGCCACAACAGGAGTGCCGCAAGACAGGGCTTCGAGTACCACCAGACCAAAACTCTCATAATGGGAAGGCAATACCAGCATATCAGCGGCGCTGTAATAAAGGGGCAACCTGGATTGATCAATTCGCCCGGTAAAGCTGACACGTAATCGGGCCCCGTAATTTCCCGCCAGTTGTTTAAGTTGTTGCGAGGCTGCGGATTCGGGTCCGTCACCGCCGATGATAATTAACTCAAGCCTGGGAAACTGTGAAGACAGCCTTACTACCGCGCCGATCAAATCATCAATGCCTTTGAGGGGGGCAAATCGCCCGATATAAAGTGCAATTTGAGCATCTTGGGCTATTTTTAAACGTTTACGCGCGGCTTTAAAGTCCATTGGCTTGAAAAGATCCTGGTTTACACCGCAGGAAATAACTCTGATCCGGCCGGCATCCGCATGGTAGTGGTGTAAAAGGTGCTCTTTTTCCCTGTCGGACGGTGCTACAATTTGATCTGCCGCCTTTGCCAGCCAACGCTCATGGGCGATCCGCAAATCGGACTCGTTTTCAGCTTTAGCGGTATTGTTTTTGACCATTCCCAAGGTATGAAACATGGTCAGATGAGGGCGTCGCCAACGGGTCTGCGCCATAGCGCCAATCACACCTGACAGCCAATAATGGCTGTGCACCAGGTCGTAAACAATATGGTTATCTTTACGATAATTTTCCAACAGATTGAAAATATCATTCAACCGGGAGGCAAGCTGATCTTTTGGAATCTCGCCGGTACTATGGCCGCCTAAATGGATAAGGCGCACATTGGGATACAGATTTTCAACGGGATTCTCGCCTTTAAAGTAGGTAAAAATATCGACAAAATGTCCGCAAGAGCCCAAAGCCCTGGCCAATTCCTTGACATAGACGCTCATTCCACCCGTGTTTTTAGCGCCCAGCGGCCCTATAGGACTGGAGTGAATACTGAGCATGGCGATACGCAGGCGGACAGATTTTTTTTGATAGGATAGCGGGTTCATCTCATTTCACATTTTTTTTGTCCTAAAATGACATCACATTGATACAGCTCTACTTTCCGGCCGCCAATACGTTTTTTATAGACTTGGGCCCCTTTTAAAAAATCAAAACCTTGGCAGCCCATCCCGATTCCGGTTTTAATACTGAACAACTTGCACAGCACTCCCACGCTCAACTCATTAAACCGGTTGTCATATCCGTTATTGTAAAGATAACGCACGCCATTATAATCAAAACACAACACACTGGCTGCGGGTTCGGATTTTACAGTCAGGGTATATAGCCGCAGCATCTGATGATCCCCGAGGGCCCGGATCAAATCCTTAAAGTAAGCCTGCATAGAAGGGGTCATGAATTGGGCCTTATCTTGCCGATTTCGCCTGAACAGGTCAAAAAAAGCCTCTGTGGCCTTGCTCAGGGTTTCATCGTCACCAGCCAATGAAAAATTAACGGGACCGGCGCTTTCCAATTTCCGGATCTTACGGCGCACTTCATGACGCTGTTTGCCCTTGAGTTGTTCCAGATAGCCATCCCAATTATCCGGCAGCGGTGTTTCGTAGGAGACATCATCAACTGTTGTTTCAAGCGTAAACCCTTTTTCAGCCGTTACCTGTTTTAATGCAACCAGCGTTGCTGAATCGGGCCGCAAGGTTTTAAGGCTCATCCGTCTGATTTTATTTTGGATAAGATGATCTATCACAGCACTGATCACCTTTTTTTCACAGCCTTTGCCCGCTACAATATCCTGATAATCGCAAACGCTGGGATTGCCGGCAAACCTGATTGTATCGCCATCGAGCGCCAGAGGCGCTATGCCCATGAGTTCCTGATTATCGCGTATCGCCAGCAAGCAGATTTTTCCAGGTGTTTGCAAATGACTACACGCTGTTTTGAGCCAAAAGGGCAATACAAAAATACAATTCCATTCCAGAGCTCCTTCCTGCCGGCGCCAAATATCCGTGTATTCATCTATCGAAATAGGTTCAACATTAAATCGTTTCAGAACTAAAATTCCTTTCCAGCGCCAATCCGTAAATTGAAAAATTTTGCCAGGATCAAGACGCGCGAAAATTTATAAGCACATCGATAATATCGGGCTAATTGGTCATTTCCGGGCAGGTGCTATTTTAGATGCCAGCGCACCCCTTCTTTATAGTCTTTGATGATCACACCAGCTTGTTTAAGGCTGTCACGCACTTGATCTGCAGCCACCCATTGTTTTTGTTCTCTAAAACGGCCGCGAAGCTGCAGTAAAGCGTCAACCATCGGAGCCAGGCAAGCCTGCCTGCTCTTGGGGGAATCCGCCAGTTTTTGCCCCAGCAGGGCAATCATTTCGCGCAATATTGCGCGAACAGCTCCCTGAGCGCCTGTTTGCTCAAGCAACTGCCGGCAGGCCCATATACAATGCTCGAATTCCAGTATAATCGATGTGGCTCGCTGTGCCTGATGCTCCGCGATCAATTCGCGGCATTGCGCGGCATAGGCATTCAACTGCTCCCATAGTTTTTGATCATCGGTCTTTTGCGTTAGGATTTCATCCGGTTTTTGATCTAATGAGGACGTTTGCGGCACAGCTCCCGCCTGATCTTCGAATAATTGGGTTAAAGCAATAACATCGGGTTTGGCAAAAATCCTCTCCCGGCCGCCGCAGCGTATCACAACGTTACCAATTCCCTTAACCGTTGCCTGCTCATTGGCCAAATCGATTACCAGCGCGGTATGTTCATCAAGACCGATAATACACGTATTTTCCGGTAACATTCTTTCAAGCCGCTTAAAACGCGAAGCCCCCATAAAGCAAAAACGCGTATCATGATTGCCGCCCTCGGCATTATTCCAATGGGGTACGACCACCGCCTTTAAACCAAATTTTTCTAAAATATCAATCCCATGAGCCCAATACAAATCCTGGCCGGCTTTATAAATTTCATAAACCGGTAAGGTAAAAGACCCAATAGTCAGGGCTGCGGCGCTGGAAACCACGAGACAGGCGCCGGATTTGATTTGTTGCGTAATCAAATTTGGTATAGGGCTTTTTTGCCATTGCCTTAAAGCATAGGTTGGGCTTCCCGGGCCAATCAAAATATAGTCGGCCCGGCCTAAATCGCCAAGGCTCTGTTGAATGGCTGGGCTTGACAGCTCATCACTGGATTTAAAGGATACTGGGACAATCTTAGCGCCTACCCGCTGTTTGAAATAGTCTACCGCCTTGTTGGTAAGTTGATCAACGTTGAGCTGAAATCCGGCGGGCGTATCGATAAATACAGCTTTGGCTCCTTTGCCGTATGGGCGAAGCATTTGTTTGTGGACTTCAACCATAGTTCCGGTCAATTCACCAGAACCCATAAGAACAATAACGCCTGAATCCATCAGAACGAAAAATCCTTTTATGCAATATAAATAGCTTGGTGTTCGTTAAAGCTGCTTTGGTTTTCCCCCCAGTAGAGGGTTACCTGGCCCTGGCCGTAAACGGTCCAACGTCCTTTTCCGGCATCATTAATTAAGCCCGTTTGCTCATCAATACCGATGAGCACTGTCCAGGGCAACAATTTTTTTAGAGGCTTTAACCACAAGCGGCCAAAAGTATCGTGATGGGGTACAATACAGACATTGTCTAAAAACCCCAGCCCATTGTTTAAACAGCCTTGCGCCGCGTCAAAATAATTGGGGCCTAACACCATGGCTCCTGCGCTGCTGCCACATAAAACGCCGCCGGCAGCCAGCACTTTTGCTATAGCATCCATAGCACTGCTGCCATGTAAACAATTTGCCAGATAGTTTGCTGCTCCGCCCAGCAGATAGATAAAATTTAATGATTCCAGTTTTTCAGTCACACTCGCATCATCTGCTGAAAACCGGTCAACAAGCGGCATCACCCTAACATTTTGCGCTCCTAGCTCCGAAAACCATCTTACTGCATTTTTAGCAGCATGCTCATGGTTATTATCCGGGACAGCCGCTGCGCAAATGACGCCCACTTTGGCATTTAAACCACCTGCAAGATCAAGAGCCCGTAAATCAGGCGCCTTCATAGCCCCTGTAAATTCGGCGCCGCCTTCCAAAACCAAATACCCCATTTATCCTCCTTTTTTTTTATAAAATCGTGCCAAAAACACCACCCTTCATATAGATGATGCCGCAACGGCTTTTTGATTGGTTTTTACATGAACCGAATTTATAAACACAAACAGGATCATACGCAAGGCATTAAAATACCATTAAAAACCAAAAAAATGAAAATTGCGAAAAAAACGGGTTAGGAGAAAATGGTTTCCGGCATTACATGATTGTACAATTTGATGGCGGCTCGCCGTATTCTTGGATTGGAATCCTTGAGCAAGGATTTAATATATTGATTATCATTTTCTTGCAGGCTGGTTATTTTATATTCGAGCAACCTTGCAATGACTAATTCACGCAGGTTGTCATTACCGTCTTTAAGGCACCGGAAATAAAGTTCAAGGTGCTCTATCGGATCGGCGACAGTATGAAAAACAAGCAACGCGTCATAACGCAGGTCCGAATTTTTGTCCTCAATTAAATATCTGTAAATTTTGACGATCTGTTTACGATAGGAGGTAAAACGAAATAAGTTATATAAAATGCATCGTTTTTGTAAAATCGTTCCCTCTTCCAAACGCTCGACTAGTAATGAAAAAACACGATCGTCTTTCAAATTTGAAAGTGCGTTCACGGCTGCCTGCTGAACATCGGGTTCATCATCATAAAGACAACTTATTAGTGCAAATACAGCCTTGAGATTTCCCTCCCATCCCAAGGCAAAGGCGGCACAAGCGCGTACGAAACTGTCCGGGCTGCGAAGGTCTTTTTTTAACTGGCCAACCAAGATAGCCGGATCGACCAAAAGACCTCCAATAATACTCAGTTGCACCGCAGCAGCATGACGGACGGATTCGCTTTCATCTTTATCATGGATAAGTTTGTAAAGCGGCCTGATTACCTCGGGCATTACCAGCGAACCTAATGTGAAAATAATTTTAAGTTTTAAAATTTCATCAGCGGCTTTGAATGATTTTAGCAACAAAGGCGTGATTTTTTCGGCTTGATCGAATAGCTCATATGGAGTGTCTATATAATAACGAACTTTAGCCAGCAAACGTTCTTTTGAATTAAAATGAATCAGCTTATCAGTCATCAGAGCAACTTCCGGACAGTTAAATCAAGTCAAGTCAAATCAAAATGCACAGCAACGAAGAAATACTGCCATCATCAGGTTATCTTTGTCCAGAAAAATTTTAAAACAATGAAAGCTGCTCACACCTTCTTTTTTTTTGCCCTGTCTGATTCATGTGTTGTATCAGGTCTTTTTCAATTTTTTTGACAAAAGGGGATAGTTCACCATCCAAAATTTTGCCATAAATAACGCGTTTTCTGGACCAAGTTAAAAAGAGTTGTTCTTTGGCGCGCGTCATGGCCACATAAAACAGCCGGCGTTCTTCATCGATAGAGCCGGCGCCGTTATCCCTGTGATGTTTAAATGGAATCAGGCCCTGTTCGCATCCAGCGATGTATACTACTTCAAACTCAAGGCCTTTGGCCGCATGCATGGTAAGCAAGGCGATTTTCTGGGCTCCCGGATGGTAAAAATCCGTATCTTTTTTTAACGCCAGGTCATTTAAAAATCCCAGGATATTATCTTCATATGAACCCGCTCTTTGGGCAAGCTCCTGAAAGTTTTCATTTTTAAACCAAGACTGATGGCCCGTCATATCCGCAAGATGCGACAGTGTTTGAGACAAATTAAAACCGGCAGTTTTTTGCTTTATGCTATTTACGAAACAAATCAGAGCTTCAAGCTCAAACCGCTGGACCTTGTTAAATTCGGGGACCGGATTTTTCGTTAAGGTCTGTAATGCAGCGGCAAGATTCAGTTTTTTTTCATAAGACCAGTTTTTAAACGCAAGCAGGGTGTTTTTGCCGATTGGCGCCGATGTAAGATCCTGCAAATGCGTAAGATCCCAAAAGGCCCCCTGCCCAGCTATAATGCGCAGTAATGCGATAAATTTGGCAACGGTGGGACGGCTGCGCCAATCCTGCCGGCTGGCAAGCTGACAAGGCAGCCCGGCAGACTCGAGAACATCCCGGATCAAGCGGCCTTGTTCCATGGTGCGGAACAAGATGGCAATATCCATAAAACTCAATGATCCTTCGCCGCTGTCTCCAACCTTTCCAAAATCAACGGCGTGAAACCCGGTTCCGCCTATTAATTTCTCTATGCTGCAGCCTATGGCGACGGCTTCCGAACGCGCTGACGGCGCATCCGCAATGGTAAGGCATTGATCCGTGCTGCGATTGGAATAGGTTCTTGCGCCTGAGCCTTGCCTGATTTGAATCTGGCGCCCTTTAATCACCTGAAAAGAGGAATTTAAAATCGTTTTTGTGGACCGGTAATTTTGAGATAGAAACACAATACGCGATTCGGGATAATCATCTATAATTTTAGTAAAATAGCGCACATCAGACCCCCGGAACCCGTAAATGGCCTGGTCCGGGTCACCAATAACGCAAAGGTTTGCCTTTTCAGGGGCAAGCAGGCGGATAAATTGGTATTGGCTATAGTTGATATCCTGAAATTCATCGGCAAAAATGCAGGAAAACCGTTCTTGAAGCTTTCTTCGCCAGGCAGAGTCCTTTTTTAGAAGGCAGACGGTCTGATAAATCAAATCTTCAAAATCAACCAGATTCTGCAGATTTAGAAGGTCCTGATAGGTTTGATAAACTTTTGCCACTGTTTGGGAAACAGCGTCTTGTTGTCCGGTTTCAAGTACAGATCCAAGATCATCCGTCGGCCCGAGCAGTTGTTGCTTGGCCTTTGATATGATTTGCAAAAAAAAATCATCTGAAAAATCAAAGCGATGGCCTTTTGATTTTAACTGGTATAGCGCATCGGCCATGATACTTTTTTTCAACGTTTCGTCCGCAATGGACAATGAGTCAGCCCCATGGACCTGTTTTAACAGCCCCAGGCAAATACCATGAAAGGTTCCGATATGCAGTTGGGCCGTGACCGTGGAGCCGTCGAGCATATCTGTGAGGCGATTACGCATTTCATTGGCTGCTTGATTGGTAAATGTAATGGCTAAAATCCGATCCGCCTTTACCTTACCCGTTTTAATCAAAGCGGTTATACGGCTGGTGATGGTCCTGGTTTTTCCCGTACCGGGTCCGGCAATAATGATTAAAGGACCTTGGCAATGATCCAGTGCGGCCTGCTGTCCGGAATTGAAAATAAAAATTTTTTTTACCGGCTTTTTTGCGGATTGCGGAAATTGGGATGTTGGCTTGGGTATAAATTTTGAAGCTATTTTTTGTGTTTTTTTAACCTGGGCCGTTTTTTTTTCTCCGGTAGTTTCAAACAGGCAGCACTGTCCTTGAAGCCGGTCCCGCTCATCTGCGTTAAAAAGGCGAACTTTTCCAAACTCGCCGTCATAACCCGCATCGAAATGAACATCATTTTTGCGCATCTTTAAAATTGCTTCTGCAACCAGCGGATAATTAAACTTTTTCAGATCTTCCAAAGGAATATCGCGCAGAATGTAAAATTCCGATCCATAACGCTGAATCAGCCGCTGATAAGCCTGGGTTACGGTTTTAGTTTTGGGGCCCACCTGATAAACTTCTGAAAGGATATCTTCTAAGGGAATCAGGTTTTGATGAAAACGTGCAGATTCACAACGATAGTTTTCCGGACGGTCGGCCAGTTGTTCCACGCGGTATAACACCCCCAGGGTGAGTGGTTTTGCACAAACAGGACAGATTTTATCAAGTTCATTGGTATGGGCGGGCATACTTCGAAAACCGCATTTTCGATGACCGTCCAGGTGATATTTTCCTTCCTCGGGAAAAAATTCGATGGTTCCTAAAAAACCTTCTTCACCACCTTCTAGTGCCTTTTTAATCGCACCATAACTCAAGTTTGTGTCAAACAGATTCGCTTCACGGCCCAGCTTGGCCGGTGAATGGGCATCGGAGTTGGAAACCAGGGCAAACCGGTCAAGGCTGCTAACGCGCCAATTCATGGGCGGATCCGATGAAAGCCCGGTTTCCAATGCAAAGATATGATGGGATAAATCTTCGAAGCATTCCTCAATACAGTCAAATCCGGATTTGGAGCCTAATAACGAAAACCATGGTGTCCAGATATGAGCGGGTATCAAATAACCTTCATCGGATGTTTCCAATACAATTTCAAGCAGATTGCGTGCATCAAGACCTAAAATCGGACGTCCGTCGGAACGGATGTTGCCGATTTTATCCAAGCGGTTAATCAATGTCTGTGCCGAATCCAGATCCGGTAAAAATACAAGATTATGATTTTTCCTGGTTTTGTCCGCTTTTTTATAAATATTGCTGATTTCGGTTACTAACATAAACCGGACATCACGGCGGCATGGCGGTGGCACGTTCTGATCACACTGTCTTGCAATTGACTCATTGAGCTTAAACAGGCCTCCTTCGGCCCGGACAAGCTTTTGCCGAATCTGCCGCCACCAGCCCGGATGGGTAAAATCTCCGGTGCCCAGCACGGTAATGCCTTTTAGCTGAGCATTTATGTACAAATTTTCTAAATCGAGATTTTTAGCCGTTGCGCGGCTATATTTTGAATGAATATGAAAATCAGCAACAAATTCCATAAAAATTTAACCCGAAACCCGCCCCTGCAGCAATTTTAATAATAATACCAGATTGTCTTGTAATTACTTAAATCCTCGCCATCGTCTTTAAGACGCTGCAAATAATTATCAATGGCGGTATCTTTGTAGACATAGGTATTGGCCAGGCCAAGCTTTTTTTCCCAGGGATGAAACTCGTAAACACGCTGGCCATCAGGCAATATGGAAATAATATCATGATGCTGAGAAGCTTTCAGGTAATTTTTTCCCAATCCGGGCACATTGAAAACAATCTCATCGGTGCGAACGCTGCCGGGCACAATTCTGGCTTCTTCGTTTTGCTCCTGTATTAACCTCGCGATGGGAACCCGAAAATCATTGGTTTCTTCTTTACCCTTGGTATTGAAAGTATAATAGGGGGTAACACCAATAAGCCTCAATTTCTGACGAAGCAACGCCGCCTCGAATTTTTTGGAAGTGTAGTAAGTGTAAACAAGCTGGTTATAAACGCCTATTCCCACCCGTTTGAATTTTTGAACCGCCTCCATGGATTGTGGTGTTATTTCATAGGGGTGTTCAAAATGGGTAATAATTAAAACTTCCCGACGCCCTGGTATATGAAAACGGCTGATGGAACGAACCAGCGATTCGGTTATTCTTTGGGGCAGTGTTACAGGAGTCCGGGTTCCAATACGAATACGGACTATGTTTTTATTGGACGCCACTTTGGAAATAACGTATTCTATTTTTTTGTTGGACAAAAGAAAAGGATCTCCGCCGGTAATTAAAACCTCGTTGATCTCGGGTGTTTGGCTAATCCACTCAAGGGCCTTGTCCAGCTTTTCCTGCTCCAAAGCAGCCCTGGTTGAGTAAACATCTTCTATCTGCCAGTTACGCTGGCAATAAACGCAAATCTGAGGGCAGGTCAATACCGGCTTTAAAATAACGATATTCGGATAGCGCCTGGTGATGCCTTCAATAGGAGATGTGTCCCGCTCCAGCATAAAATCCATGCTTGCACATGCTTCGGATTTTTGTTCGCTTAACGTTTTAACATAGTGAAGGCTTGGCAAAACCTGGGCCCGGACGGCTTTATCCCTGGCTCCGCCGGTTTCCACGTCAAACAACGACAGATAGTAAGGCGTAATTCCAAAGGGAATTTTCAATTCCTTAGCCAACCGCACGGCTTCATATTCCTGTTCATCCAATTTTACAAATTTTATCAGCGTGTCGGCATCGCGAATGGTGTTATTTAAATGCCAGTTATACTTGTTCCATTCCAGTTCGGTTGCACCGAATTTTTGCAAGATTCTATACTTGTTGCGGCTTCTGCGCCGAAGTGCGTCATTGTCCAGTCCGCAAGAATACGATTGCATGAATTGGCTTGATTGCCTGGCCATTGTAGACAAGTCCGCTGAACGCAGTTTGGCCGCTTTGCTGCCTTCATACTTGGTAAAAGCTGCATGTTTTGTAGAATAGATACCTGACTTGCCTGTGATGCCTTTTATTAAATGTTCAAATTCCTTGAAAAATCCGTTTGACGGCTGATCGTTTTCTCCCAGGGTATTATTGTTGCTAATAAGGTTATCTATATAAGTTAAAAAACTGAAATTAGATAACTTTTCGCTGCGGGACGATACTATTTTCCTTAGAACGTTAAGCGCTTCGCGCACCAAAATATATTCCAGGGGTTGGATGTCAGGATTTTCCTCATATGTATCGGAAAGCTGCTGAGCCAGCCAGTTGCGGAGTTTGATACGTTTTTGTTCAACGGAGTCACGATTCTTTAAAATTTTCTTTAAGTCGGGTGATAGATCTAAAATGCTGTCCAGTTTTGCTTTTTTTTTCTTACCAAGAATCATTCAGTCTCCTATCTGGTAATTATTTGGGTTCAACAGGGCTCGCGTAAATCGCCGATAATAATTTAGCCTATTAAATTATAGGCAAATTTCCATTCATACCTCCTGATCGACATGATGGTTATTTGTAAATCCAGCCGAAAAACAGCGAATTAATAATAATAACGATTTTCGGATTGATCTAATCCGAACTAACTCCGGGTATTTTGGAACGGATTAATTTTAGCGATATATCCATTCCCAATAATGAAAAGCTATTTTTCCGCGACCCTAAATGGGGGAGCATATACGGGATGTATCTCATTCCGGATATTTGTAACTAAAAGTAAGCTATTATAATAAAAGACAGATTCACCTGTCAAGTTGCAGATCTTGCCAGCTTGAGCGCTTTAAGTATTTTTATCAAATAATATTAAAATGTTATAAAACATTACAAATATGGCACGAATTTCGCTGGTAAATGGAAAAATAGCTTGTATTGTAAGTTAAAAATGGCTATATTTTTTAACTTTTTACAGTTAACACTACAAGATATTGTATAGTTTAAAAAATTATGGGCTTATTATCATCAACAGCATCAGTTACACGTTATTTTGTAAACGGACAATTGCAGGAACCTATCAGGGAAACTATTGAAGCGGGTTTAAAAAAATTCGTAATCAATGACATAGACGGCAACCCTTCCGAACAAGCCGAGGGCTGGACGAGTTTTGAGCATCCATACACACCGGAGTTCAGCAACCCCGGATTCATGTACGGCAGCACCATCGTTTTCTCATTGAGATTGGATAAAAAATCAGTGCCTGCAAAATTGGTTCAAAAGTATTTTGCCGCTGAATCCAAAAAGCGTTTAGATGAATCCGGCCGGGACGTTTTATCCGCCAACGAAAAAAAAATGATTAAAGATCATGTCATTAACCTGCTAAACCTTAAAATGCCCGCCATCCCAAATGTTTATGACGTCGTATGGCATTATGAAAAAAAGGAAGTATGGTTTTTTTCAAATCTCAAAGGAGCCAACGAATCATTAGAAACGTTGTTTTCCAAATCATTTCAACTTAACTTGGTCCGCCGAATTCCTTATACCATGGCCGTAAACATAAAATCACTCACAGATACACAACGTGAAATATTAACAAAATTAACACCTCCGGGACAAACGAGTTAAGAAACCATATGTTGGATATTACAGTTGCATACAATCGATATCGATTTTTGGGTAATGAATTTTTAACATGGATATGGTTTTCAATCGAAAACGACACCGAACCATTTCACAGGTGTGACCAAGAGCTCACCGAGCTTGCCATAGGCAACCGCATGGTTCTTGAAAACCGATTAGCCAACGCCGCGGAAACCATCTCTATAAAAGGGGATACCGCCGGTTTGGAGGAAGGCTTGGTGGCCTTGCGCAAAGGGGCCCTGGTTACAGAAATGAACCTGGTATATCAAAGCGGCTCCCTTAAATGGCAATTTTCATTAAAGGGTGAAAACCTGAGTTTTTCCGGCCTGAAACTGCCGGAAACCGGCACAATTGAATCAGAGGATGATATTGAAGGGCTTTTGCTGGACAGAATTTATTTATATGAAAAGCCTGTTCAATTTATCGAGGACTTATACGAACACTTTATTAAATTACGTTTATCGGAACAATGGAAAGAACAAACGTTATCAATCATACAAAGATGGGCTTTAAAGGACGCCTGAATGTAAAATTCAGAGTACGATTCTATTGTTTTGAAAATTGTTAATAAAATTGTTCAAAACTTGTTCAAAACTCCTATAGTTTTGAACAACACCATTAAACGTTGTTAATAACTCGCAAGTTTTGAACATTTTATTAACAATGTTATTAACAATAAATGTGTGTATTTTTTCTTTTTAAATCAATTATATATAAAGTTATTAACATTTGAACGGTCCCTTATACTTTATTATAAATAACTAATATATTAATTAGGGATAAAAAAATGAAGTTTTCAATTAATAAAAGTGATATTGTTGATGTGCTTTCAAAGATCCAGGGCCTTACCAGCCGTAAAAGCAGTTTAGCTATTACCGAGTGTATTAAAATCAAAGCGCAAGGTGACAATGTTCATCTTGCGGCAACAGATCTTGAAACCGGATATGAAGGAACTTTGCCGGCTCTTGTAGAAGCTCCTGGGGTTATCGCCATAAGCGCAAAAAAGTTTTATGAGATCATAAGAGAGTTTCCTAGCACGGCAATTGAAATCCAGGAAACGGAAAACCGCTGGATTAATATAGGAAATAAAAATGTTCAATTTAATCTCAAATCGATGAATCCTGATGATTTTCCAGATCGTCCTCAAATTGAATCTATTGATTTTATTGAAATAGAATCTGCCGCCCTTAAAGATATGATTGATAAATCGCTTGTTATCGGCGGAATGGGCGAGGATAAAAAGCCCCACATCAATGGTATTTGGTTTGAGCGTTTAACGGATCAGTCTCCTGCTATCATTCGAATGGTTTCAACAGATGGAGGCCGTTTATCCAAATATGACTTTGTCTGTTCGCATGATATGCAGTTGTCTGCTGCGGAAAGTGTCTTAATTCCTAAAAAAGGCCTCAGCGAAGTCAGCAAATTTTTAGGTTCTAAGGAAAAGATTCAAGCCGGACCATATGAGAGTTATTTTGTAGTTAAAAGTGCTATGGAAATATTTTATATCCGCATGCTTGAGGGCAGTTTTCCAGCATATGATACAATTTTATTTCGCGATGAAGGTATTGATATTGAAATGGAAAAAGAGCCATTTTTATATATGTTGAAAAGGATGTCCATCTTATGTACGGATAATTACAGGGCCGCTAATTTCAGGTTTGAAGATAATAATTTTATAATCAATGCGGCCAATCCCGAAATTGGTGATTCGACAGAGGATATGATAGTTGAATATGCGGGGCAAGCCTTTGAAGCTGCTTTTAATCCCCGTCTTTTCATCGATGCCGTCAATGGCATAGATGATAATTTGTTAAAGCTCAATATCATTACCCCTAAAAAAGCCTGTTTGATTAACGGCGCGGAAAATAGTGCTTATGTATGCGCCATTATGCCTATGAGAGTCTGATGGATTCAAAATACGATGCCAGTAGTATTGATGTGTTGGAAGGACTTGAGCCTGTACGGCTTCGGCCTTCCATGTACATCGGAAATGTTGATGTAGCCGGGCTTCATCATTTGGTCTACGAAGTTGTGGATAATAGTATTGATGAAGCAATGGGAGGACACTGTGACCACATTATCGTCACGGTTCATCCCGATAACAGTATCAGTGTGCATGACAACGGCCGCGGTATTCCCACCGATATACATTCGGGTGAAAATATACCTGCCGTGGAGCTGGTTTTAACCAAACTGCATGCCGGCGGTAAGTTTGACAATGACAGTTACAAAGTATCCGGTGGTTTGCACGGGGTTGGTGTATCGGTGGTCAACGCCCTTTCGAATCGCCTGGAAGTTGAAATTTATCAAAACGGAAATATTTATCATCAGAGCTTTGAAAAGGGATCAAAAACCTCTGACTTGATGGTGATCGGTAAAACCGAAAAACGGGGAACCAAGATTCATTTTCTTCCCGATGATACGATTTTTAATACCATCGAATACAATTATGATACGCTTTCCCGTAGATTAAGAGAATTGGCCTTTTTAAACAAAGAGGTTAAAATAACTTTTCAGGATGAGCGTACCGATAAATCGGAAACATTTTTTTATAAAGGCGGTATCATTTCATTTGTTGAATTTTTGAACCGCCGTCATACGCCTTTGCACAAACCTATTTTTATTGAAGGCGAACGCAGCGATGTTCAGATTGAAGTAGCCATCCAGTATAACAATACGTTTAATGAAACCTTGTTTTCTTTTGCCAATAATATTAACACAAAAGAGGGCGGCTTTCATCTGATTGGTTTTAAGGCTGCTTTGACGCGAAGTTTTAATATGTACAGCACTAATGTTAAACTTCCCAAAAATTTATCCGTAAAAATCAGTGGTGATGATGTCCGCGAAGGATTGACAGCGATTATCAGCGTACGCATCAAGTCTCCCCAATTTGAAGGCCAAACCAAGACAAAGCTTGGCAATAGTGAAGTCAAAGGGCTTGTGGAGTCTTTGATTAATGAGCAACTTAGTATTTTTTTGGAAGAAAACCCATTGATTACTAAAAAAATAATCGCCAAGGCCGTTGATGCCGCAAGGGCCCGTGACGCCGCTAAGCGAGCCAGGGATTTGGCCAGAAAAACAGGCTCTTTGATTGACGCCTCGCTGCCCGGTAAACTGGCTGAATGTCAGGTTTCAGACCCTGAGCAGCGTGAACTTTTTATCGTGGAGGGAGATTCAGCCGGCGGTTCGGCCAAGCAAGGCCGTGATCGAAAATTTCAGGCCATATTGCCGTTAAAAGGTAAAATATTAAACGTTGAAAAGGCGCGTTTTGATAAAATTTTACGAAGTGAAGAAATTAAAAATATTATAACTGTTCTGGGAACGGGTGTGGGTAGTGAAGAATATAATGTCGAAAAAATACGTTATAAAAAAATTATTATTATGACTGACGCCGATGTTGACGGATCACACATACGGACGTTACTTTTAACCTTTTTCTACAGGCAGATGAAAGATATCATTGAAAAAGGATACCTGTATATTGCTCAACCTCCATTGTTCAAAATAGGAAAAGGACGTAATGAAACTTACTTGAAAGATGTGGAAGGGTATGAAAATTTTATTCTCAAAAAGGTATGTGAAAAATTTGAATTACAGACAGATAAAACTCCTGATAGGATAAAAGATCATAAATTATTTTTATTTGTGTCTGATATTGATGAATATTTGAATTCCCATGCCCGTATGGAACATAAAGGTGTTTCTTCTAAAATTGTTGATGTATTAGTTGAAATGGGCGTTGAGGATAAGAAATATCTCCAGGATAAGGATTCAATGGTTGAATTGGTCCAGGCACTGAAAAGTAAAGGTAATGAAGTCGCCGGTCCGGATTGGTGTGAAGATAGAGAAGTATTTGAAATATGGGTAAACCAGCCAGATGTAAAAGGTATTTCTTCCCAGACGGTTAAGATAGGACGGGAATTGATTTATTCTGCCGGTTACCAGAAGTGCATTCACAGCGGTAAAAAAGTACAAATATATAATCAGCCGCCGTTTACAATTCATACCATTCAAAAAGAGAGCGAACCTGTTCGTGTTGAGAATTTGACGAGTTTGCTCGATTATTTAAAAAGTGAGGGTAAAAAAGGTATCCAAATTCAGAGATACAAAGGTTTGGGGGAAATGAATCCCGATCAGCTCTGGGAAACAACAATGAACCCGGAAAAAAGAACTCTGCTGCAGGTAAAAGTGGAAGATGCCATGGATTCTGACGAAATTTTTACAATATTAATGGGAGACGAAGTAGAGCCGCGCAGAGAATTTATACAAAATAATGCTTTGGAAGTAAATACGCTGGATATATAGCCTGAGTTTTTTTTAGTTAATTGATGAATAAAAATCCCCCCCAAATGCTATAATACGAGCATCGGGGGGGATTAAGGGCCCCGGACAAAACAATTTTTCCGCGACCCTAAATAACTTATTATTTAATCTTCTTAAATTCTTCTATCTCATTTTTGAACAGTTCATATAAATCTTTATAATAAACATTAAAAGCATTATGAAAATCTTCCAATAAAGGCAGCATAATCTGCCTGATTTGAGGATGCGATGCTTTATTGCATCTTAAATTAAAAATATGTTTCCACTGCCTGAGGTTTGTGGTTGTTATAATCTCGGTTTTTAAACTATTGGGTAAAACGCTTCTGGCCTCCTGGGGGCGGGCGCCCAATTCAAGAAGTTTCAGGTAATTATTTTCAGCTTCTTGCATTGAACGGCGCCATAGTTTATATTCTTTTGAACCCTCGCTCCAGAAAAATGGCCGAATGACAGTAATTTCACTTCCGAATTTATTTTTGGAATAGTTGGCGTAGCGTGTACTTTCCTGGCTGAAGGAACAGATCCGGTGCCTGACAAGTTCGTGTGAAATTCCTCGGTCGCAGACAATTTTTACCGATACGCTAATATGCTCAAATACACTGTGGTGGCCGCTTTTAACTAAACTTCGTAACAGATTTACATCTGATCCGTCTTTTATTTTATCTTCTGATTTATAACAGGTTCTGGCGGCCGCTTCGATATGCTTGAGCATGAAATCTTCATCGGGCATATTTAAAATTTGAGCATATGGTTCTACAATTTTCATTTAATCCTCATATGTTTATTTACTAAAGCGGTTGGCGAAAAAAAATCTGCGCAATAGGTTATCTTTTTTGACGAAGATTTCCTAAAAATCAATGTTTTTGGGAGTTCGGGGAAAGGCAATGACATCACGAATGTTTGTAATGCCGGTTACCATCATAATCAAGCGTTCAAAGCCTAAACCGAACCCACTGTGGGGAACGCTGCCAAAGACTCTCGATTCAAGGTACCACCAGTAATCTTCTTTTTCCATTTGAGTTTTCTGCATTCGGGCGGTTAAGATATCCAGGCGTTCTTCACGTTGGCTTCCGCCGATAATTTCACCGATTCTGGGAACTAAAATATCCATGGAGGCCACGGTTTCATTATCATCATTGACTCGCATGTAAAATGGTTTGATTGTTTTGGGAAAATTGTAAACTATCAATGGCTTTTTAAAATGTTTTTCTGCCAGAAATCTTTCATGTTCGGATTGCATATCCATGCCGTACGATACAGGAAATTCAAAATTTTCGCCGCATTTTTCCAATATGGCGATCGCATCTTTATATAGAAGGCGTTCGAATTTATTTTCCAAAACATTTTGCAGGCTGGCCATTAAGGATTTATCCACAAACCTGGCAAAAAGATTAAGGTCCTCGGCGCAATTATCAAACAGAAACTGAACGAGGAATTTTATCATTTCTTCACCTAAATCCATATTGCCGGAAAGATCGCAAAAAGCCATTTCCGGTTCGATCATCCAGAATTCAGATGCATGGCGACTGGTGTTTGAGTTTTCCGCACGAAAAGTAGGACCGAAAGTGTAAACATCTCCCAAGGACAAAGCAAACATTTCAACTTCAAGCTGTCCGGAAACTGTCAGGTTTGCCTCTTTGCCGAAAAAATCATTTTCATAATCGGTTTGTCCTGGGCCAAGCGTGGTTACCCGAAACATTTCCCCGGCGCCTTCACAATCCGACCCTGTTAATATGGGCGTATGAATATAGCGAAATTCGCGTTCTCTGAAAAATTGATGAACCGCGTAAGCCATTTCAGAGCGGATTCTGAAAACGGCTCCATATTTATTGGTGCGGGGGCGCAAGTGGGCAATGGAGCGTAAAAATTCGTCCGAGTGGCGTTTTTTTTGAAGAGGAAAACTCTCTGGCGCTAAATGAATCATTTCTACTGTCTCGGCAGTGATTTCCCAGGATTGCCCCTTTCCCTGGGAAGCGATCAATCGGCCTGTGACACTGATGGCTGAACCTGTAGTCAGCTTTTTAATTTCTTCGTAGTTTGAAATTGTTTCGTCCACAACGACCTGAATGTTTCTCAAACATGAGCCATCATTTATTTCAAGAAATGAAAATGTTTTTGAGTCACGCTTTGTGCGGATCCAGCCTTTGATGGTAACATTATCAATGGGCGATTCGGACTTGAGAAGATTAACGATTTTTATTCGAGACATGTTTAATCCTTTAGGGTTTTAATTATTTAGGCGATTTGTGTTAAAGAATATACCATCTTGTATGTCTTTTTTCCCGTCTTGTGCGTTATGCCAAAGGTGCGAATACGTTAAGTATGCAAACTGATCAGCAAAACTTTGGCGCGCCTTGAATACGAAAAAAAATCGAA
>JAAERL010000595.1 GCA_024230435.1 Desulfobacteraceae bacterium
CCGGGGAATGATTACAAATGGCCACTCTTCGTTGGCGGGTGGTTGGAATTCAATAAACATGGTAACATCTAGCCCTGCCAAAACCGCTGCCTGTGTCCCTACTGTCATGAAGTTGTTGTGGTGTAGATTGAACTCCTTCTCTTTTAAGGCGGTGGCTTGTTGTTTGAGTGTGCTTTGCAGCTGTAATTTGTCTGCGGCCAGCATTGTTGTATCGTTTTTTTGTGTAATATAGATGCAACCGTCACAGGTTGATTTTTAAAGATGATACTTCGTTTAGTTTCTCCCTCGCTGCGGCTCTAACAATAGGGGAGGGCGGGCTGGTCTTTCTACCACTATTACAAACTATTACTTCTTGGTTGATAAGTAAGGCAGGCATTGGTCATATTTTATGGCTTCTGGGTTTTTGATTTGGCTCTCTGCATGCACTTTGCCAAATTTTGTCCATTCTCGAGCTGTCATTTCCTGTCGTAAGAAAAAACCGCGAAGCGGGCTTTTTCGCGAGTGGGCGAACGCGCGGGCGCGGGCAAAACTCTCCTCCTAAATTTATTATAAAGGCCGTGCGCCTTCATTTTTTGGAACCGGAGCCTCTCCCGCAATATTTTTGTTAGTGAAATGCTCTAGCTTTGGGCCATAGTGGCCAAAATTAAGTTTCAGGGAAGTGGTCTATATGCATATCCCAAGATACTATC
>JAAERL010000596.1 GCA_024230435.1 Desulfobacteraceae bacterium
AATCAAAAAACCTTCTGCTGCGCACCTCCAAACGCCAAAACTCAAACGCATCCCAACGCACAGGCTGAAATATTAAATCTTACACGATGGACAAATTTGTCGAGGACAACATTGTTCTAGACTCAATTTTGCACGTAGAATTCGATTTTGCAATCTCTGGGGGGTGTAGATCACTGTGGGAGGCTGTACGGATGCAAAACGGTTTTGCTTCTTATTTTGCATGCTGTAAAATGGGCAAATTTAGATGGCCATTTCAGCCGGAAATCTTGATAAATATTGCTCAACTATGCATTAGGAAAGAGGTTCTGATGTTAGTTTGGTCTAGACGCGATGGTTCATAGGGGATGGGGAGGCAGCCCATTTATCATGGCGACGACGCTGATTTGCAGCCGCTGGTTTTGTATCGCAGGGATATTGGTACATTCTACGTACGAGAGATGGTACCCTATCTACGTACGTAGAACTACTGCAGCCGACGGTTTGGATTTTTCATGGATATTTACTGCCTTTATGTAGATAATCATGCGATGGATGGATTTTGTGCGGAGTCGTGTCACGATTAGCTGAAAGTAATCACGCGGGGATGGCGCATTGATCTGGCCGTCGCAAAATAAGAAATCCTTATCTAAGCTTCGTGAGATTAC
>JAAERL010000597.1 GCA_024230435.1 Desulfobacteraceae bacterium
GCACTTACGGATATCTTGGCTCCAAATTCCGTACCAGCTCCAGCTTTGCCACGTTTAATTGGCCTGACATGCGGCTGGTAGATGTTTACGATGCGATCATCAATCCGGTTAATCCGTTGTTCATACATCCATTTTTGCTGGAGGTACACCTCGTTGATGACCAACAGAAGTTTGTACATGCGCTTGTTAAGTTGTAACAACGGAGTAATCTTCGATAACTTGTTAATCGTTTTCAGATTTCGTCCCAGATAACCCAGTTGTTTTCGCATAGCTTTGCGCATTTTACTTTTTGAAACTTTCTTGCTTTTTGCTACGGAAAGAAATTGTTTTCGAGCTTGTTTGCGATAGGTCCGTGGCTTTTTTAACTTCCCCCTGTGGGGCTGGTGTAAAATATCAATGATCCGTTCACTTTTTTCTCTGGCCCCATTTAGAATCTTCAGATCGGTTGGAAAGGTAATATCGGCCGGTGTGCAGGTGGCATCGATTAGCAATTGTCCTTTATTGGAGGCATCCCAAGTTGCAGAACCACCATTGTTATCCTTGTCGTCATCC
>JAAERL010000598.1 GCA_024230435.1 Desulfobacteraceae bacterium
CACATTGGGGGACCACTTTTGAAAATGTTCCCGACGGAATTTTTTCTTGCTGAGCATACCGGGGCATAGCCCGCATCGAGTACTATGCCCCTGTCACATAAAAAAAACTATTTTCCACAATGTTGTCTATGAAAAGTGGTCCCCCAATGTTTTTTTAACAATTGATGTGGACTCCCATTATCTGAAACTAGCTTTTTTGGTTTGAGTGCTGTTCCCCCCTAAATACATGTTATTTATACATTGTAAACGGGCCCCCCTATTTGCCCCCTTTATTCACAAGAAATCCTTCAGCCTAAAGAGACAGCAACCATGGTGATTTTCCCCTACTACGGCCGTCAATAACACCAAAGGAGCTGGACCTACTGGCTCAAACCAAAGCTAAATGTCATCAGGATCATCATTAGGATCTCATTGATACCTTGAACGTCGTCTAACTCCCAGTATTGACGGCAAGACTTACATTTGAACCCAGCCGTACAGTATGGTAGATAAGAAGTAGCTGAAAAAATTCTCTGCACCTAGGTTGTGTCGCGAGCAAAACTAGCGACAAAACAGGATGCGAACCCTGCCTGACTTCATCTCTATAACTTAGTCGTCACTGATAAAGACATACCTACCTAGTCACTGTCACAGTCTCTGAGTATCTGGTAACCCCTTTTTCTTTGACATGGAGTGTCGTTCCACCCTCAACTTAGCCCATCTCGGATCCTTCATCCAATCCAGGAGGCCCTTGGAGCTTTCCGTACTTGTTACACTGGTAGCAAGCAGCAAACACTTCATACTCGTTGATCTGAGCAATGAAGTTCTTGATGCTAGCGTAACCTCCATATCCTGCGCCGAGAAACATCACAACGATACA
>JAAERL010000599.1 GCA_024230435.1 Desulfobacteraceae bacterium
ATATTGCTTGCTATCGCTGGACCGCGCAATGAGAAGAAAACCATCACATTACCGGTATATTTGCGGGGAGTCGCCTGTTAGAGGAGAATCGTCAGACCAAATTGGCCGAATTTACCCTTGTAATACCTATTCGGATCCGCGGGAGTCACCAGGGAATCTATCGAACAGGCCAGTTTGCCAAAAGAACCAAAACGAACAGCCAGAATGGCCAATACGTCCGTTCGGACAAGAAAAAGGTCAAGTCGAGCATCCGAACGGACATTCTGTTTACACTGGGTGTGCGTGATGTCCCATCTGTATTATATCCCTATCACAAAATAAAAATCTGGCGGGAAATAAAAAATGTGGGTTTTGTTGTGTAGAAAAAACAATTACGCACTGGGTGTGTGATAATGTACTAGTTCCAAAGAAAAGATCTGAATACACACGTACGTAGGCGATACCATTTCTGTTTAGGTTGTTAGACCCATTATAATAAAAGGGACCAAGAAGACAACAACAATTGTTTCTCGAGGATTGCTGTCTAGATCAATCAGAAACTTGACAT
>JAAERL010000600.1 GCA_024230435.1 Desulfobacteraceae bacterium
AAATGAGAGGTGCGTCACGTTTCGTCAATTTTTTTCTACGTGAATTTTGTACCAGAGTTCTACGTACGGGGCGAGTGAGCGTCTGGAAACCCGCTTATGGAAGCTCTATCTGTGCCGAATGGATGCAAGACACCGTCGACCGCCTAACCCCTGCGTCGGGATCATCAACTGGATCATTATGATCAATGTTGACCGTTGGTTTGGGCCGTGATAGCTAGCCCAAGCTAGAGAGCAATCTTGAAATGCATATCTCGACGAAAATACACGCTTTCATCACCTACCCAGCAGATGAAATACTCACATAATAGTCACCTAAATGATAGTATCTCGGGACTGGCATGTAAACCACTTCCTTGAAACTTAATTTTCGCCATCGGTGCTGCTCTCTAACTGAAAGCTCTACAAAAACAAAATCGAAAATTGTGAAAAAATCGATCCGCGTAGCAAATCTTCGGACATTTTCTCCAATGGAAGAAAGATGGATAGATTTGTGTCTGTGAAAATGTTACGTACGCACCGCCCGCACCATGTAACAGCTGTTGTTGATGGATGTGACATATTTAGGGTGTGTAAAGGCATGTCAGATAAATAACAGGATCGAGAGGTGTCACGGCTGGAGAAAAAATTCACAGGCAGACTTGGCCCGGACGATTGGGCCTAGT
>JAAERL010000601.1 GCA_024230435.1 Desulfobacteraceae bacterium
CTTGGTTCGGCGTGGCGCTCTCTTGGCGAGTATAAAAAGGCCATTGATTATTTTACCCAGGCGCTGGCCATTGACAAAAAGGCCTACGGCGATCAGCATCCTGCCGTGGCCAGAGATCTAAACAACCTTGGTTTGGCGTGGTACTCTCTTGGCGAGTATAAAAAGGCCATTGATTATTTTACCCAGGCGCTGGCCATAATAGAAATAAAACTGCCACCATCGCACCCTCATATAAAGTTGCTCAAAAATAACATCAACTCGGCCAAAGCTGAGAGTTATTGACGATTTTATTTTTTCCTGCGCCTGTGACTGCTCCCGGCAACAAATTACCGGGAATTCTCACTGGATAATCTTAAAGAAATATGCCCTACCGGACTTTTCGAGGGTTTGGGCAAAAAACCCCTGCTCCCGGCAATTTATTGCCGGGAGCAGTCACCGTAAAGGTCCGGCCTCGATTGTTCATTAGATTTAGTTCCAAAATACGTTTTCTCAGTTAGCTTTGATAAAAACCGTGATGTATGCCCTGCTGGAAATAGCCTCTTTTTTTGACCCCATACATCACGGTTTTGTCTCAAAAAGAAACGAATAACGTCTGCTAATCTGCTCACGAGACAACCCAACAATGGATGCGACTTTTGATTTAGAAACGCGCTGCCCCGATGCCCGTAGTTCGTCAATCGCGTCCGTAATTGATCTAATTTGTTTTTCTGAACGCATCTTGTGCGTCTCAAAAGCCCCCTGCCGCATCCGTTCCTTAGACCCTGGTTGCTTGATCCATAGCACTTCTGTCCGTTCTGATCCGCTGTGACTGCGACTATGCTTGCATAGTTTTTTCCAACCGGTAAGATGCTGATCATAGAGATCGTTGTTATATCCGCTCAATATCACATACCCTTTTAAGTTCCTAATTTTGTTCAACATGCCAACATGATCAAATTCAGTCATTTCATACGTATAACAATCTTGCATCATATTTCGCGTCTTTTTTAGGTACGGTGGATCAATATAAAATAGCGTATCGTGGGAATCGTAGTGCGAAAACAACTTCTCGGCTTCCCTGCACTCCAGCACAACTCCTTGTAGTCGTTTTCCGATAGTTTGTAAAAGCTCAGGATAGTTTTGCCAATCGTTGACGGCCGTATTTGTTTTCCGTAATGGCTTCGAACGAAATCCAGTGTTATGATTTTTATTGGTCGCGGCAGAACTAAATCCCATATACGAGCGTATAACGGTACGCCTTGCTTTTTCAATCGGATCGTCAGTTTGTAAACACGCTGTTTCGAACTCTTTGCGAGCAAAAGGTGTTTTTTCCAAAGCATCAATCAGGTGCTTACGAGTATCGGTGTTTCTAACAACCTCAAACAGGTTCACCAAATCTTGATCCAGGTCGTTGTACACCTCAAAAAAAGATTTTGGCTTTTTCAATAGGACACTTGCCGCGCCCCCGTAAGGTTCAACGTAACATCGGTGTTCGGGGAACTGCGATATAATCCACGGAGCTAATCGCCATTTGCCCCCATGATATCTTAAGGCTGGCCGTCTAATTTTGCATGGAGTCATGAAAATCCTCTCCTTTTTCCAGCGCCTGTGACTGCTCCCGGCAATAAATTACCGGGAATTCTCACTGGATAATCTTAAAATTCTCCAGTTACAATTCCAAAGAATTAGGCGAAAAATAAGGCTCAATTTCATCAGAATCATTTTTTAGCTGTTTTTCTTCGGCCAGCAAATAATCAAGACTCAGATCATCGCGCAACATCAACTGCTCATGCTGCGGCTTAGGCTGATCGTATTGCCACTTGCTCAACACAAAATCATAGTTCTGAAGCTTTACGATTCCATGAAGATCTTGTAGCCGGGCAATGTCGGCGGGTAAAAACAAAGGCTCACGATACTTTTTAGGATTAAGCGTCACACCGTCCCTGTGATCGTCCGGCCCCATAGACATCCCTCGTTCCCATACAATATATTCTGTCTCTTTGATCCGCATCCTCGACTCATAGTCTGCTGCATCGCCTTCCAGAGAAAAAATAATCCTATTTTTTAGTGCCGCATCCATCGAGTCCACCAGCTCCCGGCCATAGACCCGTATGGGCTGCTTACGGTCCTGGGTGCCTAATATCATGCAAGAGCCTTTTGACCGGCCCGTGGTGCTCAACCTGGGAATGTTTAGTTTGTTGAGCGTTCCGAACTCATCAAGAACAACATAAAAGCGCCGCTGGCCATTATCAGGCATACTGAGCAACCGGCAAATGGCCATATCGATAAAAAGCGACATGATCGGGCGCAAGGTTTGTGCAATCGCTTCGTAGTTCGTTACAAAAATGAGCCCTTGACCGTTTTCAACCCAATCGTTTACCGAAAAGCCGCCGTCAATTTTAGCAAGGTACTCAAAACACTTCATGTACTGCATCAGGACAGCTTGAAAGCCGTCAGCCTGTCTTGAGTCGCCATCGCCAGCACCCAGCGCCTTTAGCGCAGGTTCCGCGCCTTTAACGCCCTTTATAGCTTCTTTCATTTCGCCAGTAGGCATGCTGACAAAATCCCACAGATGCTGATTGGTCAGCTTTTTATCTTTGTAGCAGTGTAGCAGACCCGCAGCAAAAATTGATCGCGTACCGTCTTCCCAAAAAGGCTTGCCCTGAGCCGGATCAGGACAAAGGCTATAGGATATGGCCTCGATGTCGGTCTTGCTGGAAATATCGTTGAAAACGCGCCAGCCAAGGCACCGCTCATCAACGATATTGAAAATAAAATCGGTTTCCGGGTCGTAAAACTCGCTAACATAGTCGCCCTTATAATCGTATATGATGCCGTGGCCGCCGCGCTCTTTAATTTTTTTAATCATAGGCCGGATGCAGTTTGTTTTACCCGTTCCAGGACCGCCTAGGATCGCCGTGCCACGGGTTTCGTTTTCGATAGGCATTGCTATTTCACCCAAATTAAAGCCGGTCACAGTGCCGTCTTTTCTAGTCTTACCCCTAAACTCATCGGCGCTTATGAGCTTTGACCCGCGTATGTATTGCTTTTTTTCGCGGGTTTCAGACGTTGTGCGAAGTTTTTTAACTGCCAGACGGTGAAGCAGATACACCGGAGATGAAACCAAAACAAAAAATAGCATCAAAATTCCCTGGTTTCTTGCATTAATAGCAAATTTTTCTGTGTTGATGATCTGGCCTGCGCCTTGTTTGTAATAGCTGCCGTCCGATCTAAAGACGTTCAGCCGCGCATCACTGCGATTTACCACAACCGCAAGCTTTGAAACACAGTACGATAGCGCATTCATGCGCTTTTCGCTCCATGTACCGCCCACCAGGCAGGCAAAAAGCACAGCATGAACAAGCACGAGCACGCCTATGATGTAGGCGTGCATTTTGGCGTCCATTTTTAACGCGCTGGTTAAAATTTCAAACGATTCGTATGCTCTGGCTTTTTTTTGCATCTCAAAACCGGTAAAACGCGCTGAAGGCGGGTTTAAAGCCTTTGATACCGTCTCCGAAGGCATGCTGATAACTCAAATGAAAGCCCAAAGATATGCTTTCAGCGATGTCCCATTCGCGCGATAGGCTCACAAGACCGGAAAGAAAACTCTCATCCCGGTCATCATAGCGTGTATCCAAAAACCCGTCCGAATCGACCGTGTACCGGTCTTTGAATTCTGCGTTTGTGTAGGCCAGCCCAAAACCAGCATAAAATTGTAACGCGTGGCTGAACTTAAAAAGCCGCTGAACGCTTGCGCTAAGCTGATAACCTGAAACCTCTTGGCCGATCTTGTCCGTGCCGGCGTCAAGATCAAAATCATAGTAGGCGAACTCGGAGTACAACCGCAGCTGAGAATCAAAATCATGGGTCATAGCCAGCGCAAAGGGTACAAAAACCGACTCATTGTCCGTATCTCCATCAGGGTCTTCAACGGTGAGAACCGCAAAGCCCGGCAATATGCCTACTTTCGTGTCTGCTGCGCCGATCGCAGGGATCAACAAAACGGCGCACATGAAAAAAAATATAATCTTTTTCATCTTTTTCTCCTTTTTTTGCGTGTTAGAAAGTTTTTTCCACACGTATAATGAATTGCTGCGGCTCTACGCTTATAATGTAAAGCGGCTTGTTAAGCTGTTTTTGCACATGCGTTTTTTTCTCGCTAAAAGCGCTATCGGCTGCGGCTTCAACGCCTGCGCCGATCACAGAACCATCGTTAAGGCTCGAAACAATGGACCGGCCCACTTCAAAACCCCCTGCGCTAAGTGACCGCTTTGCCGCATTACCATCAGTTGTGATAGAACCTGACAGCCCGGCGGCTTTGTTGATGTTAAGAATAATGCCTTGCATTTTGAACTCGCGCCCCTCAGGAGTTATGCCGCTAACAACAAAGCCCTCAAGCTTGTTTGTGCCGCTGTTTAACGATTGACTGGCGTAAAGTTTTGTCTCCTTGGGCATGATCAGATAGTCACCGATAACATCTTGGATAACAAAAATTTCCATCTGGTTGCGTTCAACGTTTGTTACTATCTGCCGTGTCTCCACCCGGAACTTTGTCCCTCTGCGAATACCAAATAAAGGTCCGCTGTCTTTTGATGAGCTTGATTTTGCAAAACCTCCGGCCTTTGTTGGACTGGACGTGATGCTAAAAGACGGCGGCAGATAGCGGTCTGTTTGTTTTGCTTTACGCACCATTGTAACAGACGTTAAAATAGCGTCATTATGTTCTGTCTGACCCTGTTTTTTCGAGCTTTTAGCATTAGCCGGTAATTCAGGCTGTGTTTGGACAGATCGTGCCGTCTGCAAGCTATCGCGCCTTCTATGATTGGTTAAAGAGGCAAGGCTGCTCTGATTTTCACGGGCTTTTCCAGAGCTTGAACCGAAGCCGGGTTGCTCCTTTTCCGGATTACCAAGGCTTGCAAAGCCGCTTGCAGCGCGGGATTTTGCTGCCGCCGTGGACCCGCTTTTTCTTTTTTGAAGCTCCTCAAAAAGAAGATGCACCTCATCAAATTTAAGATTTTTTTGATTCAGAACATATTCTCTGTCAGCCTGCCTGAAATACCTATCAAGCTCTTTTTCTGTAAACTCTTTTTCCTCTTTTCCCGCTGCGGCGGCAGACTGCACAGTCAGCAGGATCAGAGCCATGCATATAATCAGGATTCTTACCATGTAAGCACCACCTTGCCTTTATCGGTGAACAGGCTCATTTGAGTGTCATCAGAGTTGAGCACCCGGCTATCCTGAGTGACAACGAAGCCTTTTGCCTTTTCGCCGGGGTCAAGCCTGGGGACAAACTCGTACTCAGACATCAAGGGCTTTGTGTCGCCGCTTGTTTTTTCCAAAGCTATGCCGCTGATGTAAATGGGATCTTTACGGCTGTCGTTATGCGCCTGGATTTGGATAATGTGTATATCGCCGTAAGATAGCATTTTGTCAGCTTGGAATATGATCCTATCGCCGCTTGAGAGCTTTAATTTTTCTTTTTCGTAAACACCGCTTTTTTTAGGCGATTCTAAGGCAAGCCCACCAACAAGCTTTAAGGACAACTTTTTTGCCCTTGCATCAAGCTCTTTTTCTTTTAGCTCATACTCTTTCGCAATTGCCGCCATGCGCCGGTGGACCGCTTTTTCAATCAGCTCTATCTTCTGCGCATCGGATATATCAATGATAACGTTAGAATTATGCGTCTTTCGTGAAAAGCTGGCGCGCAGGGTAAATGAAAAGTGATACCCGTGGACGTTGACAAAAGCATCGCAGACCTCGCCATCAAAGCGCGGGTCAATTATTCTGAGCTTGTATAAAATATAATTTTGGCCTTCTTCATCCATTTGATCAAACACACGGTTGTTGGTAATCCAAGCTTTGTATGGCGTATCCCCGCTTTGCCGGGACAAAACCCAGGGAAATATAACCTTGACGCCCCGGCCCGGCAGAATGTCTATAACATCTCTGGTAATCTCCGGCTGTATGGCAAGGTGTTTGATCTTCGGAAAATCAAGATCTTTAGCCCAGGCCGCAGAAAAAAGCCCGGCCGCAAATACGATTGCCAACGCTGCCTTATACGATTTCGTCATAGTCAATAATTTTCACCCCGCTGGTATTAAAGTCACTGATTTTTATCATTTTACAGTCAAGCACCAGCCGAAACGGTATCCGCTTGCGGGTGATCTTGACTTGCTTTTCATCGTCTTTTTTCCGGCGCCCGAACTCAGGTTCGGTGTCCACAACGATCTTGCCCTTTAGCTCGATGCGCGCCACTTTGCCCTTTACCGAATGAATCCTTTTGCCGTCTTTTTGATCGATTTCCAGCCATGACCGCGCCCCCGCACCTTTGATTTTTGTAACAAGGTTGTTTTTTGCGATGTAATTGCGCCTTTTAAGCGCCAGTTTACGCTCCATCATGTTTAGACTTATCTGAATATCTTCGATGATGTTATCCGCGTTTAAACTGAGAAAATGCTCGGCAAACTTTACCGATGCGCCTAATAGCTCTTTATCCGTGCGGTATTCGGTCGTGCGGTACTCTCCGATGATCTCCCCGGTCTCAGCGTTTACCGCCATGATCCGGTCAGGCTTTAGATATACGCACACGCCGATTACCCCGGCACCGGCAAAAAATACGACATGAAGCAAAAAACTAAGCATTAGCAGCCGGAAAAGCGTTTTTTCCCGTTTTGCCTGGGGGCCGTGGTTCAATTTACCCGGTTTGTAGATGTCTTCTTGCATTGTTTTTTCCTATGATCGTTTGCCCGGTCCCTTGTTTGCCGGTGTAACAGGAGCAGATGGACCGGATTTGTCAAGGCAGTTAACAATTCCTTTTGGGCCCTGGGACGTTTGACCTTCCAGCGCGGGCGTGCAAACCTCAGCGTCTTCCGTAGCTGAAGACACCAGGCCGCCAACGCCTTTTTTTAGGTTGCTCCACATCGATGGCAGCGCCCGTTCATTAATACCGGATACAGCCGCTTTTACCCGGCCTATCATGGAACCGGCTGTCGGCTGCGAGAAAGGATTTAGAGGCGCTGCGGTTTTTAGCGCGAGGGTTTTGGCTATGTTAACACCTGCTGCGCCTGCTGCAAGCACGGGAGCTGCAAGGCCACTGACCATATTTTGATTTTGTGCGATCTTTATTGAAATCACCAAAGCGGCAATCATGACCGCAATAAGGACGACATTGCAAAAGGCAAACAGCAAATACATACCCGATTTGCTTATCTCGCTTGTCATTGCGTTTTGCGGCATCAACACCGCGCCCCAGCCTTTAAACAGCGCGTCTACAAAAATAAACAGCGTGGCCTCAATGATAGGCCATAAAAGCAGTGTTATCACTGAACGGAACCAACCATGAGTGATGCGCAAAACCTTGCTTGCCATAGTTGGAATCGCTGCCATGCCCCACAAATAAAGCAGGCAAAAGGCAAGCGCATAAATGATCTGCAAGAGCACCTGAACCAGGATCAAGACCACAAAAGAAAAATAAAACAGCATCCAGTTAATCGATTGATGCGAAAAAAAATTAGTCCAGCCAACAACTTTTTGTGAAAAACTACCGTCTTCGGCCACCGCACGCGCCGCTTTCAAAAGCTGCTTGTAGCTGCCCACGATTGTTTTAATCGAGCCGTAGTCATACATTAGATTGCAAAATGCGCCGTGCAACTGCATAACCACCACGCCAAAACCGCTGTATAGAGCTGTAAAAATTACAGCTATTTTGACATCTTTGATTGCTTCGGCCCATTGTGCGCCATTGCCTAAGTTCTCAACGGCAAGCTCAACTTTACGCGCCACGATGCTCATCACGATAAAAAACGGCACAACGTACTTTGTATAAACTGCAACGACATCGCCAAGCTTGACGTAGATAAAATCCGGTTTTAAGAACTCTAAAAGCCCTAAAATGACATCCATGCGCCATCAATCCTGCATTTTTGTAAACACCTGGTCCATCACATCAAGTGTTTCATTACGTTCGCGCTCGGCATCAAGCGCCTGCATTTGTTCCTCAACCCGGCGCTGTTCCTGAGCGACCATAAGCGCCGCAATCAACGCAGTTGACGAGGCAGTAGTTGTTGCAAGATCCTTGTCGCTGCGTGATTCGTCTGTCACATATGCGGCTTCATCGGTTTTTGCCTGTTGCAGTCTTGCAAGACGCTCTAACATCGCAAGGCGTTTTTTTGCTTCATCTGCAAGTTGGTTACCGCTTCCAAAACGGCGGCTGATCTCTTTATCAATGAGCCTGATTTTTTCAAAAAGACTTTTACCATCAAGGTTGTCAAGATAGGTCAAGCCTTTAATATCATTTGCTATATTTTTTAGTTCTTTTTGACCGTCAAAATCCCGCACAAACTGATACTCACGATACATTTCCCGTGAGAAGTTCTTGATATCTGACAAATCCTGTGTATGAATTTTTGCGTTTGCAAGCACTTCTTGTGCATTTACGTAGTGCTCTTTGAGCACTGCGTAAATGCTGCTCAACTTCATAATCATGACGCTGTCACTTGCCCCGAAAGCGTCAGCGCGCAGCTTGCCGGGAAAAAGCGCAGCGCACAAAACGCACAAGGTTGCAAAGCCTGCTACAGTTCGCATAAATTTTCCCCCCACTAGTTTTTTAGCCGCATATCGCGCAGCATCTTTACACGCTCGAACACGTCTTGCGTATCCTCTGAAATTTGCTGTTTTAGCGCCAGGTCCCCCGGATCAGTGGACGTTATGTCCAAAACAAATTCGGGAAAGGTTAGATGAAGATCATAGTATTTACCGTTTACCCCCCGCAGGCCGGGTCTAAAGGGAAGCTGATGTGGCACAGGGTAAGACTTCCAGCGCTGCAAGGCCGCTTCAGGAACGCCTAAAATCTCGCCCATCTCATCCCAATCCTTGTTCCGGTAAAGCAAATTACGAAGTGCGGTGCTCCCGATAACCTCAGAATCCAAGACCTTCATTTCTTTTAGACCCTGGGTTACAAGGTCCAGGCTTGCGCCGTCTTTGCGCCCCATACGCGATATCTGACGGCAAAGGTTGCCCATCACCAGAGGCGATACCTCGACAAATTCGTGTAACTCATCAAGTAGCACCCGGCTTGGGGTATCGCTTTTATAAAAAGCAAGCTGACTGTAGCGCAAAGCGATGGATGTAAGACAAAATTCCATGAGCTTTTTATCCATGTTGACGATTTTTTTTAGATCAATGCCGCAGATTCCCGGCCGGATGGTAATGTTGTTGTCGTGCTTGAATCGTTCGCCCACCGAAGTGCTCAAAAAGCTGTCCAGGTTTGACATCATTACTTCAGCGGCGTCTTTCTGCTCATCGTTGTCGTAGGAACAGGTTTGAAGGGCATTTAAATAGTGGTCCAGCCTGGGAGCCTTTTTGCCCTCGATAGGCTTTTTATATAGCTGCTGCAAGGCTTTTTGGGCCGCTGCGGCTTGATGGACATTTAACTCGACCTTACCATCGGTAAGCAAAAAGGAAATTGCGTTTACCGTGGCCGTGCATAAGCTTACATCCAGAGGCGTTTGTGATGTCGGATCGGTCAAATCAAAATCTGCAAACGGGTTTAGGATATGCTTTTCAGCATCGTAACAAACGTATTGACCGCCGAAGCCCTCAACGATCCAGGCATAAGACAGTCCAGCCTCGATGATGTACCAATCAAGTCCAAAAGGGTAGGTCTCAAGGATTTCCGCGCCTTTATCAACGCCTTTTCCCGCACCGGTTTTGGCTACCGTAAAACCATGACTGACTTTATGGTCTAAAACGCTAAACCCTGTTAACTGCCCGGAGGTACTAAGGCGCAGGGATTCAGCTCCAATCATTCCCCGATCAAATGTGACCACCGGGGCCATGTTGCCCACTTGCCATGTATGATCAGCGCGTAAAAACGCGCTGCAATGGCCGCAACCCGGCTGCGCCGCCCGGAAAAAGTGAGCTTGCAGATTGCCGTTCATTCTCACTTGTCCGCCGCCATCATCGGCCCAACTCTCAATTGCTTCGGCCATAGCGGTAATCTGATCCGGCTCCCCGTGCAAATGAATCAAGTATGCGGTTTTGAAAATGCCCAGGTTGTACTCAGCCACCATCGAGGTAAAAGCTTCACGATCGGAAATCTTTTTTTCGGTGTATTTTGCGCCTTTTTCTTCTGAAATCGCGGCCTGATCCTGTCCGCTGGCCTTGGTTTGCTCATCAACGTACTTTCGGGCATCGGTGGGAACAATGATCTGTGATACATGCATATCACAGGCAATATCAGCCAAATTTAAAAACCACCCGGCGCTGGCGTCAGGGTATAGGTACAGCAAGAGCACCTTGGTATGACAGCCGTCTACAACCACCAGCCCATTTTCAATTTTTGGAGCATCAACAATCACCTGCTCTGCGATGTCATACCGAAAATCAAAAGGGTATCTATAGCCGCGCTGGTAGCCTTTTCGCCAAAAGCTTTGCAGAACCTTGTCAAAGTATTGCCCGGCACTGGCAAGGCTTGCCCCCGGCAGGTACTTTGCAAGACGCATGGCCGCATTTCCCAAGCTTTGAGCGTTCAAGAGCTGTCGTTTAGAGGACTTGCGATTTAGCAAGGTGTCAATCAGGCCATCATCAGAGCGCCGGTATAACACCAGGGCCGTCTGGTTGGTCCGGGAGCTTTGCGACAAGTGCTGCGCAATCTCATCTTTTACAAACTCGGCAAGCTTGCGGCCCCGGATAATTTTTTTATTCTTGTCTAAATAAGCTTTGGCCGGAGCATCGTCTTTTTCACGCCACAAATGAAACTCGGCAGAGCAGCCTTTAAGCTTTGCCAACACCTGGTAGATGTTTTGATAAGCGGCCAGCTTTTCATCTTTGGCCATCATCTCGCAACCGATGCCGTCAAAAAGAATCATACACGACACAGCGCCGTCACTGTGGCCGATGATCTCATTAGACAAGAGCGTTTGCCAGGTATAAAAGTCATCATAATTTTTCAAAACGGATTCACCGATTCTTTGCTGCAACAGCGACCTTCACGCGCTGAAAGGCGCATAGCCTTTAACAACAAAGCATTTTTATGGTGATATGCCTGGTAAGCTGCCCATATAAGGCAGCTTACCGCAAAGGCTAAAATGATGATTTGAAGCGCCAAGGGCATAAACAGCGCAAGAGCTGCCGATGCAACCCCGATGCCGCTATAAATCACCGCCGTGGCCGAGATCCCGTATATTTCACGCGCCTCCACCCTTCTGTTGTAGGCAGCCATTAGCCTTTTCCCAAGTTTACGGCTACGGCAATAATGGCGTAGAGCACACCAGAGCCAACGATGCCGATAAATCCGCTTTTCATGCGTTCTGCGCCTTTTTGCCGGTCCTGAGAAAAAAACCGCCCCGTCCACTGAAACAGCCCGACAGCAACCGACAAAGCGCCCCCGCAGGCAACACAAACCAAGGTGTAGTCAACAAGCGTTTTGAAAATCGAGCTTGCTTTTTGCTCCACGTCTTCGCCCTGGTCCATCCAGTCAGGATAGGTTTCTGCGATGGCCGCCGCCACCGCCACCTGAAAAAAGATCAACGCCAAACAGAGCCATACCTTTGTTTTCATAGACTTTCCCCCTTTTTTGACATTACTTTTCTAAAAATATTTTTCTAACTTTTTGTAAGCGAATACGTCACAGCCGCTGCATCGGTCGAAATTTTGTAATGGGGCATCTGCGATATCTGGTCCATCCCGTCACCGCCTAAAACCACAACAATGTTGAGGTCTTTTTGCAGTGTCCAGCTCAACGCCTGGTCAAAGGTTTGCTTTGTGTAGCCCGGACTACCGGAGCTATACAAAGTCACATTTGGCAATTTAACGTAATGCTGCACAGAAGCCTTTTTGTTTTCCGCAATCACATAATAGCTCGACAACTGCCCTAACGGGTTGCTTTGCAAATCGGTCAAGACATAGCGGTTATCAGTAAAAGGGAAAGTCTTCCGAAAGTTTGACCGGTTCGTACTTTTGGAAAGAGTTTCATAGGTCGTAGTTGCATAACGCTGGATTTTAGGCGGCGTGTTATAATGTTTTACTTGTTCTGGTAAAGGACCGGCAACAAGGGTAGTGTTTAGCCTGACTTGCCAAGCATAACGATAGTTCCCGGATGCCGCTATCCTATAGTTTCCCCTCCAGCGGCTACCTGTTTTGGTAATCTTAACCACGTAATCCATTGTCGCTGGCAAAAAAGCATCGTAGCCTGGGGTTGTTGTATTATTCGGAAACGTGTCGCTGTCCCAAAAAAAATCGCGTGATTCTGATTTTTTCGGAATAACTGTTTCCCAACGTCCTTGCTGTTCTAAAAAATCAAATGGGGGATCAAAGCCAGGATATTGCACAGGGTTATCGGGCTTAAAAATTTCATAACTTGTAATTGCTTTCCAGTCGTTGAGCTCTGTCTCCGGCCCGTTCTCATAAACTGTGATTACCTTTCCGTTATACATTTTCGTTCTGCTTGTCGGAAGCCGCCATGCCGCAGCCCGATACTTGTAGGTTTTTGTTTCCCGCACCCTGTGGCTTTTGATTGCCGAAAAATACTTATGGGCAAGACTATGTGTCCCCGGTACTGTGTATTTAATCAGCACTCGATGACCGTTCGAATTCGAAAAGCTGTAATCTGTTGCGTAGATCTCTTTGTTGATCAGGCTCGCGCGATTGGCGAATAAAATATCGAATGCAACGGCTTCATCGGCGCTGTTTGCGGCGGTTACACCTATATTTACAAAGTCTTGCGCATCCAAACCAGTCTGATTTTGCTCTGAGGCAATTACCGCCAACACCGAATCTGCAAATTGATTCTTGTAGACGTCCTGATTGACAGAGACACCACCAAATTTTTCGCCGCCGTTAAAGCGGCAATCATTTCCCGCATCGCGTCTCAGGATCTGAGCAAGGCTAATCGAGTTGTATTGCCTCATATTCTGCTCATTGTTATTCTGCGCCACATAGTGAGCCCAATTCGATAGACCCGCAAGAATAAAGCTGTACCGGTATTCGTCTGTGATGTCCTCTATCGCGTTGTTTTTGTCTGTTATATCAACCAACGGGGTACCCAATACATCAACAGAAAAAATTCCTGAAACCGAATCGTTACCCGCATTGACAGCATCAGCTGCCGTATAGCCTCTACGTACAAAGTACTGTGCACAACCCACAGCAGCGTGGGTCAACGGCGTCACACTCGCACTTACATCATCTTGATCAAAATCAATGACCGCCTCTAAAGTCTTTCCATCCGGAATGTTGATCGTGTATCCGCTGCCATACTCGATATATTTACCGCCCGTAATCTCAATGAGCAAAGGGCGCTCATAGGTCAACAAATCAATGGTTGCCTGACCGTATTGATCGGTTTTGCCGGTTGCGATGCGTCCGCCTGTGATTGCATCATCGAAAGCATAAACATTGACTGTGCTATTTTTCGTGGCACTGGATAAAAAAAGTTGCGGCGTGTTGACAAACGCCTTAAACGTAAGGCTTTTTACCGCCTTGTTACCGGCCTCGTCCGTCACTGTCACAACAAATGTGTGGATGTCATCCACTGAACAGGAAGCAAAATCATCGTGCATATACTCAAGGACCATCGGAATTATATACTGATTCGACTCGCTGATTGGGTATAGGGTTCTGCTTGATTTTTCGATGTTGTTAATTTTGTAGGTCAGTGTTACTTTTAGATCCTCGTCCGCCGTAAATGACCCGTTGTCTGGAGGATCGTAAGGATCAAACGAAAAATATGGTATTTTCTGTCCGTCCAGCGCGGACTCGGTAACTGAGGTGCTTCCCAGATTGATGTTGTAAAAAGAAAAGACAACCGGGTAATATATGTTTTTATCCTCCAGCCAGGAAATCTCTTCCGCTTCATCGGAATATAGAAACGTAGCCTCAGAATGTCCCGCGCTGGTGTCAATCGTTGCCGAAATCTGATCCAAAACAACTTCGATTTCAAGCGTTGTTTCGTTGTTTATGTCATCCGTGGCGGTAATCTCAAAATCGTTGTAACCGTGTCCAAGACCCGCCACATATGACCAGGTGCATGTGCTGGTATTGACCGCAGCATCATGGCCGTTAACGGTCAACGATTGTATGTCTCCGCCAACGGTCTCTTCATATGTTCCCGTTAGAATATACGGTGATTTATTGGTAAGAGCGGCGCTGGTGTAATTGAGCAATATCCCTGTATTGTTTAGCTTGATTGAGAGTTTTGTCTCGCTCTCGTTGCCAAGTTTGTCCTCGGCAACGATGGTCAGCGTATGAACTCCGTCTTCATAGTCCGCAGTGTCTATTGCAACGGTTACAATCGCTTCGGTCTCAACGGGCGCGTCAACGTCTAAAGCGTCCCCATCAAAGTCAACGGACAAAGACTCTATGCCTACGGGATCTTTAATCTTAAAGGGGTAGCGGATTTTGCCGGAGTAATATTTGCCAAGCGCCTCGGTTTGATAGGCCTTCGGTCCTTGGGCGTCCAGAGGCAACGGATCTTCATGATCAAATAGCGCATTGATCCGTTGACTGTATATGTACGCCGGATCAAGCAGATCAACTATCTCCAGCCCTGTTTGATTATAGTCAGCGTCGGCGGCTTTTAGAATGTGGTGCCCTATCATCTGCCGGTAGTTACCGGCATTTAGCGCGTAGCTGCCCATATAAAAATGCCCGACAAAACCAGAGGGAGTGATGCCGTAGCCGTTTAACGCGCCGTCATAGGCAATGTCGTTGTACATCAACTGCCCAAGCGCAATGGAGTTATAGACGGTATGGGCGGTCAGACCGTTGTGCTCGGAGATTTGCGCTGTCCAGGAAGACAGCGCCGCAGTAAAAAAACCGTACAGATGACCATCGCTCAAATTACTGGAAATACCAGCCGGGTCTGTAATGTTGATCGGATACGTCTCAAGCACATTGACGCCGATAAGCCCGGTGAGCGCACTGGTTGCGGCTGTAATGGCATTTTCAGCGCCCATCTTCTTGACATAATACTTAGCTAAACCGGCGGCCACGGTGGTCCACGGCGTGATCATAATCTCAAGATCCTCGCCAGGATAATACGCCACGGCATAGAGGGCCTGGTCGCCCTCAAGGCTGACTTTGCGTCCGCTTGCTTCTTCAATATAGTACCCGCCCTGGATCTTCAGCAAAACGGGCTGCTTTGGCACTTTGAGGTCCAAAGAGTAAAAGCCATGGTTGTTGGTTTTGCCGGTGCCGATCAGCGCGCCCTGAGTACCATCTTTCCACGAATAAACAGTGACAGTACCATTGCAAATAACGGCGTCAACGCCGTAACCTTCCATTTTAGCGGCGTTGGCAAGGCTAAGACTAAGCTCGATCGTGGTGGTGTTGTTAAGCTCGTCTGAGGCTGTTACGGCAAGGCTGTGATCGCCATCGTCATAGTCAAATGCGTTGATTTCTAAAGTTATGGTATCGTCTGTGCCCACGGGAGCCTCCACGGACAAA
>JAAERL010000602.1 GCA_024230435.1 Desulfobacteraceae bacterium
AAACACAGGACAAGTGTGCCCAAAATTCAGGTTTTGCTCCTGGTTTTTGTTCTCATGAAGAGAGATGTCGATTTGGTACGTTTGATTTCTGACTAATAGCAATCTTTGCTAATTATCTTTCTGCAAAATCCTCAATTTCTAGATGGACACTAGTTCGAAATAATCTATTTTGATATTTAGACTTAATATTTTGGCATTATATTTAAATTATTAAAAAAAACTCTGGTATAAAGGAGAGACAAACAGGTTATGACACCCGATAAGTCCAATGAACTGAATGCCGATGAACTTCTGCACTTAGCTTTGCATGCGATGAACCATGGCATGGCTGAAAAGGCCATTATTCATTTAAAACGTCTGCTTGAAATTGAACCTGAAAATGGCAAAGCATTTTACTTACTTGGTGCAGTACATGCCCAAATAGGTATGTATGACACAGCCAAATCGGAAATGGCCCGTGCCTTAGAGATTGAACCTGACTTGCACACTGCCCGGTTTCAGCTTGGATTACTGTTTATTACTTCCGGACAAATTACAGAAGCGCAAGATACCTGGGAGGGGCTGGATAAATTAGGCGATCAAAATCCTCTCTTCTTGTTTAAAGAAGGCATGATTCATTTAATAAAAGATGATTTTGAAAAGTGTGCAGAGCTTCTAAAAACTGGAATCGAGCTGAACACATTCAACGAGGATCTCAATAATGATATGCGCCGTGTTCTTCAAAATGCCGAAGAAGCTATGACTAAAGAAAATCTTAAAGATAAAAATACGGATAGCGACGAGACGTTTAATAAAGGCCAACACATCCTTTTATCCGCTTATAAAACATCAGAAGATGATTCCTGAAAAAGCATTAAAAAAAGACCTCTCCTCCTCGTTAAAATAAAGAGGGGAAGCTTAACCCATATTCGCGAGTTTTGACGAAAAATTGCTAAAAATGGGTGTTTTTAGCCGAAATTAAAAATTTTATTCTCAAATATCAATGAGTTATAAAAAAAAACGTTTATAGTGCTATAAAACGACATTGAACGATTGATTTGACATGTAGGGGCATGGGGGCTATTCGTGCAAAATTATGTCATAATAATTAAATTAATTAACAAATTCATGCAGATGAACTTTTAAAATCCGTGTGGCAAGTACCGAAACTATTTACGTGAGAGGTAATTTAGGGGCATATGGATGCCATTATTGCTGTGGCTCATTTTATGGGAAAGTTGACTCATGATTAGAATGTTGAGAGGCGACAATATTATGTTCTCTATAAAAGCAGTTGAACTACTAACAAAAGTGAAATGCATACATAGAGATTTATATCATAGTGATAGGCTGGATATGTGTGGGAATTTAAATCATTATGAAAATTGTCAAAAGCATTTCTTTTATATGTTTAAAAGATATAGCAATACTTAGGCGCATCATGTTAATGTACGCAACCCTCATTTATTTCATTTCCACAATACAGACTGTAGTAGTTTTTGAAGATAAAACATAAATTGACAGCGGGGGTGGAATGCCTAAAATCGATTAACTAACTCAAAATAATCACTAAATTAGCTATGATGCTTAAGTAATCTCTGTGTTGTATTAATTGATCGCAGGGAGTCGTATGAAAACATTGTATTTAAACACAATAATTAAACTAATTGGGGAGGAAGAACATGAGACAAACAATTGCTAATATAGGTAATGCTTCAGCGGTACTTTTAATAACTATGGGAATTTTGTTATTTTCAAATTCAATAGTCCATTCTAAGGAAAATAGCGAAGGCGAATTGGACCCCTGGTGTAACGTGACAATCAGCGAGCTTACAATTTTATCCGACGGCTTGCTTACAATTCGAGCTACAAAAATTGGAGGACAAGAAGTGCTTCCTGTCCCTGAAGGCAGCTGGTTTAATGTCTGTTCATTGGAGAAAACTGATAGATCGGAAGATATTGTTTGCAAGGCTTGGATGACACAATTACAAACGGCGCTTGTCACAGGGCGTGAGGTGGCTTTTAAATTTGACCGAGATGTCAAATGCGCTTGTTTGGATGATGGCGAGCAACCCGGTATAGTGTATATAAAACTCTATAAACATTCAAATTAAGGAAAATCCGTTGCTTAAAAATTACATCTTACGAAAAATACCTTTGGTGAATATACATTCTACTGTGTTTTTTAGTTTTGTTTTTTTATTTGCATTATGTTTTTCTGTTAAAGCAAAAGAATGTGATCCATGCGATCCGTCATTTGAACCAGAATTTGATTGGATAAGGCCTGAGAGTGTTAAAACGAGTGATACAACGCTTTACCCAGATAATTTAAACTCATTTCCTGGAGTAGAACACTTTAATGTCTTTGTTCCGGAAAAACCTTGTTACAATAGCGATTGTTCGTCGGACGAAGGCACTTATAATCATCATGTAAAACACGTAATATACAAAGATAACATTATTTTATATTGGACGAATCATGGATCAGATGAAAATGGGCCGGGACAACGCATATTGGCCAGCGTCGGTCGTTTTACAAATGGATACCAATCGATTCAATGGCAACCGGTTGTTGAGCTTGCTCCATCGCCCATACAAATGAAAGAACGTAAGGAAACTTTTGATAGATGCACAGATGCAGAGTACATTGACGGCCTCAGAGTGTCAGGGCATTTGCGGGTCGTATCGGATCGTCTGTATTTTGTTGGTGCTTTCAGTTCTAATTACGGGTTTACGGCAGAGCCTTCAAAGCGTGGATTATCTATGCCGGAAGATCTCGAAGAACAATGGATTAAGGAAGATTATTGGTACGACTCCAATCAAAGTTGTAAGAATGAACAAGATAAACCATGTTGGGATATATTCATGGATCTTGGTGGAAAGTTCTACCAGAGGTGGGGAATTAATGATAATGGAACGCTGGAATCTCAATCGGAAAAGTTTCAAGATTCAGAGGAAACGTTGCCTTCAAACATAATGTTTCATGAAGGATGTGAGGTTGATTTAATTCCTATTGATAATAGCGAATACAAATTCGTGCCGTTACCCGAGGAAGGCTCACAGATAAGAGAAGATATAAATAATATTATATCTGGTAAATATCAGGTCTTTTTTAGAGTTATAAGGGGCGTGTCTGGAGAAGCTCATCTGGCATGTGGTGATATGTACCCTGCCTTAAAGCATCCGTCCTATTTTATCCGGCCGGACGGATACAAAATAGTTTTAAAAGAAAATGCAGGAGGCTATTATAGTGTAGCTCACTTATATAAATACGCTTTGGATTACTACAAATACACGTTGGATTTCGGATACAACGCATATGAGGAGCAGGCAAAACGTTATTTGCCAGGATGGGAAAGTCGTTTGATCGGCTATGGATGGTCAATTGCTGGAGAACTTCCTGATGGCAGAATTTGGATAATCGGCAATGGTGATTCTGATAGGCGCGGAATGTATATAACCGTTTCAGATGAAGGCCGCTATTTTGATAAAACTTGGATGCTTCGATCCGTGGACGCCCTGAAAGGAGGAGAAAAATATTGGAAGCCTGGCTATTGCGATTTAGATCAGGACGGTCATTATCACTATGACCAACCACCACATTTAACAGGTGCCGTTCGTTATGATCAAAACGTTGATTTCATGCAGGGGCAATATTGCTTTACATACGGCTTATATAAAGGGGAATTCGGTGGTCCTGCCTATTTTACTGCTGAAATCATAAATGATACAATGTGGATTGCATACAGTGTGTCCAAACAAAATATAGGAATAACGAGAATACCACTGAATGAAGCCTTATATGATCCTGATCGAATTATGACAAACTTAAATATAATTCAATCCATATTTTAATCCTTCAACAGTATTTTAATAAGCTTATACTCGATTCTGGTGGTGTGATTTTGAACCATGCAAAATGAGGCTTTTGGAATTACCATGGCACACACCACCAGTCAGCTTCTAAGTACTCCTTCTCACTTCACTCCCCCGGAGGCACTGCATGTGTATCACTCCAAAGTCTCACTTTATTTCCCCTGGCCTTCAATTCGAAGTCGGGGTATGAGACTATTCGTGCAAGATTATGCCACAAGGACTTAGAGCCTGTTTGAGAATTATTAAATCGGCTGCAAAAGCGCAAGGGCGGGGCCAAAATAACGCAAATTTTCTATTTCCCAAACAGGCTCTTTATGATGTATTCAACAGATATAAAGAGACAGGCACTGGAGCTTTATTCTTGTTATCAAAAAAATGAGCAGTTTGTGACGTAACTGGCTGCCAGTTATAAAAAAAATCAGAGATAAACGCGCCTAATATGTATAAAATTCATAAAGATTGAACTCCCATCGGTTTATTCTTAGGGTTTTGGAAGATACTAATATGCCGTTATTGCACAGGATTTGGATTCGTTTTAAAAACGCGTCAATATATGCATACTTATTGTCTATGCACATATTGACGCAACAAGCGAAAACGAATTCAAAGACAAGCATAAGTGGTATATTCGTATCTTCCACGCTCCTTACGCTTTTATAAACTATTTGAATACTGTTTCTCCAGCGCATCAGGCGGCTTTTACCGGATCTTGCTTTTCGCTGGAAATTGAATTCTCCTTTGCAATGCTCCCATCTCGAAGCTGAATAATCCTTTGTGCATAGGTTGCGCACTTTGTGCTGTGGGTTACCATGATAACCGTGGCGCCATTATTGTTCAAACGAGTAAGCAATGCCATAACGTCTTTAGAATTGCGGCTGTCCAGATTACCTGTAGGTTCATCAGCCAGCAGCACCGGGGGGGCATTAACTATGGCCCTGGCAACAGCGCAGCGCTCTTTTTCTCCGCCTGAAATCTGATTTGGGAGCCGTTTGGATTTACTGTCAATTCCTACCCATTCCAGGGTTTGCATGGCCATTGATTCCTTTTTTGATTTAGGTATTTTTAAATTGGTAATGGGCAACATCACATTTTCCAGAATGGTTAAATAAGGAATCAAATGAAAACTTTGAAAAACAAATCCCAAATATTCTCTTCGAAAGTCGGCTTTTTGTTCTGTGGATAAAGCATAGACATCAATATCATCTACATAATACTTGCCCAAAGTTGGCGTGTTCATTGCGCCCATTACCGACAGCAAAGTAGATTTGCCTGCGCCTGATTCACCCATGATGGCGACAAATTCGCCCAGTTTAATCGACAAGGATATATCGTCAAGGGCATGTACAATAGAATCCGACTCGCCATATGTTTTGGAAATAGATTCAATTTTCAAAAAACTCATAACTGCCTCCATTGCTTTGATTTGGTTGCTGTACTGGTTTATAAAGTCGCCAATGCCTGGTTGGGATCAAGCCGGGAAGCTAAGCCGGCCGGATAAGCGCTTGCCGCAAGCCCTACCAAAAGCGCCATGCAAATTGCACCCAGAGCAACCAATGGGTCTGCGGCGATTAATGTTGTGCTGTGCTTTTTCCACAAGGAAAAACCTGCCCAAACTGCGCCTAAGCCGAGCAAGTATCCCATTAAACCTGCAATCAGACTGATTACGCTTGTTTCAATAAGAATAATTCGGATGATATGGCTTTTGCGAAAACCAATAGCCCTGAAAATACCGATTTCACGGGTGCGTTCTTTTACGCTTCCCATAAGGGTAACCAAAACGACGAGGCCTCCGATAAGCACAACAACAATGGAAAGACCGAATGAAAATTTACGTAATTGAGTCAGGGTTTCCATTCGTGCGCCTACAACTTGCTGGATAGCCATGACTTTTGCAGAAGGAAGCTTTTGTGCAATCTGGTTTACCATATCGTTAATGGGGCAGGCATTACATAGGGCCGCCACCTCCACAAGCGATACTTCGTCAGGCTTTCCCAACAAGGTTTGAGCCGTTTTCATATGAGCAAACAGAAGCTGGTCGTCCTGGGAGCCTGTAGGCGAAAGTATCCCGCTCACAGTCATTTGTTTTCCATTTATGTTAACGGACTGCCCAATTTTAAGGCCCAGAATCCTTGCGGCCTCGCTACCGGATAAAAGCTGATTTACTCCCGGCTTGGCGCCATTAACCTTCCACCAGGGCTTAAGGATTTGGGTTGCCTTAAAGTCTACGCCGGTCAAAAGGGCGCGCTGGTTACGCAGTTCAACCGCCCCAAGTACAATGGGGCCCACCGCAGCGATGTTGGCGTAATTTTTAATTTTGCGTATTTCGGATAATTGGGATTGGACAATAGGGGTCATCTCAAATGAAACACCACCTAAAGTCACTCCTGCATAAGATAAGGTCAGCGAATCGGTATGCGGCACGATAAGAATATTAGCGCCGTATTTTTCCATCTTGTGCTGAATGTCTTGGCTCATGGTATCGGTAAAGGTAACCACAGCCACAACCGTGGCGACGCCAATAACCAATCCGGCAAAAATAAATCCGGATTTGGCTTTACGCCGCATAAGATTTTTAAAAGCAATGTCTTTCAGAGTCATGACAGTCAATCCTTTTTGTTCTTTTATTATTTGTTCTGTTATTAGAGGTTGAAGTAATTTTGCCCTTCAAGAATATCCGCAACTTGAATGATGAGTTGCTTATCTTTTATTTCCCGTTGTAATGGTGCTGGATTACAGCCTCCTTTTTTTTCGTTAATCAGGTTTGAAGGAAAATTACGCCCGCAATTGCGGCAAACCATATCATCGCCTTGCTGAAAATAGCCTTTGCCTGCGCGCCAGCAAACGTCACAGGCGTCAAAAGCCGCTCTTAAAATGCCATCTGAGCTTTTAATTATGAAATAGCGAACGGTGATATTATTTGCCTGGTATTCATAATGCCGGGCTTTCCCATCGTTGAATAAATCGACATCGTGACTCACGGCCGAGGCAGTTGTTTTCGTATTTTGTTTGCCGGAGAATGCCTCTTTAACGGGCTTAAAAGGATCGATTCCGGTGGCGGACCAAACAACTATCAAAGCGCCAAGAACAAGAATGATTCCAAATCCTGCAAATATCACGGTTTTTGTATTTGATTTGGACTTTTTAAGCACTAAGTCTCTTTTACTTTTATAATCTGGTTTACTTTTATTTGTATTTGTCATGTTCGAAACCTCTAAATAATTATTTAGACAGCATGCGGAGCATAGCTGTACTGTGAATTCTTGCACAGTCCGGAAAAGATTTTTTATACTATCGGTGAATACCGGCATGCGTGTCCTTGTAAAAAACTGTCCGCAAACGATGCTATTCACCCCAAAAGGAGTGTCCCTTGTTTAAATGTCCCTTTCTTAAAAAACTGTGATAGTTAGACAGTGCCCATCCATAAATGATAAATTTGCCGGATGAGCACTATACAGAATAATTAAGTATTTATTATGAAAAGAACTGTTAACAAAGAATGCTGCAATGTTGAATATAAATCGGCACAAGTTGCCGTGAGAAAATTATTGGGCCGCAAGGATGGGTTTTGGCATGATAAAGATCAAAACCGGTAGAACTGTAACTTTCAATATCGTTGGAAAATATCGGCCATTGATCAAAGCTATGAGCTGAAATGGATAAATGCAGCGGTATCCGGAAGTTAAATGGCTCAACGGAACAACGGCACGCATTTCGAGCAGTAGATACCCCTATTTGGTCCGCTTTGATCAATAATGGATTTTGCAGTTTGATTTGATGCGTTTTGCAACAACATCTCTTTTGCTGGCAGGCGACGGTCTTGGTCATTGCCATGGAAAAAGAACTCAGGCACAGGATTGCCGCCAGTGAAAATATTAATATATCAGTGAGTTTTTTTATAAACTGCATATCAGCAACCTGTGCTTTCAAAAGATGCATCTAATTCATACTAAATTTATAGGAATTGCCAATCCGGAGTCAAGTGCAAAATCACGATCCAGTTACAGACTAAAAATAAAGCGATTACTTTTCACATTTTTGGAGCTGAGAAAAGCTCGCCTTATCCGGCGCAAAATATTGTATTATATTGCGCCGGTAAAATTTTTGTTTGTTTATCAAAAAACGAATGAAGCAATCGCGGAGGCGCTGCTGCCTGATGTGCAGTCATTCCCGATCTGTCAAGTCAGATAATTTCAGACCGGTGACTGCTCCCGGCAATAAATTACCGGGAATTCTCGCTGGATAATCTTAAAAAAAGACAGGAGGTGTGTAATGTTTTGAATTGATTTAACAATTGATTGTAATTTAATAAGCCTTTTGGCCATATTTAAATTAAAATCTGTTTTTTGAATATAACAAAAAGGTTATATATAATAAGCAGTTTTTGCTTGCACCCTTAGTGAGAAGAATCCGTAACCGGTTGTGCAATGAACGTAATCGGATTGAAGGCAATTAATGTAAATTGTATTAAGATTGAAATATTCGGATAGGTTCAAGCATCCTGATTTTTTAATTCGGCAGGCTCAAAATTTTCACAATTTTTACACCATGGCCGAAAATTATCTTTTCTGAAGATGGTTTCGCAAATTTTACGAAAATACATAACTTGCGGATCTTTGGGGCAACGAACTAATTTATCCGTCATTGGGTTAACCTTTCAATTTTTAAAATAGTTTAACTTTCTGATACTACACTATTTCCAATGAAATTAAAATACTCATTTTTAGATATTTTTTAAATGACAAAAAACTTAAAGGGGAAAGTTTCATTTTTTATAGGTAACTCCCCCCTTTTTTTAATTTAATCGAATGTAATACCTTGGGCTAAAGGCAAATTCTTGCTCCAGTTGATTGTGCAGGTCTGACGCCGCATATAGATCTTCCACGCATCGGAGCCGGCTTCACGCCCTCCGCCGGTTTCTTTTTCTCCGCCAAAAGCGCCCCCTATCTCAGCACCGGACGTACCAATATTTACATTGGCAATTCCGCAATCTGAACCACGCGCTGATAAAAAGGTTTCCATATTGCGCATCGATTCCGTAAAAATTGAAGAGCTTAGCCCCTGTGGTACATTGTTTTGCAGTTGAATCGCCTCTTGAATGGTTTCATATTCCAAAATGTATAGAATCGGAGCGAATGTTTCCTCCTTTATAATTTCATATTGGCATTGAGCCTCCATAATAGTGGGTTCAACATAAAAACCTCCTGAAATCGGCTGGACCCTATGTCCTCCATACAGTAGCCGTGCTCCTTGTTCCTGGGCTGTTTGGATTGCGGCCATCATTGTATTCACGGCATTTTCATCCACCAATGGTCCCATCAGGATTCTATTTTCCCGCGGGTCACCAATTTGTATCTGGCTGTATGCCTTAATCAGGGTATCTGTAATTTTTTGTTTGATGCTCCGGTGAACAATAATGCGCCGGGTTGAGGTACATCGCTGACCTGCCGTTCCCACTGCTCCAAAGGTGATGGCGCGGACAGCTAAATCAATATTGGCGTCTTCGCTAACAATAATGGCGTTATTGCCGCCTAATTCAAGTAGGCTTTTGCCAAAACGTTCCGCAACAACAGGGCCGATACGACGGCCCATAGCAGTGCTGCCGGTAGCGCTGATAAGGTGCATGCGGGGATCATTGACCATTGTATTTCCAACATCTTTGGACGAGCCTATCACAAGATTGAAGACACCGTTGATCTGGTACCGGTCAATTACAGGCGCAATGATGTTTTGCACGGCGATGGCGGTGAGCGGTGTGTGGGAGCTTGGTTTCCAGATGCAGACATTGCCGCATACGGCCGCAAGAAGAGCGTTCCAGGACCATACGGCTACAGGAAAATTAAAGGCTGTAATGATTCCGATTTGTCCAAGGGGATGCCATTGTTCATACATGCGATGTTCAGGCCTCTCACTTGACATTGTGAGTCCATAAAGCTGGCGTGATTGGCCAACGCAAAAATCGGCCATATCTATCATTTCTTGAACTTCGCCGAAGCCTTCGGCAATTATTTTGCCCATTTCAAGGGTAACAAGCCGCCCCAATGGCTCTTTGTACTTTCTGAGTTGTTCACCCATCTCACGAACAACCTGTCCTCTTTGAGGCGCGGGCATCATACGCCATTTTTCAAAGGATTCTGAGGCTTGTTGCATTATCGCTTCGTAATCATGCACAGTAGCCTGAATGACCCGTGCAATGGGTTTGCCATCTATAGGGGATATACTTTCTATCTGATCTGCCTCGGTTTTTCGCCATCCATTCGATGCCCCGGTTGTCGCACCATAATTAATTTCTTGTATTCCAAGAGATTCGAGCAAATTTTGCATATGTCCTCCTTAGTGTTTATGAGCCCATATTAATATTGATTTTTACACTCTTAAGATGGTTACTGATATAATCTTAGGCGGATAGCTACCTGGGGTAGCGCTTTGCCTTTTCCCGTTTTGCCTTTCTATCGCCTATCGCCGAAATAACTCATTCGCAGTTTTCGGCAGGGCGCTGCTTCCGGGTCGCTTACTTGAGCTAGAACAAACAGCAGGATTTTAAAACACACTTCCAATACAGCATCATTGAAAAAGGCATTGTTATCAAAAACAATTGAACCGTGGAAATACAGAGTATCTATAAAAGTGTCAAGAAATTAACCGGTTGTTTGCAATGCTGGTACAACAGTAGTATATTATTGTAAAAAACAGGTTTTATGGAACCGCTGATGCGTTGGAATTAAGATACCTGTTTTTCGCTCCTGATCCCTTTTTGTTTACAAATCTGCAAGCCAAAACATGATCGATGGAATTGACAAGACTGTTACCATTGGATATCAGATGGTGCTTTAAGAAATTCAGTTATGTAGCGTAATTCAATTGTGGCTGTAACGTATATTTTCTTATTTTACTAATAGAAGGGGGTCAATATGCCGGTAATCCTTGTTCAGCATCCTTTGATCAAACATAAGGTCGGCTTGATGCGTGTTCATGATATATCAACTAAAGATTTCAGAGATTTGTCATCCGAGGTGGCGAGCTTGCTTACCTATGAGGCGACTAAAGATCTTGTTACCGAGCAACGCTCTGTTCAGGGATGGGCGGGCGAGGTTAACGTTGAGAGAATTAAAGGTAAAAAAGTTAGTGTTGTACCGATTCTAAGAGCCGGACTGGGAATGATGGATGGCGTTTTGCACCTTATTCCTTCCGCAAAAGTAAGTGTTATAGGTTTGTACCGAAACGAGGAAACATTGAGTCCGGTACAATATTATCTGAAAATGACGAACAATCTTAAAGAGCGAATGGCCCTTATCCTGGACCCGATGTTGGCCACGGGTGGAACGTTGGTTGCCACCATCGACCAGCTAAAAGAAGCCGGGTGTAAACAAATCCGGGGAATTTTTCTGGTAGCGGCGCCTGAAGGTCTTGCCAGGGTGGAAAAGACTCATCCCGATGTTCAAATTTATGTAGCCTCTATTGATGAAAAATTGAATGATCAAGGATATATATTGCCTGGACTAGGTGACGCGGGCGATAAGATATTCGGTACTAAATAACGTTTGCCACAGATGGCTCGATTTTGTTTTTAAAAAATCGTATCCATCGTTATCTTGCAGGTTTGGCAGCCCATACCATGTTTTAAAATCAGGGCCTTGGCAAGCTGCACATCAGGTGCTGCTTTTGGATTCGTTTTCCGTGCTGCATCAATGGGTACAAACAATGAGCATGTCTGCATCTTTACCTGTTGAAAACGAATCCAAATCCGGCTCAATAACGTCTATATTTTCAAACTCTAAGATCCTAAGGCAGATGAATTTCCTAACATCTCAAAAGACTGAAAACTATAAGGCGATTTTTGTTAAAGAATATACCATCTTGTATGTCTTTTTTCCCGTCTTCTGCGTTATGCCAAAGCCCGAATACGTTAAGTATGCAAACTTTGGCACGCCTTGAATACGAAAAAAAATCCTGCTCAATCTGGTATATTCTTTTCCGTC
>JAAERL010000603.1 GCA_024230435.1 Desulfobacteraceae bacterium
GCCCCTCAACATGCATATCATTTTCGTTGACCGCGATCTAAATATTAAGAAGTTAAGTCACGCATCAAAAAAGTTAAGTCACACATCAAAGATAATTGTACATACTGGCTGGACTATACTAACCCATATTTTGTAATATTGGCGGGATGCAATATTTTGTCTTGACAGATTTCCTCTCAACAAATTCGGGATCGCACGCCCAAGATACTCCACGCGGACGCTCCAACGCTCGCCCATCTACTGTGAACGCGGCGGACGCTAATGCGACCGACGTCGAACGAAACCCTCCGCCCAGACGGGCCTCTAACTCGTCGAACGTTTGGCGAGAGCGGACAGCGTAGTCGTCGTGGAAAGCCGTCAGAAGGCCGGACACAGTCTTCATTTGCATTTTACCATTCGCCCCCAGCGAACAAAAGGTTCTGCTTACATACGTGCTCGGCGAGAAAGGGCTTTGGATATGTTGTCAATTGGCAGAAATGAATCAACCGGAAAGTTGACGAAGCACTTGGCCGGGCACAATCTTCATCTGTATTTTGCCCTTTGATCAAACGTGCAAGAATGCCTTCATATTTGCCATAGTAAAGTTATTGACATTAAGATTTTTTATCTAAGTACATTCTTAATTGTGCCGCAAAAGAAATGGACGAAGCAGAAGTCCAATGCCGGAGTGACTTCTAACCAACTTTTTTTATGAGGTTTGTCTTATATATATTGAGCATCGTACATGCGACAGCTCCTCAAAGAGCAATACTCCAGAGCC
>JAAERL010000604.1 GCA_024230435.1 Desulfobacteraceae bacterium
AATTTTTGATGCTAAAATCTTAGATGATGACACCCATTACACCGATGGCGATTCGGACCCGAACTGGGGAACCATACTGGTTATGGGTATGAATATGGGGGCCAAACAAATCAGCGTAAACGAAGATTTCGGCAGTGGCTCTGAAGAAGTGCGCACTTTCGACCCCTCCTACATTTGCATGGACATTACCGACCCGCGCAACCCGGTTTTATTGTGGGAAAAAACCTATCCGGATGCGGCGATGACCCGCGCTGTTCCGGCGCCGGTCAAAGTTGATGATCAGTGGTACCTGGTATTTGGCTCCGGTCCCACCGATTATGACGGCACAAGCGATCAAAGCAGCTACTTGTATATGGCCGATATGAAAACCGGAAATTTGCTCAACCGGTTCGGCCCGTATGAAAGTAACGCCTTTTTCAGCACAGCAGCCGCCTTTGATAAAAACTTGAACTATAATGTAGACAGTATTTACATCGGCAATACCTATTATGCTCAAAACAAATGGCAAGGCAGTGTGTATAAAATCGCAGTACCCTGCACCAACTGCCAATGGCAAGACGACTACAACAGCAACCTGGACTATGGCTATGATATCGACCCTGCCAATTGGTATGCACACGAACTTTTCAGCTCCGATGGGCCCATCACGGCGCCGCCGTCAATCAGCGTAGAAGCCTATCCCGAGTTCGATGTAGACAATGTGTGGGTTTACTTCGGAACCGGACGCTTTCTCAGCGGCGATGATAAGAGCACTTCCGATTGGAACTATATTTACGGGATAAAAGATCCCTACTTTAATAAACAACTGTACGAGAGCAATGGCATGCATGACTACTCCCAGGCTCAATCAATAACCATAGACCAGGGGTCACTCTTTGATTCGGACTCAATAACCGTAACAACCAGAAAACATGTCCTTCAAAATGGATCATTGTTTGGCTCATACGGCAGTTTTGATGAATTAGTGGATGAAATCCGGGATAATTATGATGGCTGGTACCGTCCGTTGGAAACAAACGCAACCAGCCCCTCGGAGCGTATGATCAGCAAGGCGTCTGTTTTTGCAGGCCTTACCTTTTTTCCGGTATTTACTCCTGAGGAAGATATCTGCGGATTTGGCGGACACACAAACCTGTATGGCCTTTATTATCTAACCGGTACCGGCTACACTAAACAAATTTTTCAAGTTGAAACGCCAACCATTGAATCGAGTACCGGTGAAGAGGTTGTTGAGATAAAACTGCAAGAATCACTGATCGGAACACCACCGCCGAGCCTTGGTATGCATACCGGTTCCGAAAGAGGTGGAAAGGTCTACATGCAACAAAGCACCGGGCAGGTAGTCGAAATTGATATAGACGCCGCATTGTATTTTAAAAGCACGCTTACGGACTGGTGGGATCGTGTACAAGAATAATCTCTTTTTCCAAAAAAGGAATTGATCATGAAAACATCAACAGCAGTAAAATCCCATGCCAATGGGCGCCTCCGGCTGTCAGGATCGTTTTCGCTGTTTTTGTCAAGACAGTGAGCCACTTCGCCAATGTTACAAAGGGTTTTTACCGGCAACACTTACCCTTGCCCTCAGGTATGTTTAATCACCGGCCTCAGTGCCTGGAACGTGTGGAGTATTCCAGGGTGACTATATATTATAGTGTAACGTAGCTCTCAAAGAGCTTAGGGTCCCGGAAAAAATGTTTTATCCCAACTG
>JAAERL010000605.1 GCA_024230435.1 Desulfobacteraceae bacterium
AGGGTACTGGGTAAATAACGCATGTCACTATCAAATGTTTGTTTTATTATTAAACATTCTCGATCTCAGGATGTACTATTTTGGTCACTGTATAAATGTTATAGGGTACTGCGTAAATAGTACATGTCAATATTAAATACTCCTTTTTATTAATAAACATTCTCGATCTCTGGATGTACTATCTTGGTCACTGTATAAATGTTATAGGGTACTGGGTAAATAGTACATGTCAATATCAAATACTCCTTTTTATTAATAAACAATCTCGCTCTCTGGATAAATGCTATCGTTCATTCAATAAATCAGTTCTATAAATTATTAACTTCAGATGTAAATTATTTCGCCTATCCAGTAAATGCGTCATATTTGGTGTAAATTATAGTATCGGCCGTTGGTGTTTATTTAACTTCTCCCTCCCCCGCCACCCAAATTCAAATCCAGTGCGCCGCGTTTAAACAAATCGCCGTTAGGTTTTTGAATTCAAATACTATCTTGCTTTGAATTCGTACAACCGTAAAAAATAAACCGCCATTCGTACTTACAAAACAAACAAACGAAACAAGAGGCACGCTCGTACACGCACCAACGAACGAACATAGATACAGATAGATACACACGCGCCACGGTAAGTACGATACACCACACATAAAAAAGCCAACCCAACCCGACCATGGCCGCCAAAACCTTCCCCCATCACCACGCGGCCGCCCGATCAAATCATCCATGGAAACTTCGCGTACTACCTCGGACCACCCCATAGAAGAAAGCCTCCAATTTTCCTGGCGCGGATCCATGGATTTTTGATGGAAATTATCATTCCCCCTCCCAACGGCACGGGCGGCTGATTCCCGGCGGATCCAGCTGTCAGCATTGTGGAATTCACCCCGCCTCCGAAAACATTGGCACACCTCACCCGATCGCCGGATACAAGCGCCGTCGCTCTGGCGAGCGATCCTACCAAGTCCGGCGGCGCTAAATTGAGTATCGGCGCAAAGAGGTGAGTTCGTGACTTTTTTTTCCATTTCTTCTCCAACCGCGTCTCTCAATTAATATTTTTGCCTCTCACCTCAGTCTAAGGCCAATGGTGACGACGATCGAGAGTAGACAGCGGCGGCGGCAACGACCACGAGGCAGGGAAGGTAAGAAGGTGATTTATTCCATCTATTCACTGACCGTCCGCTAACAATTTGATCTTCTCGCCGCTCTCAGCAGGAGGCGGGGTGGGGCAGGGCGGGGGGGGAAGACAGCAATCACGAGACGAGGAGGATCGCAAAGTAGACGACGGGGATGGGTGTATGGAGGCGGAGGAGGGTGTTGCTATTGTATCGGGGATCGACTGGGTAGAGTGAAAAGGAGAGAAGGGGGGGCTGTTAGATGGGCGAGCAGGATATGGGATAGCAGGATAGTAGTAGAATAAAATAAAGTAAATGAATTTCATTGCCATTAGCCGATTGCAATTCAATGTTGAAGTATTTGTTTGCAGGTAAATGTATTTATTTAATGTTAAACTGATTATAGTTTACTATCAGCTGAAAAGCGTTTACTAAATAAGAAAAAATTTACTAAAGAAAAAAAAGTTATCCAGAGAAGTTGCTTAACCAACATAGATTGCTAAAAAATTTACTAAAAATAAATTTATTTTTAGTGACCTATCCTGACCTTCAGATGATCATCACCCCC
>JAAERL010000606.1 GCA_024230435.1 Desulfobacteraceae bacterium
GAACCATACAATGTTATCGCCTTCGGCCGCCATCATGAAGGTTACAGCAGCAAGATAATAAAAATGAGTACAATTACGACCGTCGCGCTCTTTGTTCTTATTGTTTCAAGTTCCGACCTCTTCACTATTCGTTCGTTAGCTGTGTTGTTCGAATTGGTTGTTTAAGTACCATATGTATGATGTTGTTATCTATGCCGTTTATAATACATGTTGGTTAGTCATAATTTCGCCCCTGAGAGGGCTAATCAGACGTACTTTAAAATTTCTGTTATATTATTATGCCGTTTATTTTGCTTTTTGCGTTTTGTAGCCATCACAGGGGAAAAAGCGCCTCTGGAGCTCAGATCGGGCTGATTTTAAGCGTAACGCTTAAAAGGCGAAAATGCCACGTAGAATGCTACAAATACCTACGTAAGAATTACTCCACAGGTTGGTCTCAGAATCAGCTAGTTTTAAGCCGCTTTTTCCCCTGAGGCTAGCGTTTTGCGTTTTGCATTTTGGATCTTGGATCTCGAGCAGAGTCCGAAAGTGGCTCATGAAGGGCCGAAATCGGTACATCATAAGCTACCGCTGCCTGGCTTCCGTCCATCCAAGCCAACTC
>JAAERL010000607.1 GCA_024230435.1 Desulfobacteraceae bacterium
GTGATGCCGTGGTTGTACCACGGCGTCACTCTCTACTGTCGCCGGCAGATATTGGGGATAAGGTTTGCCTTTTCTGAGGGCCGCGGGTAGGCCTTCTTTAAATTACTTTGCTCTAAACATAATGAAGAAGAGGGCTTATGATGCATCTCACTCACTAATACCTGTGGCGATGAGGGGCCAAGAACGCAGAACCGCAGAAAGGGGTATTCTCTGGCTTAGAGGATTCCTTGTTTTGTAGTTGTTGGTGGAAGAGAGATTGGGGAAGATTGGGGATTGGGGAAGGTAGAGTGAGCTTGACTGCTTTGGCGGGTTTGATTTATTTGGCGGGGGGTATTCAGAAAGGTTCACTAACAAATTTGTTAGTAGAGTACATAATATCAATTTTCTCAGCTTCTATTCAAACTTTTGAACCACAATTTTTCTACAGTGAGCTCAGCTCAGTGAGATCTGTTCAAATATGCACTTTTCGGGTGATGTGGCAATTCTAGGGTGTGATTTGAGTGTAAAGCTAGCCAATATTGCACCGATTTGGCTGATTTGGCTTCATCCTCTAGTAGTGATCACTAACAAACTTTGGTATCAAAATTCTAACCCAAAAATGAAAATTAGACCAAACCTCCCAGTTGTATCTGAATCTACTCGATGAGTACTGCCCAAAAATGCAATAAAACGCTGAAATTGGACCATCTGGGGCCTCTCCATAGCACGTACAAGATTTGTTAGGCAAAAGTTGCTGTTAAAGCTAGGCGCCAAATGAGTCAAGCTTTTGCCGGAGGGTCAGTTGAGATCAGCCAATTTGGAAACATGGTTTATGAGCTATAACTTTTCCAAAATTTATCCAATCATCATGAAACTTTTTTTATATGAAAGCCCTTAATGAGATCTTTCATTTGGTGCCCTATTGAAGACAATCTAACAAAATCAGCCTTCTATATATTTTTTCCTGATCTCCAGGGGCCAAACGGTCAAGCTCACTCTATTCCTACGTTCAAATTGCATCAGAGGAAAGGAGCCCCCTTAACTGTATCTAATGCCCCCCAA
>JAAERL010000608.1 GCA_024230435.1 Desulfobacteraceae bacterium
GATCTCGATTGTTCATGCATGGTATGCGTGCGCTCTCATTGGGCGGGTCGGTGATTGGAGATCAACGAAAAGCCCGCCCAAAAATACGAAAGCCTGTTACAAACGAGCCACCTTCAGACATGTAGATTGGGTCTTGTCGCGACGATCCCTTTCCCTCATTAAAGAAGGGAGAGAAGAAGTCAATACCATCATTGCTCAGTTTCTACTGAGGACCACGGAGAACCACCTGGATTCGTGGATGCCGATAATCATCCACACGAATGATTTTTGGCCAGGGAAGGCTGTCGCTTATATTATCTGTTCGGCCTCGATGTGAGTGAGAACGGAAGAGCGTTTGATTGGCCTCTACTCTTCTTGTTGTAGCTGTGCCTTGAAACGTTTAGATCTATCGGCGGCATATTCAATTGGCCAATTTTACTAACTATTAATTCCCACATGAAATATAGATTTAAATTTTTGATGTCGAATGACATGCATGTTGAAGAGGGCTCAGTGGGCATACCATACAAAATTGACATGGTGAAGATGCGTATTATTTTTAGAATTTTGAAAAATACGCCCGTTTTCTAGCCCCCCATATAAAATAACATGTAATGTTGCCTAACTACTAGTATCCAAATCGATGTGATGCCGGAACTTGATTTCGCCACTATTTCTTTCATCCGAGCGGATCGGGTTTTGCGTTGTATTAGTACCCGTCTCGTTTTGAGTCACTTCTGGCTTCTTCTTTATAGGATTCGTCTCGTTTTAAGTCACTTATAGCTTCTTCTTTATAC
>JAAERL010000609.1 GCA_024230435.1 Desulfobacteraceae bacterium
GATTGATGGCTATCGCAAAAAATATTAGCTTAACTCTCGCTGACAGCCCGTGTAGAATGTCATCCTTGGTAAAACAAGAGATGCCATGAGCTTTCTGTGGCGCAGTATTTCAGTGAAAACAGCCCTCAAAAGGCAATTATTTTGGTTTTGAATGAAAGAAGCGGGGTGTTGGAGGTCAGACGATGATGCGATCGACTACGGAGCGGGATAGGATGCGAGTAATGTGTTGTGTTCCCTCCAAATATATTACGTATTCCTATGTTAAAAAAGAGTTTTCTACGGTTCGCAAATTTCAGACACTAAAGTGTCTAAAAATATTTTTTACAATATCATAGACAAGATGTCATCCAACTATGGTTGCGCAATATGATGCTATTGCTACCCAGCTTCATTTCTGGACATACCATGGCCAGGGACTGATAGTAGACACATATGGCTGAGTGTGCATGTGCCTAACTTGGCCGGTTGAGCCCTAGTCGCGCCGAATAAAGCGGCCAAACAGAGGGTATAAAATCAAGATTTTCATACTTTTTTGGCTTGAACTACGGATAACATAATATGGCTCACTATGATTGACCCCCCACGTAACAACACAGTGCAAGAAAATTGCCATTTTTGTTAAAGGGCAACATCTTGGCAATAATTTGGATAAATAATTCACATTTACACGTGGAATCACTTGTGATTCTCTTTGTGACCTGCCCGTGATGAGCCAATATCCACTCAAACTCAATCCACAAATCCGGATCTAATAGGCTGCTTGCC
>JAAERL010000610.1 GCA_024230435.1 Desulfobacteraceae bacterium
CCGGCATCGTCCCATCCGGCATCGTCCCATCCGGCATCGTCCCATCCGGCATCGTCCCATCCGGCATCGTCCCATCCGGCATCGTCCCATCCGGCATCGTCCCATCCGGCATCGTCCCATCCGGCATCTTTTCTTTGCTGGAGTTAGCGATAATCTATCAGAATCTATCAGTATAGGACGTTGCGGCGCGATTATGCCCACGATCCTCATTTTTGAGGATCGTGAACGGATTACAAGATGGTAATTTTGCCGTCACGTTAAAGTTAAGCTGAGGTGTTAATACTTTACTCGACATCACAACACGCTGTCAAAGCAGTTACCCCCTCTCTTTGACTGTGACCTATCAAATTAACCCTCTCATCTCCAAAGGGCCGCTCACATCGAGCGGCCCAATTTTTTGTGCACTCTTTCCGGGCTTCTGTGTCGCGTTTTACACCTTTATATAAAGGGACCTCTATCCTTGCTCCGTGACGGCGACCGTCCGATTGTTCTTAGGAAATTCTCAGGAATTGCTAAAAATTTTGTTTCCAACTGCCGCCGGCATTAACCTGCTTTTTTTTGGACTATATGTAATTGTATGTGAAATACAATTTTATACATTATAGAAAAAAGAAGGAATATTTTATGGGAATCACGAAAAAAACAAATCATCGCCCCAGCCGGGTAACTTAACAAAACCGGCGCCAATCCAACTGCGGCCGCTATACGGAAAAACTCGGAGATGGATCATTTTCGGCAATACCGCCGGTCCTGCGGCAGTGGAGACAAGATCAAAAGCGTACCACCATTTTTTGTATTCGGCGGCGAAAAAAATAAAAATAACGTTTTGTTTGAAACCATCGATTGACAGTAGGGCAGGATTGCTCCGGGTCGTATCGGGGCTATAAGCCGGTCTCATCCATTTTTCTAATGCGTTAATATTGTGACTGCTCCCGGCAATAAATTACCGGGAATTCTCGCTGGATAATCTTAAATTATTTCATCCTAAGGCTTCAAGCACTATAAGACTTCCTAAAATGGCGGGAACAGGAAGTTTTATTGCGTGAAAACACGGGTATGTTCTAACTGTGCCTATCAAAAAACAGCTTCCAGCCCAAAACATTTCTTATAAAATGAATTAGATTTGTAAAAAAAATCTTTACACAAAAATAAGAAATTTTCTGATTTACATATTTTTCTATTCGGTATAACTATTAACCACGTTAAGTAAGCTAACACCAAACGGTTTGTTAAGAATTGTAATTATAGTTGCCCTCTGGCAGAAAGGATAACAACATGCGCATATCTGGAAATAGTTCATATAATACCGATGCATTCTATTCCGATATTGATTCAAAAAAGAAAGACGCTGCAAAGAGCACTGAAAACAGCACTGAAAACAGAACGGTAGACAGCATCACGGAGGATTGCTCCTCTGTGCCCTATAATGGTCCAAAAAAAACGGACACATAATTAAACCACTTTTAAATATTTCGGGCTTGATCATAACTTCGGCAACCTTGGTTTAGCGCCCGTAAAGTTGGAATAAAAAACGTATCAATTCAGGATGTTAACAAAAATCTAAGCGAACGTTTCATATTCTGCCGCCGATATTAAAACCAAGCCCAATATTTTTCTTTCTCATAATCCATCGGGGATACATAGCCCAAGTATAAATGGGTAACGCTCCAAATGTAAGGATGGATTTAACCTTCTGAATATATAAATTTTTCAATCATTTTCACATCAACAGATTTCAATAAATTACAATCCCAAATGAAGTATTTCATAGCTCTGATATGATTCTCATTTTTTTTGAAAAAGAAAGTGCTTTCCGCACTAATCTTGATATACGTTGTCGTAGTGTGCAATTAAATCGTTCAATTCGATTTGTTTGCCCATACTTTTTTCCGACTGCTTTATGGAGGTTTTTGGGAATTACTTTCTCATAAGCTTCCCAATAGCCAGTGCAACATACCACACACTGTCTATAAACACCCGGAAGGCTTGCCCACAGTTTTTTAGTGCCTTTTCACTTTCGGCCACCAACATGGAATCCTACGATTTGTCCACTTGCTACATCAATTGCAAGCCATATCCATTTTTTATTATTTTTAAGGCCTGCAAGGCTCCATATTTCATCTAATTGAAGGGTAAGCTTGCTCTTTGCCGGTTTCACGATTGCCAAATCCTCAGGGATGCTGTCAGTTATCTCAGTGAAAAAATTTAGCAGCCAAGTTAATGATACGCCCATTGCCGCGGCAAATGCCTCCCAATGATATAAGTTCAAGCACCATTTTCTTGATAATTTCAAATCGTTCTTCAGTCTTTTTTTCATTTTCATTTGGAGTAACAAACTGACGATCACATTTTTTACATTTATTGTTCTGTTTTCCGTAATAAGTGTGTCCATTCTTGTTAATTGCGGTAGAGCCGCATTCCGGGTAGATCATTGTTTCTTTTTCGGTTAAAATTAATAATAAACGATTTAAAATAAATGTCTTAAGTTTGCAACTCACTAATATTAATTAAATTTCCATCCTTACATTTCACATTTGGAGTACTGCCCAAATTAGAAAAGTTACAATTTTTTTTGATTAATATAGTAATCTGATTTTTCGTTTTAATCCCTCAAATTCTTTGTTCCACTCCTTAATAAAATCATTTTTTAAGTTCAGCATTCTTTTTTCATATTGATAACGATTTTCAATTGTAAATTTTATTTTTTCAGAAATATCTTTGCTGTCATGAATAACATAGATAGCAGCATCCTTATAAAGATTTCTTAAAGCCACAGTGTTGGATGTGATAAAGGCTTTTCCTAAAGCCATAGCTTCATAGCCGCCACAAACCAAACACCACTCATTGGATGTTAAATCCATTATAATTTGTGCAGAATTCAATAAATCAACATATGTATTCTCAGGTAAAAATCCTGTTGGGATTACATTGTCAGGTATTAATATGTTTTTTAATTTATTTCCATATCGGCCTGTAATATAAATATATGTACTATTATCTAGATATTGGCCAACTTTTATAACTTGTTCAATTGGTTCATCCTTTGAGTACGAGCAGGTTACAACAACGTTAAATACCCCTTGAAGATTTAATTCCTGTTTAGGATTTAAAATTGGGATTTTATCTTTAAGGACATGAGCAGATCCCCCCTTTTTCTTTACCAGTTTTTTTAAGTAATCATTCGTTACGATTGTAAGATCTGCATGTTTCAAACTAAAATTACTAAAAAATGTAATAATTATTATTAAAGGATTCAGCCCGATAGATTTTCCAAGTCTAAAGTTTGTATGACGATCAACGATAAGTTTATATTTTAGAGGATATTTTAGTATTGACGCAAAAAAAGCAAGCACAACAGATGGATTCTGAACAATTAACAATTCAGGCCTTTTCATGCTTAAAATCCATATGGTCTGTATAATTTTATGAACTCGGACCAATATCTTAGGTAGCATCGAATTAACGATTATCAGCTCCGAATCTAGAGCATTAGCCAACTCGTTTGTTCTCCTGTGTTCATCCCAGGTAATCCACAAAGTATTCTTCATATATCATTTAAATCCCTATAAATGTATTGTCCAATCCCATCTATTATAATTTTATCTAACCAAATAGACATATCAATCCATTTTGCCAACACTTGGATATGGGATTGTCAACCTCAATTATTTTTAATTAACGCATTCTGCTTTTTATTAATTGACAAATTATACTTATTATACTCTTGAAGTACTATAGCATTTTTGAGAATGGAACCGCATCTTTGTTCTAATATAGCATTATCATAGATAAATTTTATGATCAACCTCCATATTATTCACTTTTACATTTTTAAAAATATATAGAAAAATGACAGGATCAAATTATTTTCCGCTTTTGTGTTTGAACATAACCCAGCATCTTCCAGAGAGTTTTCCAATCACCGGCAATTGCCTTCCGAGGCCTTGGTCTTAACTTCGGCCACCTTGATTTAGCTCCCATAAGGTAGAAATAAAAAACGTATTAATTCAGGATGTTAACAAAAACTTGGGCAAACATTTTATATTATGCGGCCGATATTAAAACATAGCCTCTTTCCGCATGAACATTTATTTTTTGAAAAGGCCGCCATATCTCCCATAGGTATCGGATTAAGGGCATTGCCCTGTTATTTAGTTCAGTGATTATAATTTTACCCGCTTCACCTACTTCGCAAAATTTATCATTCTGATCGAAAATTTCGGCAATTATATTTTCAGCAGCAATGTGCATATTTCCGGGTTCACATTCATGGTCAATAGATCCGATTTCTCCTGATCCATATTCATTAAAAACCTTAGTTTCAAAAACAGTCTCAATGAGTTGGCGATCTGATGGCGCTAAAATCCCAGATGCTGTTATAAAATACATTTTAAATTGAAAGGCGGATTTATCTTTTCTATCTTAAAATAAGAGGTACATTTACGAAGCATTGATACATAGCCGTAAAAACAGTACTGATTAAACCTCATCAACATATTCGTCTACCCTTCGAGTACTTGCTTGTCAAAACCGGAAACAGAGCAACGTCTGCGGTTACACTCAAAATCAATGAGCTTAGCTATGAATTGATCTTTATGAATTAGAGGTATTTTCCAGAATCTTCCTTGACGGTCCCCAATACTTAGATCATTCAAAGAATATCCTCCCCAAGCAGCTGCAAGTTCCATAGCCATAGAACGCCGATCTTTAAAAACAATAAATGACTCCCCGGAAGATCCTGCAGTACTTTTTTTATTAAAGCATAATTTATTTATTACTTTTAAAACTCTTCGGATTAGTCTGAATTTGCTTTTTTGTAAGAAACGGCAATTTGTGCAATATAGATTCAATTTCGTATTCTTTGATATTATTCAAGCAGGAAGAGCATTTATAAAAAGGTAAATAAGTTTTTGCGTATTTTAACAAATTTAGCAATTTTCGTACCTGTAAGGGCCTCAGCGCTCTGAGGCTCATTGATTCACTCTATTTAAAATTTCACTCAATTATTACAGCATTACTGTCAAGGAAACGGTATTGAAACTATGGTTGCGCAGAGACATATCGATACAAAGGGAATAAAACGGTATTTTGGTGCGCAAAAAACGTACTTTGAGATGTTTGAGGCAAGCGGTGCAGGGAGAAAAAAAGTAGGATTACAGCATGTTATTTATTCAGGCATGTTATTTGCCAGTAGATAACAGCAATTAAATCAGTTCAATTTGGCGGTTAATTACCTTCTACAATGTCACATATTGACAAAATGGCTATAAAATCAAAAGGCTGATTTTGAAAAAACTAAAAAACCACAAAATTTCACGAGATTATGCTCTTAAGTTGTATTGTGGGGTTATGTAATCAACACATGTTTCTTATTTCCAGGATGTTCGAGTTGCTGGCAGAGCCAGGTGAAGCTTAATAAGGGAAAGGGGTGATAATGCAGATCTGGCAGTGACCATAGAATTTAGCTTTGAATATGACAGTGGCTTTAAAGATGAATTATTCTAACAACATGAAATTACAGGAGAATTAAAAATGAAAAAATCTGTATTTTTTTTATTGGTTTCCATGCTGGTTTTCGGATTAGCTGTTCAAAGTTGGGCTGAAAGCGCAACTAAGGACGAAGTTGTAGCAAAGTGTAATGAAGCTGTGGAATCGATTAAAACCAAAGGCATAGACGCTTCTATAAAAGCCATAGGTGATAAAAAAGGACCCTTTGTCTGGAAAGACACCTATGTATTTTTGATGGATATGGAAGGCAAAATGCTGGCTCATCCGATGAAACCTGAACTGACTGAGAAAGGCAGCCTTGTAGGTATTAAGGATAAAGATGGTAAAGCTTTCTTTGCGGAGTTTGTAAAAATAGCTGGCGATAAAGGCAAAGGATGGGTGGATTACAAGTGGCCCAAACCTGGTCAAAAAGATCCTTCTCCAAAAAGCAGCTACATTGTACGCGTACCCGATACCCCGTATGTTGTTGGTGCTGGAATATATCAATAATATTAAATAATTATCAATATCCGCCAAAATTTACTCAAAAGGCGGGCGGATAATCAATTCAAAGGCCGGACAGGCAACTGAGCCGGCCTTTTTTGTGGTTATCCGACAAATCCTTTCACTTGAATTATTACACCCAATCATAACGATGGCGGCTGATCGGACGGCCTTTGTCTTTTTATCGCACAGGTGAGTTGTTGCCTAAAATTAGGTAAATAGGCAACATTTTGTCTCGTTGCGCATATCCGGTTAAAGTTTCCTGATACACTTGCGCCAGATACCAATGCTGACCGGCACACAATCACACCATTGGCATACTTGCTCGCGTAAAAAGCAAGTTTCTATTTATGACTGGCAACCTTTTTGGGGGCTTTTTTGGGTGTTTTAACCAGTTGCGTCATGGCCTTTATTTTTACACGGGCATTTCACATTCATGGCGCGATCATGACTTTTGCCGAAACTTTAATTTATTCCGGATTCGGCCACCTGAATCTTAAAAAAATATTTATCGCCGCTGTTTTTATTGCTTCCTCGGGCGCGGTAATGGACTTTGCCATGGATATTGCCGTGAGCATGCATGAAGTTGTCAGCAGAAATCCTGGAATCGGGCGCAAATCGCTTATTCTATCAGGCTTGAATATCGACCGGACAGTTGACGGCACAATGACCTCAACCTTATTACTGGGATACTCCGGCGGCTATATCACTTTGCTCATGGCGTTCATGGCCCAGGGGGCGCCGTTGGTCGGCACGTTTAATTTTATCTACATAGCCGCAGAGGTTTTCAATACAATTGTCGGAAGTTTCGGACTGGTTACCGTTGCGCCCTTGACTGCAGTTGCGGACGGTTTTTTGTTGGCTTATAAATGACCATCAGGCGTTTGCTCTACGTCATAGCGACTGCGTCTTATCTTATGAAAAGTTTTGCCAACTCTATCCTTGGCCGGGCCCCATTTTTTCTGGCCATCGCCGGCATGTGCTACAAAATTGTCTGATTGTACATTTGAACTTCCTTTTACCAGGGTGATCAATTCAATTACCATATTTTCCATGTGGACTGCCTGGCCGTCCAACTCACCCGATACTGCTGCCGACTCTTCGGCATCGGCGGCTGTTTGCTGGATTACTCTGTCCATTTCCAATGCCGCCTGGTTGATTTGTTCAACACCTTTTGTTTGTTCTGTTGAGGCGGATGAGATTTCAGAAATTAATATCCCAACCTTTTTTGAACTTTCCGTTACCAGTGTAAATGCTTTGTTGGCCTTATTGACCAAATTAAATCCTTCTCCAATTTTTGTATTGGCGCCTTCGATCAGGCCGGCTGTGTTACTTGCGGATTCAGCCGCCCGTATCGCCAGATTACGGACTTCATCCGCCACTACGGCAAAACCTGCGCCTGCTTCGCCCGCCCTTGCCGCCTCAACGGCAGCGTTTAAAGCCAGCAGGTTGGTCTGGAAAGCGATTTCATCAATGGTTTTAATGATTTTTTTAATTTCTTCGCTGGCGGTGCTGATTTCTTGCATCGATTGGGTCAGATTTTGCATGGAACTGCAGGCCTGGTCCACTATCTCATCGCTATCTTTCATTAAGCCATTGGCCTTTTGGGCGCTGTCAGCATTCAATTTGGTGGCGGCCGCCATCTGTTGTAATGAAGAGGACGTTTCTTCTATCGCTGCGGCCTGATGGGATGCTCCCTGAGACAAAGACTGGCTAGTGGCGGACATTTGTTCTGAAGCGGAGCTGACCATAGAGGATGTTTCGCTGAGCTTCTGCGTAATCATGTTTAAGGATTTTGTAATTGAGCTGGTAAAAAAGAGCGCGGCCAGGAATCCCAGGGTCAACAAAATAACAGAAATTAAAACCATTCGCAAAACTGTGGAGCTAATTAGCTTGTTCAAATGACCAATGTCCCGATAGCGTGTATAAATACCAACCACTTCTTTTTGATAATCCGTAATTGGAGAAGCTGTAACAAGCGTGTTTCCCGCCTCTTTTGAAACAACGTCAAGCAGAGCGTTATCCAAAAGCGTCTGATTGATTTGGGGCGAATTGGCTGGAGGGCTTTTTAATATATTGTAACGTCCGATTTTCGCGGTGCTTTGTATTGCCGTTGCCTCTACTTTGCCAATACCGAAAATGGCGTTGGTTTCATTCAGGCTTGTTGCAATTTCGCCGATGCTGCAAAAGACCTCCACACTGCCGGCCATATCACCATTGTAAATAATCGGCGCCAGTCCTCTGATCACCAGGCCGCCTCTGCCTGCCTCGATTCCATGAACCGGTTGCCTGCTCTGCTGCGTCATGAGTACGGTTTTGCGAAAGCCCGATATATCATCACCATTTTTTTTAGGTTTCCAAACACGCAAAAATGAGATACCGCCGGGCAAGTGAAAATGGATTTTATAAATCCACTTACTGTTAGAATTAAGGTTATTATTCAGAGGCTTGACCAAGTTTAACAATCTGTTTCGATCATTTTTGATAAAGGCGTTTTTCAGGTTGTCCATATTTGCGATAAGCAGCGCTAATCTCATGTTTTCGTAGCTCACCCGGTTGACTTCGGCCATCATTCGCTCATAGCCGCTGACTTCATTTTGAATGAGCATCGATTTTTTGTTTATGATCTGTTGGAATTCCTGTACAGCCTGAATCCCCACCACGGAAAATATTATCCCTATAATGATTAAAATGAGTTTGGCTCTCAGGGAGATCCCTTTGAATACAGAAACCATGGTCGTCTCCTTTGATTTGGTGAAATCGTGAAACGGTAAATAATTTTTGACTTTAAAGAGCAGCAGGACGCCTATGAAACAAGTAAAACGATTGGAAGGCAATGGAGCGGATCAATGGAAAAAAACACTCACTCGGCATTTTCATCACTATTGCAGATGCCAATGTTATTTATAATTGCAGATTGCTTTTTTAATTATCGGTTCAGTGATGAAAAACTTGAGCAATGGATTTATTGCAGTGTGAAAATATTTAAGAAATTAAACACAGATGCGCTGCAATAAAAAATGGTTCATCACAGTAAAGCGTACATATAATTGAAAAATGTGGACATACATAATTTTTTCTCAGGTGCCTAAACCTATAAAAAAGAAAGGAATCAACGCATGTCCACTAGTCTCGTGTACCACTGGATTGGCAAAGCAAAATCCAGCAAAATAACAATTTTGATTGAACTCAACGTGGTCAAATGTTCGGCCTGTTGAACTATTACGAGCATCCTATTTCAACCGGCCCTTTAGAAGGAACAAACAACAAAATCAAAACACTTCAGAAACAGGCCTATGGCTTCAGAGATATGGAGTTGTTCAAACTCAAAATTCAGGCCTTACATGAAACTAAGTACGCTTTAATCGGATGAACCATAATGTTCCAATTTCATTTTAGATATTGTTATAAATTGCCCATTCCAACAACAACTCTCATTTTTCCTGAAGGTTCTCTTCTAATTTTCTCTATTTTTTCAAATTCCACGCATGTATCATGTCCAAATTCTTTCCTAATCCTGTTTGTTATAAAATCTTCTGTCACCTTGCTATAATTTGAACCAGGAACTACATTGATTTTCAATTTGTCATAATCAATCTGAATAACCTGAAAAGCTTCAACGCCAAGGCCCTTTTGTTTTGATTCTTTCAATATATATACAAAAAAATTCCCCACGAAAAGTTTGCCATCTTTGTTTTTCACCACATCAACTGCTCTTCCCGCCAGCTTATTAATAATCGGAAGAAATCTTCCACACTTGCATGGCTTAGATGAAATAGAAGCAAAATCTCCTGTTTTATAACGGATTAAAGGCATTGCCCTGTTGTTCAGCTCTGTTATTACTAATTCTCCTATTTCTCCTGGTCTACAAGGTCCATTATCGTTTAAAACCTCAACAATCATATTTTCTGCCATTATATGCATTGAACCATTTCCGCATTCATGGGCAACAGATCCCAATTCACCGCAACCATATTCATCAAATATTTTTGTGGAAAAAACATTTCCAATTAACTCACGATGATAATCTGTTAAAACCTCCGCAGTTGTAATGATACATTCTAAATTAAAAGGCGACGGTTTTTGATTTTTTTTAAAATATTTTGCATACTCTTCAAGCATTGAAACATAACCGTAAAAATATTTAGGTTTGAAAGATATTAATTTTTTTGTGTATATCCCCATTTGTTTTTGATCAAATGAAAACGCAGAACATCTTCTTCTATTGCATACAAAATCAATTAGTTTTGCCTTATATTTATCTTTGCTGCTAAAAGGGACTCCCCAAAATCTCCCCTGCCTGTCACCGATGTCAATCCCCGCCCACAAATAACCACGCCAGGTTGCTGCCAACTCTCGTGCCATTGCATCTACTGTTTTGTATATTGTAAGAGGTTCACCTGTTGAACCGCTTGTAATTTTTTTTGTAAGAAAATAGAATTTTTCTGAGCTGATAAAATTTTCAGGGCTTTTTTTAAGCATGTCTTTTGTTATAAATGGCAATTTATTTATATCATTAATACTCATTATATCTTTTTTATTTATTGCTGACATTTTATCTTTATAAAAAGGCACATAATGTTTTACATATTTGATCAGTTTTTTTAATTTATTATACTGAAGGCCTTCTAATTCTTGTTTTGATAAAAATTCTGTTTTTAAAAGTTCTTTTAGATATCTAGGAACATTCTGTGATTTCAACATCGCAACAGGATAATACACGCCATATTTAAAAAATGTTTTATTAAAATCCATTTCTCACCTCTTTTGGCTACAATTTATTTTATTTAAAAATGTTGAGTTACATATTTTTTACCATCCTTTCTGACATCATGTGCCGCTGCTGCATGATAATGACCATCTCCAGCGTAAAGATCATATCCGTTAAGTATCTTAAACTGACTGAAAGGATAATTTTGCTTATGCTCACTTTTTTACTTTTTCATATAGATTATCGTTGACCTGTTGACACGATTTCAATCAGCGCTTGCTTTTGAGTGCTTCGAAAAACAGGCTCAAAGAAACCACAGATTTACTCTTGCCGATAAGTTTTTGAAGAAAAGCTCATCCACTTTGTTCTTGGAAAAAAAAGCTTTCTGAAACCCCATCTCGATCCAATTCTGGTCCGATAACCTATTGCATTTTCGTTTGCGGCCGAATTGTTGAATCAGTCCAATTACCGGTTGAATCAACTTCTCGAATACTGTCTTTGATTTTCTATTGCTGAGTCTCATAAAAATGATCTTCGGAGACTCATTTAAAAGTCAAGCTTTATTTTTCCTAATTCATCATTTTTTTTATTTTTTAAAAAATTACCCTTTTTGGCCTGTCTCCTTTTTGCACTTTGTAAAACGGCTTACAGTTCTTTCTATCATGGGAATATGGCCATTTTTGGCAACAAATTTTGGACACCGTTGCTTTGGATCGGCCATACTCAGGGACCTGAGTCCAAGCGTCTGTACCGCTGATGATGGCGCATAGAGAATTCAGAAGCATATCGTGGAGCAGGTGACGAGTGTTGTGACGCTGAGGTTTTTCAATATATTTAAGATAGTTGCCCAATCGTGTATCGGATAATTTTGTCATTGGGTAACTTCCTAAAAAAATATAATTTTTTAGGCGATTATCACAAAATTCGGCAAAAAGTTTAATTTTATTCAGCTATTTCATTGTTTATCCATTTCACCTTAAAATCAATACATTATCATATAGTTGAACCGAACTGGATCATCGGCAGATTGAGCGCATTATGTGTAAAAGATACATGTGATTGCTCTGAAATTTCACTCTGAAATGGTTAATTTTTTTCCCTTTTCAAGTATGGCGCCGGACAATTGTTTTTCAGCCCATATCCTCCAGAATACATATATTTTTAAGATCAAAATAGTTAAGACAGCTCAAGAGGTTGTTTGATTCTATTGGTGACCGCTGATTGACTGTTGGGTCAAGAGAAACTTTGAGAAGGAAACTTTGGGAGGAAACTTTGGGAGGAAACTTTGGGAGGAAACTTTGAGAAGGAAACTTTGGGAGGAAACTTTGGGAGGAAACTTTGGGGGAAAACTTTGGGACAGTTAAATAAGGATTCTTTTCAAACAGGAGGGAAAATTGGGACTGCCATAATGGTTGACAGTAAGGCCTTGCAAGTGCAAAGGATTTAGCATTGAACCCGCGAAAAGCCATTTTGATTTCCAACGAGAAATTTTGGGGGCTCATTCTGGTCGAGAATGGCCCCCAAAGTGCCATTTTGAAAAGAAAGTCAAGCGTTATTTACCTTTATGATTTTGAATGAAAATTAGTTTTTTTTTAGCTCCCATGGTAATCCCTGTTTAAAGATAAATGATGTGATTGCCTTGGATAGCTTTGAAAATGGGACCGCCAAAATGCAAGTAATAATTATTACGGCTGCGAATTTAATGATTCCATATTTTATCGTTTTTTCTTGCGGATTAACAAGTCCTCCAATTGTTTCAGATAAGTAAATTGAAAATTTATGAAGTAAAAAAATGGAGAATGTATGTTCATGACAGAATTTAATTATCTTTTCTATAATAGAATTACTTTTAATAAATAACACAATATATTTTTTTAAAATTAAGATAACTGCTATTGCAGAAAAGCTTCCAGCGACATAGTATAAGTCCGGCGCAAATGTATGAAATGCATAATCGATATTTAGATTTAGACTATACACAAAAAAAACACTCAGCCCAATACCAATTATAAAAACATTTACCAAAAACTTTAAGTTTTTAAATCGATTTGACCCAAAATAAATAATGCCAAATATATAAAAACTGCTATGCACTAATGGCTTATACAAATTATGCTGCATCAAATAAAAGTAATTATCTATATCAGAAAACAACTGAATGCCGCTTACAATCAAAAGAAATAACAGTATTACAATTAAGAATGGTTCATTTTTATAATAAAGAAAAAAATATAATGGAGATATAAGTGCAATAAAAAACAAAGTGTGCAAAAACCAAACATGACCGATTTGAAACGACAAAAAATTATCTGGAGGCGTAATTTGAATACATCTCATGATGCTTCTTATATCCATGGATGGTATTTGCCGATTGATACATATAAATACTATCAATAAAAAAAACAACAATAAATAATAAGGAATCAACAATCCAATAAAACGCTTAGTATAATAGTCTAAAAAATTCTCAGATCTATTATAGCTAAACAAAGAAACTGAACCCGAAAGAAAAAAGAAAACCGGAACAACCACATGTAAAAATCCTGAATATGGTTTATATGCCCAAAATCCTCCAACATGACCAAAAACAATTCCAAGTATTGAAAGGCTTCTCAAATATGATAGAAAATCACTATCACCTTTCGCAAGTTGCTTTGTCTTCATGATCAGAAATACTCCTATAAGAGCTCCCGGATAATAACGGATTTAGAGGACAGTAAAAAAGGCCTAACAAAATCATGCGATTCATGTATGTGTTCAAGCAACCGGCTAATGCGAAAAAAAACCACCAATAACTCCAGTACTCAAACCGTACCGGTACATTATCTGCCTAAAAAATAAAATAATACCTCTTCTGAAAGAATGGTTCTTTTAGCATGACACTTTTTAATGATATTAACCAGGCAATTAACCCTACAACGTAACTTAAAAATTTCGTTTGAAATTTAATTAAGACCGCCATATAAACTTGATAATATTCATAAATTAAGTAGTCAGGCATGCTGCCCGTTAGTCGAAGCTGTGACCACCATTGCTCAGTTCCAAAGTTCGGCCTTAACAAAGATGATATTCAAGACTTTACGGATGAATTAAAAGGATTTCACGATCAGTTCCAAGATTGTTTTATGGAGAAAATCCTGATTTTATTGAAACAGTTCGATGTGTACAGAAAGGCTTTTTCTTTGAGTATAAAACTGTCTGTTAAGGAAACGGCATTGACTATATAATAACTTTAAATTTAAGGGTGATGATTTTTCAAAATTCTGTTTTTTTACTTGTAAACCCATGTAAATGATCTTTTATCAAATGATCGTAATAGTAATTCTAAAACCGTTCTGTTTATCTATTTAACTAAATGGCTACGAGGTTGTTATTGTGTATCGGCAACTCTTAATTCTGTGACGTTGCCGGTACGTTTTTTGATGATGTATCGCCGCCACCTGTTTGTCCTGATCTAAAAACAACTTTCCTACCGGTTGAAGAAACCTCTCCATTATCGTTAACGACAAATATATATGCTTTTTCTCCAGTTTCAAAAATTCCCTGATTTACCTTAATCGATATCGAATTACTTGACCATGCTGTTGGGATCTGTATTTCCCTATGCGTGCAACTGTTCCAATTAGCATTATTGCCGATTTCAACTCTTGCTCGTGATGTATCAACATATATTTCATCCCAGTACCTTTTTGCCCACGGCCTTGGAGATCCTCTATCCGTATCAAAATAATGGCCCACCCGAAGTTTGGTTATCGAACAATCGCTATCGATAAATGTTCCTGAAATTTCACCAATTTTTTGCAAATCCATGTATATATCCCGGAAACCGTCTCCACCATTTGGAGTTCCTATATCAAGCCAGCTTTCCAATCTATGCCACTGTCCGTCATCCTGTAATGCTCTAGTAGAGATACTCCAGTCTTTAATCATTTCATTGCCGCCAGAGCAACTCTGATGTACAAATAAAACTCCAATATTTGCCGATGGTAAAATGTCTAACCGGCATTGCCATCCAGTTCCACCATCCATATTTAACACTTTTGTATTACGGCAAACAGCGCCTCCTGTCTCCATATTGAACCAACCAGAGAAATATAGTTTTTTGGTACCGGCGGGTAGAGTTTGTTCAGTTAGCCGCACAAGGCTGTTATAGTTTCCATCTGTAAAATTTTGATATAAAGATTGTGTTCCGCTATACCGTATTTTTGTAGTACTGTAGCTTGGATAGTAGCTCCCACCTAAATGTGACGATGTATTCCATCCACCTATTTTTTCGCTTACAATTCTTTCTGTTGGTGTGCCAATTTCGAAATTATCATATTTCAAAGGTTGAGACCTACTTTTTTCTCCAAAGAAGCAACCGGAAAGCGTGATTGTGCGATTATCAACCAATGTTCTTGATACCGATTTTATAATCGGTGTGGCGGCAAATCCACATCCTGCCAGTGCCGGCAATGTAACAATTAGCACAATAAGACACAAAAGCAGTAATACTTTTTTCATAATAGACCTCCCCTGTTTTTATTTATTGGATCTCAGCTTATTTTTTCTATTTCAAAAAAACAGCAGTTATGCCAAGAAACCTAAAAAATGGATTTAATGGTATGAGGATTTTCTTAATCGGAGTACCGGGACAGTTTTAATCACTTTTAGCCGGCAGCAACCGTATTGCTCTTAGTGTTGTCATCCCCTTCTTTGTTGAATTTCAAATCGCCCAAGACAGTTTGAGCGGTTTGGTTCCATGGTTCGATCTCAAGCACGCGATGGTAGAAATATTGCGCATCTTCCTTCTTGCCCAGACAAGCGCAGACCATTCCGCTTGCGATGAGCGCATCAATATTCTCCGGATTATCTTCTAAGACCCGCAGGTACAAATTCATGGCATCTTGTGCATGCCCCTGCTCTATCAAGTAGAGGCTGGCCAGATTTTTTTGATACATATGGTTCCCGGGATCGAGTTGCACCGCCTGTTCATAAGACGAAAGGGCTTTGTTCTTGTCCCCGGCCTCAAAATAGAGAACCCCAATATCGTTGTGGGCCTGGGCATTGTTCGGAGACTGGGAGACCAATCGCCTCAAGTCGTTGATGGCCCCCTGTCTCCGGTTGCAGCCTTGGCTTGCGCTTGTTCGTACAAGCCGGTGGCGGGTACGGCAGTTATCGTGTCGCCAGATGATTGATCAAGTTGGCGCAACAATTGTTGGGCATGATCATTCCAAGGCTCTAACTGCAGGACCGTATCGAAAAAATCGCGGGCATCTGACACCTGGCCCAGAGCCATGCAAACCTGGCCGCAACCAAGCAATGTCTCGACATCCTGGGGGTTGAGCTTCAACACCTGCACGTATGTTTGCATAGCCCGCTGGTGGTCCCCCAACTCAACCAGATAAAAATCGGCCAGGTTTTTCTGGAAGGTTTCATTCTCAGGCATCAGGGCAACAGCCTTCTCGTAGTGGGTCTGTGCAGCCTGCATGTTCCCGGCCTCATAGTTCAACACCGCCAGATCATTGTGGGCCAGCGCATGGGAATCGTCCTGGGTCAGCAACTGCTCTATTAATACCATGGCCCCTTGGGGATCGCCCTCCTGGGCTTTGGCCTTGGAAGCGGCGTAGAGCTCTTCCACGGAAATGGTTGCTGAGTTTTTACTTTGCGCAGCATGGTTCATCTTCTCCAGGAATGGGCGCACTTCACTGTTATCGGGGTCCAATTGTTGAACCCGCTGGTAGTATTGCTGGGCCTGATTGTAACGATGCAGCGATATGGAGACATGACCGGCCAATAGCAACGTTTCAATATGATTGGGCTCGGCATCCAATATCTTCTCATATAGCGCCAAAGCACCTTGGGCATCTTTTTGATGGACATAGTAGAAGTCGGCAAGATTCTTTAGATACAGCACATTTTCAGGTTCCATGGCCAATGCCCGCTGGAAGTGGTCCAAAGCCATTTGCATTTCACCTTGGTCATATGCCAGGACGGCCTTGGCCGTATGAAGCCGAGCGTCATTGGGATAATCCACCACCAGCTTGCCCATTGCCCAACCGGCGGCTTCTTTGTGTCCGCTATCGAGCAAATGTTCGATGGCTTTGATAATGGTTTGCGGTGAAATCATAGATTGCCCTCCTGGTTCAGGTTTTTTATCCGATGTTTCGATCATCTCATCAGGACCCGTGCCGGCCGATGCATGCCCTTGCGAGTCCCGGCAAATCTCAAACGGTATGATTTTGCCTGCTTCATTTTGTCTGCCGATTATCTTGTTCTCCTTGTCCGCTTTGCGGTAAAGTGGAAAAATTTCCTGAAGCTCTTGTTGCTTCCTGGCCTCATTGCTATGTTCAATGCTATCAGCACGTTCCATGTAAAGGCCCATTGGTCTGGATATGTGATAAAATTCGTTTGTCTGAGAAATTCTCAGCCAGAATTCAAAATCTGAAGCAACCGTATATCTCTCATCAAAATAGCCGTACTCGTCATGCACGCTCTTGCGCCACACCGGTTGGGGGCCGATAAAACAACCCTTTTCCAACAGCTTGCGCCGATCCCAGGCATACCGATGGAACATTCGGTTGGGAATGCAGTTGCGAAAGGTCTCATTGGCCTCGCGGGTTACGAGGACATCCGCATAAACCAGGGCAACATTTTCATCCTTTTCCATGACACCGGTCATCTGTTCGAAGGCGTCCTGGCGATGCCGGTCATCCGTGTTGGCATTGGTAATATATTTTCCTATGGCAAATTTTATACCACGGTTCCAGGCTCGATAGAGTTTTTCGCGGATGGGTGTACGGATGTATTTGATATTGGGGTAACGTTTCTGGAAACCCCTAACAATAGCAGCTTCATCTTGTTCGGAAGCGCTGTCAACAACTATGATTTCCAAACGATCGGCGATGGTCTGCTCCTCCAAATCTTCCAGGCATCCATGGATAAACCTTGCAGCATTATAAGTTGACACAATGGCCGTCAAAATAATGGATTTTGTTTTAATACTTTCAGTGATGAACGCGCTGATGGATTTTGATGTGTCATCCCAATCAAAGCCGGCGGCGTGCCGGAGTCCTTTTTCGATGGACGACCTGCGATATTCCTTGCTGCGGACATCCTGCAGGGCCTCAAAGATCTCGCTGGTTGAGGCAAGGTTTGCATACCGGATCGCATCACCACCAATTTCCGCCACAGCGTTTGATGCATGGGCAATGACCGGACATCCGCAGGCCAGCGCCTCGATCACCGGCAAACCAAAGCCTTCATACAATGACGGCACGCAAAGCGCCTCAGCGCCCCCATAGGCTGCCGCCAAATCGGCATCTTTGAGCGAGCCGGCATACTTGACCTCCAAGTCTTTCTGAATCTCTTTCTCTTTGGAGCTTAAGCGCGTTTCACCGCCCACACACAACACCATGGGCTTTGCAGATGACGGCAACTTGGTCAGCGCATTTAAGAATGCAACCCCGTTTTTATATTCATGCCGGTTGCCCGCCAGCAAGACATACGGCTTTTGCAAATTAAATTTGTTGCGCAACCGGGCGATGTCATCAGCATGAGGTTGTCTGAAGTGTTGATCGAGTCCATTGCGGACCACGATCATGGGACGGTTGGCAATCTGGGGATAGCACGAGACCAGGTCATTCCTGGTTGCCCGGGAAACATTGATATAGCCATCGGCGGTCTCGATGACCCGTTGCTTGGCCAGCCACTCGGGCTGCGACAGATCCAGGCCCATCATTTCTGGAATCAAGTCATGGACCATCACAACATTTAATACTCCCGGCGCCCGCGTATAGTAGGTGCTCAGGAAGACGTCTGCCTTCAGTTGGCTGCAGATACGGTGCAGCATCTCATCGTCATCGTCCAGAACGGCGGCATCACCCAATTGGAAAGCCGGAACGGTGCGAACAACCACATCTTGCACCGGAACCGCAAATCCCTTTCTTTGCAAAACCGTGATGCGGGTC
>JAAERL010000611.1 GCA_024230435.1 Desulfobacteraceae bacterium
GCATCCATGATAAGTATTGTGACAATAGATAAGTATTGTGACAATAGTTATCATTGATGCCCATAGCGGCGTAGATACTATGAAGGATCATTTGCGCAAAAGCCAAGCCTCAAGTTTACAGGTTAAGGCGATTGGCGGAAAAGAATATACCAGATTGAGCAGAATTTTTTTTCGTATTCAAGGCGCGCCAAATTTTTGCTGATCAGTTTGCAAGTTTGCATACTTTACGTGTTCGGGCTTTGGCATAACGCACAAGACGGGAAAAAAAGACATACAAGATGGTATATTCTTTAACACAAATCGCTTAAAAACAATCTATATGCAAAAATACCCGTAGTTAAGGAGGCAAAACAATGACTAAAGCGCAAATGATCAACAAGGACAATACCACAAATAATGACAAAATATATATCGCATTCGAGCTTTCAAACAAAAATTGGAAACTGGTATTTAGTGACGGTGTTAAGCGGCGCCATATAACCGTGATTGCCAGAGACCGCGAAAGCTTGGAGTTACAAATTAAAAAAGCCAAACAACGTTTTGATTTGCCAGAAGGCTGTCCTACATACAGTTGCTACGAAGCTGGAAGGGATGGATTTTGGATTCACCACTATCTTGAATCCATGGGGATAAATAATTTTGTGGTTGCTCCTGCGAGCATAGAGGTAAGCCGTCGCTATCGACATGTTAAAACAGATCGCGTTGATGCCGGCCACCAAGTCAGATCGAAAAGCAAAAAGCGCCACAGAAACAGGCCCGTCAGGATGAACTTGACCGTATCCCGATTGAAGGAAAATTTGGACAGGGCAAACGGCGGTAAAGTTTGGCAAAGATCATGAGTAAGCTGGACAGCACATCTGAAACAGTTATTGCGGTAGTATTTCTGGTGATAAACTTGGAAAAATGGCTGAAAAGCCTTATTTTTTATTTATTTTTACTTCTCCATGGGTCCGATTTTAGGAATGCAAGGTGTATGCAGAACTGTCAGGCGCCAATTAGAGCGTAAAATTGGTTATTTGCGGTATCAAATAGGGTTTCTATCACTGTTATATTTGCAAAAATAGATTGTTCAGGAAGCCCTACGTAAGCGTTACTGGGGACAACACCTTTGGGCATGAGGTTATTTTTGTTCTACTATTGGACAAGTTACCAATGAGATGATTCAAGATTATATTTCAGGGCATTTATATATATCTCCTGATGATTCATTTACAGTTAACGATAATTGATGTTTTTTTCAATTGACTTTAAGTCAAAGAGAGTATACTTTCAGTCCTATTGCTCGACTTTCAGTCGGCTAACTAAATCCCTTACCTTTAGGTGCATATGCATTAAGCTATAATGCTGAATTCAAGATATTACGATAATTTTTATTTAAAGGGTATATCATAATATACTTTATACAAGAAGGAACCAACATGAACATTGCCAAAAGAATCGTCCGAGAGGCCATCGGAAATACGCTGAAACCACAATCCCCTAAACCTCTAATTCTCAACGAAGCGGTAAATTTTGAAAAGCAATGCATTTTCATTGCTGTGCCCAAGACAGGCACAACGTCTGTTCGGTCCCAACTTAAACAGCAAGGCGCCCCACTGATTGGAAACCCTCATCTCAACATTGTCCAGGTGCGGGATTCCCTTTACGTCTACTTCTTGAAGCAAGCTCTGGGGCAAAACAAGAGCTTTCCGTCTGAGTCTATTTCTTCAGATGCAGATCTTCGCTCAAAAGCTAAAGAAGTTTTTTACAGCTTTTTTAAGTTCTCTGCAGTTCGTAATCCTTGGGCTAGAACAGTATCACTGTATTCAAGGCGTGAGGGAGTGAAAACAAGAGATAAAATTTCATTTGAAGAGTTCTGCAAGAACCACTTCTATGCTAGTGACACCTGCTACCACCCGACATTACATCAAAACCAATTAGATTGGCTGTGTGACGAAAATGGACGGTGCATCGTGGATTATGTTTATAGATTAGAGGACTTCGATCAGGCAATAAATGAAATCACAGAACGGACAAATGGTAGAGTGCGCCTTGAGAGCAAGAATGCCAATCGAAATCCTAACTCTGACTCGCGCCTTTATAGAGATCTGTATACAGAAGAAACCAGAAAGTTGATTGCTAAGAGATTTGAAAGAGACATTGACAATTTCAAATATACTTTTTGAACCAATGCTTGAGACGGGAAATACTGCATAACGAATAAGGTTAGTATGAAGATGGGGACAGGTTGATAACGTTTTTCTCTTTACCGAAAAGACTGGTTTGCACTACTTTTTTCTATTTTTCTGTCTTCATAGACCTCCTTATTTAAATACATTAAAATGAATCATAAAGAATCCGTATATTTTTTGTTGTTCACATTAAATGCCTGTCCCAAATACTCTGCCAAATGTTCCTCCCTACCCGGTTCCTGCAGTTTTAAGCATATTCATCGCAATAACTATTTTTTAGATGGCCCATGTTAAAACCAAACCCGTTATGTGAGAGATTTTTACTTCCGGTTTTCTGGAGGGTGGGACCGGTTTGCATGTAATTTGTGCGGTGTTGCTTTGCTTGATTATTCTCAAACGATTTCATTATACTTTTTTATTCGGCCGCACAGTATGATCCTGCTTAGAATCTGAATCCACGGTTTCAGGTGTTTCCGGTATTTGAATCGGATCTTTCGGTGCGGCTTTAGATTCGATATGCCGGATGGGCAATTGTGTTTCCGGCTCTTTTTCGATTTCGTCAGGCCGTACAGTATGATCCTGCTTAGAATCTGAATCCACGGTTTCAGGTGTTTCCGGTATTTGAATCGGATCTTTTGGTGCGGCTTTAGATTCGATATGTTGGATGAGCAATTGTGTTTCCGGCTCTTTTTCGATTTCGTCAGGCCGTACAGTATGATCCTGCTTAGAATCTGAATCCATGGTTTCAGGTGTTTCCGGTATTTGAATCGGATCTTTTAATGTGCCGTCAGTTTCGGTTTCCTGGCGGGGCAATTGTGTTTGCTGACTGTCTGAGGTTTGTTCGTTTTCCAGTTCGGGCTCAAGTTCGGCAAGTTGCCTTGGGCTTGGCAGATCTTTTAGATCCTTGAGATCGAAAAGCTCCAGGAAGAGTTTCGTGGTGGCATAAATAATCGGTCTGCCAGGGATTTCTTTGCGCCCGAGTATCCGGACAAGCTTTCGTTCCATGAGTTGTCTTAAAACGCCCCCACAGTCCACTCCCCGGACGTGTTCGATATCGGCCCGGATAATGGGCTGCTTATACGCAATGATTGCCAATGTTTCCAAAGCCGCTTTGCTTAGCCGTTGCGGACTTGGCTGAAGAAGACGTTTAATCCATTCATGGTATTGCGGCCGGGAGCGCAACTGCCACCCGCCCGCCACTTCGTGTAGGACAAATCCGCCTGCACGCTGTTCATAGTCTTGTTGCAACTGCTCGAGCGCATTGCGCAGTTCGGAACCGTCAACAGAATCCAAGATAGTCTTGAATTTTTTAATCGTAAGTGGTTCTTCAGAAACAAATAACAGGCTTTCTAAAATGTTTTTTAAGTCTGTTTGCATATAAGCACTATTGGTAAAAAAGTCTAATGATTCCGTTTTGTGAATTTTGTACAATACGGATCAGGTTTATTTTCATTAATTCAAGCAGGGCTAAAAATGTCGCAATGATAAATTTTTTTTCCGGATTATCTTCAAAGAGCTCTGTAAATACCAATGAACCTTTACTTTCAAGAGCCTCGATTAAACTATTCATACGATCTTTTACAGATATGGTTTCAGCGGCCATGTCAACCGTATGATCTTTAACGGCTCTGTTGAGTATGTTTTGAAAAGCGTCAATCAATTCAAACAGACCCGCCTGGATCCGGCCTTGGTTCTTAGAAATGTATCCGTCAAGCTTTGCGCGGCGCGCAAACATCGTATCACCTAAAATATTACGGCAGGCTAATTGCTCCGCCGCTGATTTCATCTGCAAATATTCACTAAGGGGCCGCACAATTTCCATGCGCGGATCTTCCTCGTCCTCATCGTCATGGATGGGCAGCAGCGTCTTGGACTTGATTTGGGCCAGAGTGGATGCCATGAGTAAAAAATCGCCCACGTTATCAATGTTCAATAACTGTATCCATTCCAGGTAGACAAGATACTGCTCGGTAATTAACTTGACCGGTATATCATAGATATCCACCTCATTTTTCTTAATGAGATAGATTAGAAGATCCATTGGGCCTTCAAATATGTTTTCCAGTTTGACCCGGTAGTCCTTTTTAATATCCATTTGAATAAATTAGTTTTGACCCTGTTCTAATATGTAATGTTCATGGCATTACGAACCTGGACCATGGTTTGACGGGCTATTTGCCGTGCTTTTTGGCTGCCTTGTTCCACGATATCATTTACAGTATCCTGATTATGCACGTAGAAATCTCTTTTTTCACGCATGGGAGCCAACGCCTGAATCAAATTTGCCGCCATAATTTTTTTACAATCCACACATCCAATTTTAGCGCAACGGCAATCTTCGTCAATCTGGGCGTTTTTTGAGCTGTCTGTATACAGCTTGTGGAACTCAAATACATTGCATACATCCGGGTTTCCCGGATCACTTCGCCGCATTCGCTGAGGGTCGGTTACCATTTGCATGACTTTTTTTTGCAGCTGCTCGGGCCCATCCGAAAGAAAGATGGCATTTTCATAGCTTTTGCTCATTTTTCGGCGGTCTATTCCTAAAATTTTAGGTGTTTGTGTCAAAATGGCATCCGGCTCGGGAAATACGTTTCCATAAAAGTAGTTGAATCTGCGGGCAATTTCTCTTGTAATTTCAACATGGGGAACTTGGTCCACGCCCACGGGCACGGCATTGGCTTTATAAATGATAATGTCGGCCGCCTGCAGGACGGGATAGCCGAGAAAACCAAACGTTGACAGATCCTTATTTTGCAGTTGTAAAATCTGGTCTTTATAAGTCGGATTGCGTTCCAGCCAAGGCACCGGCGTAATCATTGAAAGCAACAGATACAGTTCAGCGTGTTCGGGTATTTTTGATTGAACGAAAAGTGTGCTTTTTTCGGGGTCTATGCCTGAACTTAACCAATCGATTATTATCTGGCGCACAAGATTTTCCAGATCGCCCGGATCTTCATAATTGCTCGTCAATGCATGCCAGTCCGCCACGAAAAAGAAACACTCGCAATCGTCTTGTATATCAATCCAGTTGGCCAGCGCCCCAAGATAATTTCCCATATGCAATGGCCCCGTGGGCCTCATACCGCTTAACACTCTTTTTTTATTTGTCATTAACTGTCTCCTGAATTGTGTTGTCCTGCCGCTGGCGCCAAAAGCCAAAAAAACAATACTATCGGTTGTGAATCGAATCGTATATCTCTGTAGCTGTTTATAGCATATAGCTTTGAACGGTTACCTTATTAAACATAACCAGCCAATTTACCGATTTGGTTTCCGGGAATCAAGAAAATTGTTTGAAGTCTCGTTTTGAATCCATCGATAGGCAAACATGATTTCATCCTGCCTTGACTCAATAAGGCCATTGAGTTTTGCATTTAAAACGGCTTTGAGAATTTGACTGAAAATGGGACCGGGTTTTAATCCCAAAGTTTTGAGGTCGTTACCGTCAATGAAAGGCCGGATGTTTTTCAATTGGGTATAAAACTTTGAAATCGAGCGTTTAACAGATTTATTGGCTGTAATGGACATCATATAAAGGATCAGCTCGGTTCGGAAATTTATCAATAAATGATACAGTTCGCTGTTTTGTTTAGGAATCCGGTTCTCCAGTTCAATGAGCCGGGACTGGGCTTCAAAGCGATCTTTAACTAAAAGCCGTTTTTGGCGCGGGGCAAGTTCCATCGTAGTGCAGATTTCATTGGAAATTTTTATGCTGCAATGCCGAAGAATCGTCATAAAATAGACGGCCCAGCGAAGATAGGGCTGATCGGTAAACAGCAGATCATGCCAGGCAATAACTCTTTTGGCTGAGTTCAACAACTCAATCAAATCCATATTCAAATTGATCGAAGGGTGGATCACCTTAAGCAGATCGTAATCTTTCATGCGCTCGATGGCCGGTACGGGATTGTCTTCTTGCATGAGTTGTTTTATTTCTGAAAAGACTCGTTTGCCGCTAAGGCGCTTGAAAAAATCCATTTTTACTGCGTTTTCAATAAGACTGGCGGTCAATTTGCCGATGGAGAATCCAAATCGTTGCTCAAATCGTAAGGCTCGAAAGACCCTTGTAGGATCTTCCACAAAACTTAAGTTGTGTAAAACACGAATGGCCTTGCCTTTAAGATCTTTCTGTGCTGAAAAAAAATCGATTAACCATCCGAATTTATCCGGATTCAGATGGATGGCCAAGGTATTGATTGTAAAATCGCGGCGGAAAAGATCAAGCTTGATAGAGCTCATTTGAACATCCGGCAGCGCCGCCGGAGATTTATAGTACTCCAGTCTTGCGGTGGCTATATCGATTTTGAATCCGTCCTTTAAAACAATAACGGCAGTTCCAAATTTTTTATGTGTGTGAATGCGTGCGTCAAATTGTTTGGCAAATGTCCTGGCAAAGACAATACCATCACCTTCAATAACAATGTCGATGTCCTCGTTAGCGCGATACAGAAACAGATCCCTGACAAATCCGCCAATTGCAAAAGCTTTAAAGGACAAGTCCTGAGCCACACGTCCTGCATTTTCGAGAATTTTCAATATTTTGTTTGATAATCGTTCTGAAAGGAAGTTGGAAATATTTCTTGTCCGGGCATGAATGGTATCTTTAAGCGGATTGGGCGCATCGGCCCTGGTGAGTTCGGATTGCTGCACCAATACATTCAGCAGGTCGGTGCGTGTAATTACGCCTAAAATAGAGCCATTTTCCACAACAGGTAAGATACGCTGTTTATGACCAATGATTTTATCCTGAACTTCCAAAAGGTTCGCTTCCGGTGATACGGAAGCTAATTCCGTGTTCATGTAATCTTTTACAGGCGAGTTGCCGAGGTTATGAAAGATTGCTTTTTCAATGACCTGACGTGTAATGAAGCCTTTCAATTGATTGTCTGAAGTCGAATTTGCAGTGACAAGAAGTGCATTCATATTGTATCGGGTGAGCAGTTTTTTTGCCTGAGCGCACGGTACATCGGCGTTTACGGTGATCGCCGGTGACGACATCAGGTTCCGCGCATGCTGGCGGGTGCTTACCTGATTGGCTAAAACTGTAAACAGTTGGTGTTCAACCTGGGTCAGCGTTTGCCCTTTTATTGACGCCGATGCCGCAGAAGAGTGCCCGCCGCCTCCCATCTTTTTGAGAATCTTACCTACGTCAACATCATCTTTTCTGCTTCGCGCTACGATATAAACCTTGTTTTCCATCATGGCTATAGCGAACAAGGTATCAATATTTTCCATTTTGACCATTTTATGAACAAGGAAGGCGAAATCTGGCAGATAGTTGTCAAATATGGCACGCGTTACAACTATTTCAACACCGTTAATGAAATGACGGCTCAACGCCTGTATAAGGTCGTTTAAGATGCTGATTTGTTCGGGGCTGATCTCACGTGCGATCATATTTGAAATGATATTGACGTTTGCCCCCTTGGAAACCAAATAGGCGGCAGCGTGTAAATCATCAGCAGTTGTGGATGAAAATGTAAAAGAGCCTGTGTCTTCGTAAATGCCTAAACATAAAATGGTGGCTTCTTCAGGTGTAAGCGGAATTTTTTTTTTTATTAGAATTTCAGTCAGTAGGGTAACCGTTGCGCCAACGCTGCGCCGGGTTTCTTTGGCCGCCTTGATGTCATCATGTTTTTTGGGGTGATGATCGTAAATGTGGATATCCAAGTGTTTATTGCTCAAAATCGGGGACAGGGCGCCAATTCGGGCCGAGCTGCTGGTGTCTACCAGGACCAGGCGCTGCACGGTCTTTAAATCAATGGTTTTGATTTCAGCAAGGTTAAACAGGTAAGCCATTGATTGAACGAAAAAATTACGAAGGTTTTTTTCCTGTGAGCCGGGAAAAACAACCAAGGCCTCGGGATATAGCTTCTGCGCCGCAAGTAATGATCCGAGAGCATCAAAGTCTGCGTTGATATGTGTAGCAATAATTGTGAAAGGTATGATTTTTGATGCCATTTTCCGGGATTTGGTTTGTCATTTATAATTGTCTTTCAAATCATTGTTGTTTTGACGATATACACATATAATCGGTTTGGCAAGAAAATCCGTTGTGAAACAATTGGGCGCGTGTATTAATCGATAGAGCATTTTTGAATGCAAAGCGGCCTTTGCCTAATTGCAAACGTTTGTTTTATTTGCCTGCAGTACGTCGGATAGGCGCGTTTGCGAAAGTGTTGTCAGATGACAGGCCTGTAAGTTAATGGCACGATATTTGCTGTATCGTTTTTTGTTCCATCATTTTGTTATAAATGATATTTTTGATTATAAATAATACTGTTGTCGTTTAGAAGATATTATGGTACCAAAAATATAAAGATTTCGAACTGATGCGTCTAATGCTCGGGCTAAACAGGTTGCATTGGTTCACCAGTGTTGAAAGTTGAAAAAGTCTGGGGTTGGATTTGATGCCGTGCAATGTGTCATTAATAATATTAAAAAACAGCCGATATATCTTTTGGCAGTTGATAGGATGTCATTTTTTCGGCATTTAATTTATAATTAACTGGCTGTCAACAACGGGAAAAAATATTTTTTAGTATACAACAAGCTGTCTTTGTCCAACACCACTAGCTGATTTAATTGGCAGGTATGTTTGGACGGAATTGTTAGATCGCTTGGGGATATTATTAATTAGGGAGAATGCAATGCCGGTTTATACATGGGTAGGCAAGGATCGTGGCAACCATGCACAAAAAGGAGAACTCGATGCGCCTAACGAGGACTCGGTTCGCGCACATTTAAATCGTCTCAGGATCATACCATCCAAAATTAAAAAGAAACCAAAGGACCTTTTTCAAAATGTAGCCTTCCTGCAGCCAAGGATAAAAGAAAAAGATGTAATCATTTTTGCAAGACAATTTTCTACAATGATTGATGCCGGATTACCTATTATTCAGTGCCTGGATATTCTGCAGTCCCAACAGGAAAATGCCACCTTTAAAAAAATGCTCAAGGGGATTAAAGATATGGTTGAGGGCGGTGCAACACTGGCTGACGCCCTTAAAAAACATCCCAAGCAATTTGACAATCTGTTTGTCAATATGGTCGCTGCCGGTGAAGCGGGAGGGATACTTGATGTTATTTTAAAACGTCTTTCCGGATACATGGAAAAGGCGGCGAAACTCAAGCGTAAAGTCAAAGGGGCCATGGTTTATCCTGCAATTACCATCACCGTAGCTGTCGTTGTGGTTGTCATTATTATGGTATTTGTTATTCCCGTTTTTTCAAAAATGTTTGAAGAGTTTGGAAGTAAATTGCCAACGCCTACACTTATTGTTATCGCCATAAGTGATTTTATACAGGATAAAATAATCTGGATCATTATCGGCGCAATAATCTTTTTTATTGCTTTTCGCCAATACTACAAAACGGAAAAAGGCAGATTGGTTATAGATTCAATCATGCTCAAACTTCCTGTGTTTGGAATGCTTATCCGCAAAGTCGCTGTGGCAAAATTTACTCGAACGATGGGCACCATGCTCTCAAGTGGCGTGGCCATTTTGGAAGCGTTGGATATTGTGGCCAAAACATCCGATAACAAGATTGTGGAAAATGCGATTTACAACGTCAGAACAGGAATTGCCGAGGGACGCACCATGGCGGACCCTCTGGCGGCAAGTGGAGTTTTTCCCGCAATGGTTTGCCAGATGATCGCAGTGGGTGAATCTACCGGCGCCCTGGACGCGATGTTAGAGAAAATAGCCGATTTTTATGACGAAGAAGTCGATCAGGCTGTAGAAAATCTGACTTCCATGATAGAGCCCATGATGATTATTTTTCTGGGAGTTGTGATTGGCGGTCTGGTTGTGGCAATGTATCTTCCTGTATTTCAGATGGCTTCGGTTGTATAAGAAAATATTGGTAAGCGTATTGAAAAGCAAGGATACCAATAAGCATTCAATTAATTTGTACGCTAGGCTGGGGTGGCTTGTTGTTGCCAGATTGTTGCTGGTTCTTTTACTGATTGCTTCGGCTACTTATTCACGTTACTTCGAGAAAGAGGAAGTAGCCGAAACGTATCTTTCATCTTTTTATTTGCTGATAGGGGTCATTCTTTTTCTTACTCTGGGTTATGCGATAATCGTAAGAAAAAACATAAAAATAATTATATCCACCTACCTGCAGTTAGCTATCGATACAGTTATTGTCTCGCTTATTATCCTGACTACAGGGGGCTATTACAGCATTTTTTCTTTTCTCTATCTGGTTGTCATTATCTACGCAAACATGATTTTTTTCATGAGCGGCGGACTATTCATCGCGGCTTTTGGCAGCGCTCAGTACGTGTTGATTTTAATCATGCAATATGTTTCGAAAACACCAAATATTTTAGTTTTTCATCAAAATCTTATTGTTCAGAATGAAACCTGGCAACAAATTATTTATAAATGCTTGATTACCAATGCAGCCTGCTTTGCTGTGGCTTTTTTGAGCGGGCTGCTTACTGAGCAAAATCGAAAAACCCAAAAAGAGCTTAAAGCCATGGAAGCCAATATCAAACGGGTTGAAAAGTTGGCATACATGGGGGAAATGGCCGCCGGCCTGGCCCATGAAATAAAAAATCCTTTGGCTTCACTGGTCGGATCTATTCAACTGCTTCAGGAAGATATTCGTCTTGATTCCGATCATCAGCGCTTAATGGAAATTATTTTAAGAGAAACCGACAGACTCAGCACTCTGGTAAGTGAGTTTTTAATTTTTGCGCGTCCGCCGACTGCGAAACCGGAAATGCTGGAAATTGAATCCTCACTGGAAGAAATTATTGATTTTTTTAAAAAAGATACCACCCATGCCTATAAATTCATCATAGAAAAGGATCTGAATGCCGACTCACGGATCCTGATGGATCCAACTCATTTGCGGCAAGTAATGTGGAATTTGCTTTTGAATGCTGCTGACGCCATAAAAGAAAATGGGAAGATACGTGTTAACACATTTGCAATGAAAAATAATTGCGTCAGGATTCAAGTGTGCGATAATGGGTGCGGCATGCCTGCCGAGGTGCTCAATTCTATTTTTGATCCCTTTTTTACGACAAAATCCGAAGGAACCGGCTTAGGACTTTCCATTGTCCATCGTATTTTAGGAACTTATGACAGCCGTCTGGACGTTGAAAGCCGCGAAGATGACGGCACGATTTTTTCTTTTGTATTGCAGGGTATTGATTTGCCCTCATATGCAGCGGCCGGACATGGGGCTTGACTTTACAGGGCGATATCGGTTATTGGCTATGCCATGAATAGCGGTATTCAAAGATACAATATGGCATTGGCTTGTTTGCTGGTAGGGCTGTGTTTTCTATTTCGTTTGTACTACGCGCAAGCCTTTTTATTAGTACCTGATGAAACCAATTATTGGCAGTGGGCCAGGCACTTGTCCTGGGGATATCATGATCAGGCGCCAATGATTGGCTGGACAATTTTTCTCAGCACGAAACTTTTTGGACATACCGAGTTAGGCGTCCGGCTTCCTTCCATTTTATCTATGCTCATTGCATCCATTTACCTGGTGTTATTTGCACGGCGGTGGTTTAGCAGCAATATCGCTTTGCAAACGGCTATTTTAAGCCAGGTTATTCTGGCTTTTAACGTAGGAGGCTTACTGGCCACGGCTGACGGGCTGCAAAGCGCGGCCTGGATCGCCGCCAGTTATCATGCGGCGAGGGCTTTTGAAAATAACCACTGGCGGCAGTGGCTTATCGGTGGTTTATGTTTTGGTTTCGGAATGCTGAGCAAATATACAATGGTTTTGTTCCTGCCTTGTGTTTTTGCTTTTGGTTTGGTTTCGAAAAATCATCGCCGCATGTTTCTCAGTATACGGCCATATTGTGCTTGTCTGATAGGTTTATTGTTATTTTCACCGGTTGTGCTTTGGAATGCGTCCAACAATTGGAATTCCTTGCGCCATGTCGCATATATCGGAGGCGTGAATGAGGGATTTGCCCTTAATTTTAATTTTTTGGGTGATTATATCGCTTCCCAGGCCGCACTTTTAACCCCTTTGGTTTTTATTGTTATTTGCCTATCGTGGTTTGTAACGATTCGCCGTTTTAAAACTGTTCGATGGATCAATGTCTATTTGCTGTTTACCTCGCTGCCGGTCATAGCAGGGTTCGGCCTTCTTAGTCTGCACACCCGGGTTTATGGAAACTGGCCGGGCTTTGGTTATTTAACGGCCACTGTTCTGGCGGCTTCTTATTTTGCATTGGATTCCCGAAAAACAAGTGTATCTAAAAAACCGCAACTGACAGCGCTATGGCGATGGACTACCGCCTCAGCAGCCGTTTTAACCGCTATAGTGCTTATTCATACAGTTTGGCCGATATTACCCCTTCCAGTAAAAATGGATCGAACGGCCGGAGAAGTCCTGGGCTGGGATCAACTTGGACAGATAACAGGCCGGGTAAAAAGCAAGATGTCTGAAACAAAGCCCGTTTTTGTTTTTGGACTCAAATACCAGCTCGCAAGCGAACTGGCCTTCTATATCCCGGGACAACCGCCTACGGTAAGTATCAATCGTTGGCGCCGGCCAAATGTTTATGATTACTGGTACACGGATCAAGACTTACTTGGGATGGATGCTGTCGGCGTTACCCAAAATAATAACAGCCGGAAGCGGCTTCTTGAGGTTTTTGAAAGGGTTGAACAAGAGCCGGAAAGCTATACCGTATATCAGCGCCCGGTTTTTGGTGGAAAGTTTTCGGAAAAAGAGCATAAAAAAGTTAAAATATTTTATATCTACCGATGCTATGGTTTTAAAGGCGGCCTGCGTTGGGAGCCGCCGAATGAAAAAGATATCAGGGGCTCGGCCAGTGTTTCACCCAATGCTGTACAAGAGCCTAAGTATGAAGTTTTTTAATCCGGAACAATTCTTGAAATACAAACAAGAATTTTCTTAGGCTGTCATATTGTATTCTCGAATCGGCGATATGTGTCCACTGAACAGGAAATTGGGCAACTTTATATCTTTTCTGTTTTGCCAGCCAAAGAATTTCCGGGTCGAAAATAACACTGGAAAGCTTTTGGCGACCAAAAAGCATATGAGCGGATTTTTTTTTAAAAAGCTTAAAACCGCATTGCGTATCAGGAAAAGAAACACCCAGATAGTAGTTTTGGATGAATGTATAAATTCTGGCGCTCAATTCGCGAAAGAAGTTTTGACGGGATTTCACACGGGCTCCGGTGATAGTCCTTGATGCAATCGCAATATCAAAACCTTGTTCGATTAATTCCATACCTGTTTCACAATACTGCACAGGGACGGCATAATCTGCATCCATGAACATAATGATACGCCCGTTAGCTCGCAGCATTCCGTGTTGTACTGCATAACCTTTTCCGCGATTCGGGTGGTACTCCAGAACTGTCAGATCCACATGTTCGGGCAACCTGCAAAAACCTTTCGCGGTGGCAGCGGTTTTGTCGCTGCTACCGTCGCTGACAACAATGACTTGGCTTTTGAAATTTTTTTCTTTCAAATACTCCAGTGTGTTCTTCAGTGTTGGGATAATTCGATCCTGCTCATTGTAAGCGGGTATAACAATGCTCAGTTCAATCGCTTTTTCTTTTAGTATGTGGCTCATTTTCAATCCATTGCTAAAAATTTATGAGAACAACCCATCAGCCTGCAAGCGATGTCGGCAACCCGGAGCGACGCCCCGCCTTTCCCCATCATGGCTTTGACCTGATTTAAATTACTACACATTTGCCGGTACAATTGATCATCTGTCAACAAATTGCGGGCTGCATGGGCAATGTTTTCGCTTGTTACATCCTCTTGAATCAGTTCGGGCACAATCCTTTTTCCTGCAATCAGATTTACCAGTCCAATATGCTCTACGTTCACCAATAATTGTGCTATCCGAAAACTTAAAGGCGAAACAATATAGGTAATGATCATTGGTGTGCCATGAATAGCGGCTTGAAGAGTTACTGTACCCGAAGCGGCAAAAACCAAGCGGCATTTTTTAAAAAGTTGATCGACCGGTTCGGTTGTCACTTCAGCTTTACGCAGATGCTTGTTTTGTAAAATACCTTCAATTGCCTGAGGATTCATGGAAGGAGCGCAGGAAACAAGGAAATTCAAGTTGTCCAATTTTTTTTCCAATATGCCTGCTGCATCGAGCATCAAGGGTAAAAGCTGGTAAACTTCACGATCCCGGGAACCCGGTAAAATACCAATATATTGCTTTGCGTCAACAGATACCGGTTTTTCAGTAGAATGCTTTGGGTCAATGCCATCCATTAACGGGTGCCCGACATAGCTAACGGGTATGTTGTGCTTTTCATAGAATGCTTTTTCAAATGGCAGTATGACAGCCATATGATCAACGCGTTTTTTGATTTTTTTTATCCTGCCAGAGCGCCATGCCCAGATTTGCGGACTAATATAATACAGAACAGGGATATTGTGCTTTTTCGCATGGGCGGCCAAATGCAGGTTAAAATCAGGAAAGTCAATCAGGATCAATAGATTTGGCTGGAACCTGGTAAGCTGTTGTTTGAGGTATTTTATTGATTTTATGAGCACTGGCAGTTTTGAAAAAACTTCCGTAATACCTACAACAGCCAACTGGTCTGACTCTATGACGATCTGTGCGCCTGCAGACTTCATGGCCCGGCCGCCGACACCCATAATCCTTATTTGCGGATGACGTTGTTTCAACAGGCGCACCACATGGGAACCATGTAAATCACCAGATGCTTCACCTGCTACAATGAAAGCTAATTCCGGCTCTTTTCCATAGGTTTTTTTCATTACACGCCGGTCATTTTCATTGGGTTACGCTGAATCTGCTCAGTGATATTGAGTGCAATTTCAAGTGCATCTCGACCCATTTGTCCTGTGACGGCTGGTTTTTGGCGGGTTTTTACTGAATGAATAAATGCTTTGATCTCATCATCAAGCGCGTCTGTTTTGGTAAAACAATGCTCCTTGATGGACATACCGGGAATTATATCATTTTTGCTTGTGCTTGTATTGTCCGGCTGAACTGTGGTGATTTTATGATTTGCAAAATCGACTGAGATATAAGCATCTTTTTGGAATAATCGTATTTTTCTTTCATTTTTGGCTGAGATACGGCTGGCTGTCACATTGGCGACGCAACTGTTGGCGAATTCAAGTCTGGCATTGGCAATATCAATGTGGGATGAAATTACGGATATGCCGGCAGCGTGAATACCGGTGACCTTTTGTTTTACTAAATTTAGTATAATATCAATATCATGAATCATTAAGTCCAGGATAACACTGACATCCGTACCACGGTCTTTAAAAGTGCTTAGCCTGTGCGATTCGATGAAGCGGGGTTCGTTTAAAATTCCGTTCAAGGCCAAAACGGCTGAATTAAACCGTTCCAAATGTCCAACTTGCAGGATGCAATTGTTTTTATCCGCAAGTTTTACCAAATCATCAGCTTCATGCAGATGAGACGTTATGGGTTTTTCAATGAGCAGGTCAACGCCGTTTTCAAGAAATTCCCGGGCCACAGTGTAATGGGCTTTTGTGGGAACGGCAATACTGATGGCATCAACCTTGCCGATTAAATCGCGGTGGTTGGAAAATGCCTGGGTTTGACATTCTTGGGCGATATGCTGGGCCTGAGATTGTTCAATATCTACAACACCAACCAATTTTACATTGGATAAGGCTTTATATTTTTGTGCGTGAAATTTGCCCAGGTAGCCAACTCCAACCACGGCTGCCCGAATAGTGGAATCGTCTATTTTGGAGGTGCTCAAGGATAAAGATTCATCCGTTTTCAATTTGCTGGTCCCTTTCTGTCAAGGCAAAAATGCTTATTTCATGTGAATCGGCAAGCCGGATCATCTCTTCACGATCAAAAACCACTGCCCGGCCGGCCTCGATAGCCAGCACGCTGACGTCCGACTCTTGCATGGTTTTAATGGTTTGTACGCCCACAGCCGGCATATCAAAGCGCGTATCTTGTATCGGTTTGCACACTTTAACTACAATCGCATGCCCGTTGCTGAGTTGTCCGGCACGGCGAATGGTTGCATCCGTGCCTTCAATTGCTTCAACAGCTAAAATGGTTCCTGCTCCTGCAACAACACATTGGCCTATATCCAACCGTCCGATCTCTTTGGCAATTTTCCATCCAAACCGGATATCTTCATACTCTGCGCGTGACGGTTTTCGCTTGGTCCAAACACCTTCGGGAGCCAAAAGCTCCGGCATGAGAAAGGTAGAGTGTTTGATTTTGATACCTTCTTGTTCAAGAAGATCCGCAAATGCCCTTAATACGGCGTCATCGTGCGTATGTTTCATACGGATAGCCAGGCTGATGGCCTTGATATCCGGGCGTACATCAGTAAACATTTTTGTTTTAGTGATGGAGCCCACCATTACAGCCTGACGGATGTGGTGTTTTTTGAAAAATTTGAGCAGACGTTTGATTTGTCCGAGATAGAGCCATTCAATGGCCGATGTGTGCGTGGCAAGCTGCGGATCTGTTTCATTATGAAATCCGGCTGCATATACTTGCAATCCTTTTTCATTGGCTGTTTTTGCAAAAAGGATTGGAAATTGGCCGCCTCCGGCTATCAAGCCTATTTTAGTGTCCATATCAATTTACACAATGCTCTGGTTAACGCGTAATACCGCGTTGAGTTGATTTGATGAAATCAATAAAGCTGTTAACCTCCGGCAGATGGTCTACTTCAGCGCCAACACGTTCGATAGCCTCATTTAACGTCAGGCCAAAACGGAAAATCAGCCGATAGGCTTTTTTAAGCTGGAGGACGGTTTCTTTGGCAAAACCGTGCCGTTTCAAGCCGACTTGATTGAGACCATGGAGTTTGGCCCGATCACCGGATGCAATTACATAAGGTGGAATATCCTTCGTGACTGCGGATTTTCCACCGATAAACGCATAATCCCCCACACGGACAAATTGATGAATAGCGACTAAGCCGCCGACCGTAGCATGATTTCCAATGCTAATATGACCGGCCAGCGTCGCATTGTTAGCCATAACCACCTGATTACCAACGATACAGTCATGGGCAACATGGGTATAGGCCATGAGAAAGCAGTTGTTTCCGATTTTGGTTACTCCCCCGCCGAATTCCGTGCCACGGTGAATGGTGACAAATTCACGGATATGGCAATTGTCCCCAATGACAACTTTGGAACGCTCCCCTTTGAATTTAAGGGATTGGGGCGAAGCGCCGATTGCAGCATACTGAAAAATATGGCAATTACTGCCGATTTCTACAAACGGGTCGACAACTACATGAGGACCGATGACAGAGCCTTTTTTTATGACAACATGATCACCGATGACCGAATATGGGCCAATGGTGACGTCATTTTCGATTTTGGCTTTGGAGCTGATAATGACGGTTTTGTCTATCATATCTTAAACCTCTATAGTTGCCATCAGTTGTGCTTCAACAGCTACTTGTTCATCAACTTTGGCAAGACCTGTAAATTTCATAATTTTTGAACGTTGTTTGATAATTTCCAATTCCATAATGAGTTGATCTCCGGGAACAACCTGTTTTCTAAATTTTACATTATCCATTCCCATAAAATACATCAATACCCCGGAGCCTTCTTCTGCCATGGTTTTAACCGCCAATACTCCGGCGGTCTGGGCCATGGCTTCTACAATCAGCACGCCCGGCATGATGGGTTTTTTAGGGAAATGCCCCCTAAAAAAAGGCTCATTCATGGTAACGTTTTTTAATCCGGTAACGGATTTTCCCGGTTCCAGGTTAAGAATGCGATCCACTAAAAGGAAAGGGTACCGGTGGGGTAAATTATTCATAATTTCAACAACGTCCAATTGCTCGAACATGTGCTTCTCCTTATTGGCCCCTATTCGGAAATATCAATTTATTATGGAGTACGAAAAAAGCTGTCTTATCAAAATTGAGCTAAATTTACCTATTTCCATAAGGGCGAAATTTACATACACTTGCGTAACGGTGAGGGCAGTTTTAGGAAAAAACAGTTACACTTCTTATTTCTGGTCAAAGATACTCCGCTTAGCCCCAATCCATTTTTGGACAGGCACTATATAATATCCATCCATAAATGGCTAATTCTTACGATATCTTCGTTGTGCTCAAAAATTTTATCTTCATATGCCTGTGGTAAAATTTTTCGCACGCCTTGATCTTACTCTTTATCCGTTATTTGCGGATAAAGACTATGTATTTCCCAAAGCTTTCAATTTGTTTTCCAACTGATCTATTTTCTTTTTCAACTCTGGAAGCTTTGGTAATAATTTGCTTGTTCTGAGCCAAGTTGAATGCGCCATGGCCAGCATTGAGCCTGACACAACTTGTTTTTCGGGCAGCGATTGAGCAACTCCTGTTCGTGGGCCGACGATGGTTCCGTCTCCTATTGTGAGATGGTCGCCAATGCCCGCCTGACCGGCAATAATAGTATCCCGTCCTATAGTTACGCTTCCTGCTATACCGACTTGGGCAATAATGAGGGAGTTTTCTCCAATGACGACGTTATGGGCAATATGCACAAGATTATCCATTTTAACACCGGTTTTTATCCATGTGCGGCCAAAGGTGGCGCGATCGATAGTGCAGTTTGCGCCGATTTCCACATCATCATCAATTTGTACGATACCTGTTTGGGGAATTTTAAAGCAACGGCCGGAATCTTTAACAAAACCATACCCGTCACTGCCGATTACAGCGCCTGAATGAATAATGACGCGCTGTCCAATGATAGATCCGTCCAAGATGGAGGCATTCGGGTAAATAACACTATCGTTACCAATAACAACATCGTTACCGATAACCGTATTGGAATACAGAACAACGCCATCACCTAAAACAACCTTGTTCCCGATGACTACTCCGGGACCAATGAAAACATCCTTACCCTTTGTAACCCCATCGCCAATAACAGCGGAAGGATGAATTTCCCCGGCAGGTTTTTTAAAAGGCTGAAATAATGCCAGAACCTTGGCAAAGGCTAACCGGGGATTATCTGCATGGATTAAGTTCGTTTCCGTTAGATTTGTACCTGACGGTATGATAACGGCAGCCGCTTTTGTCCGGGAAAGATCGGTCAGTAGAGATTTTTTTTCGACAAAGGTTATTTGGTGATGATCTGCCGCCTCAAAAGGGGCGGCCCCCCCGATAACTAAATCCGGATCGCCGGTCAGCTTTCCCGAAACAAATTCGGCTATTTTTTTAAGGGTGAATTCCATGATTATCGTTTCTATTTTTTCTTTGGCGGGTTTTCGTTATAGATTTTGATGATTTGATCGGTCACGTCCAGGCTGGGCGGCGCATAAACCGTATTGATGTCTTCAAGGATTAATAAAAAGCCATGTTTTTTGCCGTAGTCCTTAACCAGTTGCAGGACATCCTTACGAACAGAGTTTACAAGGCGCATTTGAAGCTCCTGGATTTTCCGGTCATACTTGCGTTTCAGGGCTTTGGCGTCATCCAATTTGCGGTTTAATTGCCATTTTTTTTCGTCATTGGCATCTTTGCTCATAACTGACTGATCACGTTCCAGCGTCTCTTTAAGCTTTTTAATCTCGTCTCCATGCTTTTTAAGCTCAGCTTCCATACGCTGGCCTTCTTTATTAATTTCTTTTTTAGCTGTTTTTCCAGCATTTGAATTGTCAAAGATTTTTTGAAAATTTATAATACCTATTTTGGCGACATCCGCACAAAATCCATGTGGAATCCAAACCATGCTAAAAATAAAAGTAATGAAAACAATGAAACCTATCTTGCGTAAATGCATTCTGCCTCCCTTAATATCCATAAACATTTTTTGTGTTTTTTAGTATTATGTGTCTTTAGAATTCTCCACCGACCGTGAATTCCCAGCGTCCGCTGCTTTCATCCTCACGTCGGTCCAGTATATGGCCATATTCTATACGAATCGGCGCCAGGGGAGAATACCAGCGGAACCCGCCTCCGGCGCTTTGACGCATATCCGAAAAATCAATGTTGTCATCATATACATTGCCTGTATCATAAAACACAACCCCCATAAGGCCGAGTTTTTCATACAAGGGCACGATCAGTTCAAGATTAAACTGTACCATTTTGTGACCGCCATATTCCTTACCATCTTTCTCTATATTAACAGAATCAAATCCGCGCAGGCTATTGATGCCTCCAAGCTCAAATTTTTCATAATCCGGGAGATATTTATCTCTATCGTTTGCATGAACATATCCGGTTTTGGCATGGGCATATCCCACAATTCCTTTGTATATGGGATAATACGATCCTGTATTGAGGATGTACTTGTTATACCCGATTTTGCCGCCCAAGCCGGCATATTCGAATAGAGCCCTGTGTTTAGAGCCTTCAGTGGGGTTAAATCGCCGGTCCCTTGAATCGTATTCCAGGGAAAATTGGGCCTTGCTGGTCAGATTAGTGCCCTCAAGAAAAATCATGTCGTCCGGGGCCTCGTCATAATCATCGATCGCTATATCGTTTAATTCGTAATTGTAGCCCATATACGCTCGCGTATAATCAAAAACCGGATATCCGAAACGTACAAGCGCGCCATAAGAATCCCTGTCGTAATAGGTATAATCTTTTTCTAAATTATACGCTTCACCGGTAACACTCAACCGGCTATCCATAAACCATGGCTCGGTAAACCTGAGTACGAATTCTCTGGTTGAGGATCCAACTTTTCCGCTAAGCTGAAGCGTTTGACCTCTGCCCAGGAAATTACGCTGAGCAATTGAAGCCATTAAAAAGATACTTTCTTCAGAGCTATAACCCGCGCCAAAGCTGAAAGTTCCTGTAGGTTTCTCAGTAACATCAATTTTTAAAGACATTTTGTCTTCCGAACTGCCCTTGATATGGTTGACCTTGATGTCTTCAAAGTAATCCAGCCGCAGCAGGCTGCGGATACTGCGTTTAATGGAGGCTGCTTTGAAAAGCCCCTGTTCCTGGACCCTGAGCAGGCGGCGGATGACCTTGTCCCGCGTTCGCGTATTACCGCTGATAATGATGTTTTCCAGGTAAACTTTTTGTTTTTTATCGATTACAAAACGGATATCGACCGCAAGGTTTTTTTCGTTCTCTTCAATAAGGGGCCGAATGTCTGCGTGGGCATAACCGTGGTCGCCGTAAATATCTGATAATGTATTGATATCGTTTCTTATTTTTTCGCGGCTAAAATAGGTCTCCTCAGTGATGCTTAACTCTTGGAGCAAAACCTGCTTTTTTTTGATCAAATCGCCTTCAATTTTTACTTCGCCGACTTTGAATTGAGGCCCTTCATTTATTTTGATCGTGATTTGAATGTGTTCGGTTAGAATGTTCACCGCCGGATCGGCAATACGGGAACGGATAAATCCCTGATTATGATAAAAAGCGTTCAACTTGGCCATATCCTGGTCCAATGTTGTACGGTCCAAATCTCCCGAGCTGCTGATCCAATAGAAAAAACCTTTTTCGGAGGTCTTTATTTCTTTGAGAAGTTTTTTTCTGTCGAACGCCTTATTGCCGTCAAAAACGATTTTGGTGACATAAAGTTTCGGGCCTTCATCAATGACGAATTCCAGGTCAGCCTGATTGTTTTTTAGAGGCAGTACGTTATATTTTATTTTGATCTTATGATAATTTTTTTCTTTGTAAAGTTCTTCTATCAGAACAATATTATTTCTTATTTTAAAAATATTCAGGATTGAGCCGGTGGTGATGGTGAGATTTTCCTTAATCTCTTCATCCTTATATTTCAGGTTGCCCTTAAGCTTGATTCGGCGGATGGTCGGTTTTTCCTCCACATGGAAGGTAATTATTTTTCCCTTTTGGGCAGAGGCGGATTCCACGCGGACATTATCGAAATAGCCCATGGCGAATATATTTCGAATATCTTTAGATAATGTCTCTTTTTTGAAGATTCCGTTAACTTTCGATTGAACAACTCTCAATATCGCATCAGATTCAATTCGCCTGTTACCCTGAATTTTAATATCGGCTATGGTGTCGTATTCGAATAATTTTAAGTTGATTTTATTGGCCAGAACTTTTAAGACGCCAAGAAGATTTTCCAGGGACTTGCCCTTAATGCTGAAAGCAGAAGCTTTGCCGGTATCTTTCGTATTTGTAAGCCGGGCATTAAGAATGAAACGATCTTCAATCAGCGTAAAACTTCCCCAAACGACCTGATTGGCGCCCAATTTGCGGCCGATACCGGCGGCTGATTTGGAATCCTGTAATTCAGGCACCGTAATGGTGTTGAAGTCTATTATACGGACGATTGATGCGCCTTCTTTTTCCAGGTGGCCGCTAAGCACCTCTGCTATCTGTGGTTTGAGATAGCTCAGATTCTTTTTTGCGTTTATGGTGAAAGGAAGCACGGCCACGTTTACCGCTTCTTTGGCATTGGCTGGCAAAGGCGTCAACGTTGATACCAAAAGTATCACCACACCAAAGGTCAACAAACATTTTGTAAAGTTTATTTTTCGTATCATTTTTCTTCAGTTCTCATTGCTGTATATGGTCAATTAACGCAGATAATCTAATCGGCCGTCGGCAATCGTGGCTTCGCGCGCCATATAAGAAGCCAAAGCCAGATTATGGGTTACAACCACAACGGCCATGCCCATTTCCTGATTAAGCTCCATTAGTAAATCGTGAATTTGTTCACTGTTTTTTTTGTCAAGGTTACCCGTGGGTTCATCAGCCAGCAAGATGGCAGGCTTTAAGACTAGTGCCCGCGCCAGGGCCACCCGCTGCTGTTCACCACCGGATAACTCAGTGGCTTTTTCGTCCAATCTGTCGGCCAATCCGACACGGACCAGTATTTTTTCAGCCAATTGTGCAGCCGTTTGTTTGTCCAGACCTTGTATCAAGGCGGGCATCATGGCATTTTCCAGCGCTGAAAATTCCGGTAAAAGATGGTGAAATTGAAAAACAAAGCCCATGGACCGATTGCGAAAGCGTGCCAATTGAAGACTGTCGTAGTCAAGCACATCTTCATTTTGAAAAAGGAGCAGGCCTTGGTCAGGCCGGTCCAATGTTCCCAGAATGTGAAGCAGAGTTGATTTGCCAATCCCGGATGCTCCGACGATTGCAACCGTTTCTTGCTTTTTGATTCTAAAATCAAGTTTTTTAAGAACTTCAAACCGTGCTTTCGTACCCGAAAAGCTTTTATACAAGCTTTTGGCCTCCAGCAAAAAGGCCCATGTGTTTTCTGTGGTTGCCTGGTCCGTTTTGTTGTTTGTCTTAACCATAACGGATAGCCTCCACAGGATTAAGGTGTGCGGCTTTATGGGCCGGGTAAAGTGTTGCTGCAAAACAAATGAGTAAAGTGGAAAACGCAACAAGAATAACATCAGTAAACTGCAGATGAACCGGAAGCGCGGTTATGTAAAATACATCTCCGGGCAGCCTTATCAGCTTATAGTGGATCTGCAAAAGGCAGATTCCTGTTCCAAAAATGACCCCGCCTGTGGTTCCGGTAATGCCGATAAACAATCCCTGCATCATGAAAATTCTTTTGATGCGATTTACCGTGGTCCCAAGAGTCATAAGAACGGCAATGTCCCTGGTTTTTTCCAGAACCATCATAATTTGTGCGCTTGTGATGCTGAAAGTGGCCACTAAAATAATCAGGGTAAGGGTGATGAACATAGCAGTTTTTTCCAGCTTCAGGGCGGAGAAAAGGTTGCGATTTAAAGCCTTCCAGTCTTTCATGCGAAATTGGGAAGCAGATAAGCCTGATAGAATGGATTTGCCAATATGCGCCGTCTGGAAAATGTCTTTGACACGTATTTCTACGGCGGCCGCAGCATTTTTTTTCATTCGCGAAAGCGCCCGGGCGTCCTGCAGCGTCACAAAAGCAAGATAGCTGTCGTATTCGTACATCCCCGTTTCAAAAAAGCCGGTAACAAGAAAACGTCTCATGTAAGGAACAAATCCCATCGGCGCCAATGCTCCGCGGGGCGAAACAACAAAAAGCGTATCTCCCTTTTCCAGGCTCAATATGCGCGCCAGATCTTTTCCTAGAACAATAGGTGAAATGGACCGGCCTTGAACAAAATTCGTTTTATCGGTTTTAAGGGATTGCAAATTCTTGATATGCAGTCCTTTTTTAGCCATGTCAGGGTCTACACCCTTAATCAGGGCCCCTGAAATACGTGAATTTGCGCGCAGCATTGCTTGAAACGAAATCAAAGGCCAGGCGGCAAGAACGCCTTTTGTTTGATTAGCCCTGCGGATCAATTCGTCATAATTGGTCAAAGGCCGATCATTTGTTTGCTCGATGACCAGATGAGGCTCAATGCCTAATATGCGAGATTTAAGATCCGATTCAAATCCTCCCATTACAGCAATAACGACAATAAGGGCTGTTACGCCAATGGTGACTCCGATAATGCCAAGCATGGAAATCAGGGCGATAATCGTCTGTCTTGGGTTGGCTTTGAAATAACGCCGGCTTATAAAGAGTTCGAAAGTCATCGGCTCCTTTTTAAGGTTTGTGGAAAATGCTGCTCATCGGGCACTGTCCCGGATTTGGATCTGTTTTCACGGCGCGTCGATGGGTGCATAATAATCGTCTGTGCACATTGACGCAACACAGAAAACAAATTTAAGGACAAGCAAGATAGGTATATTCGCATCTTCCGCGACCTTTAGCGCTTATGTTTACATTTGCAATGGCATTGTTTTTTTCCAAAGCGGTCCTATAGCGTTTTAGGCTTCATATGCGGAAAAAGGATGACCTCACGTATGGATGCCGAATCGGTTAAAAGCATCGCAAGCCGGTCGATGCCGATGCCTTGCCCTGCTGTGGGCGGCATACCATATTCCAAAGCTTCAACATAATCTTCATCCATCAGGTGAGCCTCAAAATTACCTTCTTTGCGGTCTGCTACTTGCTGCTCAAACCGGCTGCGCTGATCTTCAGGGTCGTTTAACTCTGAGAAACCGTTGGCAATCTCGAATCCAGCAATAAATAATTCAAATCTTTCCGTAATCTCAGGTTCGGTTTCACTTCGCCGGGACAGTGGAGATACTTCCACGGGATAACCGGTAATAAAGGTTGGCTGAATAAGTTGCGGTTCAACCAGGATATCAAATAATTTAGTGATAACTTTACCTAAGCGGTTGGTTTTTGTGAGTTGAATGTTCTTTTGCGCGGCAAATTCGAGCAAGCCTTGATGATTGTCCAGTAATTCAGGCGGAACACCTCCCATATTTTCCAAGGCCTGCGCTATGGTCATTTGCTTCCAGGGTTGCCCCAGATCAATTTCATGACCTTGAAAAGTGAATTTATTTTCGCCCAGTACGTCAGTGGCAACCTGGGCAAACAACTTTTCGGTCAGCGTCATCAGATCATGGTACGTCGCATATGCCTGATAAAATTCGAGCATTGTGAATTCGGGATTGTGTTGTGTTGAGATTCCCTCATTTCTGAAATTGCGATTTATTTCAAAAACACGTTCAAAACCGCCTACAACAAGACGTTTCAGATAAAGCTCCGGGGCAATTCTCAAGTAAAGATCCATATTTAATGCATTATGGTGGGTCGCAAACGGCGTTGCCTCGGCTCCTCCGGCAATGGGTTGCATCATCGGCGTTTCAACTTCCATAAAATCATGGTCGATAAAAAACTGCCTGACGGCTTGTATCATCTGGCTGCGCATTTTGAAGATTCGCCGGGTATCCTCATTCATGATCAAGTCAACATAACGCTGGCGATATCTTTTTTCAGGATCTTTCAATTTGTGATATTTTTCCGGCAAAGGACGCACAGCCTTGCTAAGTAGCTCAAGGCGTCCGGCCAGCAGGGTCCACTCACCTGTTTTTGTTTGAAACATGCTGCCTGAAATCCCAATGAAATCACCAATATCTAATTTTTTAAATAACGCGTAGTCCGAAGCGCCTACTTTGTCTTTGCGGATATAGGCCTGCATTTGGCCAGAACGATCCCGGAATCGGATAAAAGAGGATTTTCCAAAATTATTGACAGCCATGATGCGGCCGGCCATCGTAAAAGGCCCCGGTATTTCGGAGGCCTGATTGTGTGATTCAATAATTGAACGGATTTCACCTATTGTGTGCTCAACCTGAAATCCGCTAGGATAGGGGTTTGTGCCATCTGCCCGTAATTGTATTATTTTTTGTTTTCTGTTTTCAAGAAGATCAACGTGTTTATCTGTTTCCATTTTCCAAGCCCTTAATGCAAAAAACGGGTTCACCGGTACTAAGTCATAAAGTACCCTCACCCGTCAACCAGATTCTCAAATTCTGCTTTCGCAGGTAAACAAACTCAGGTACCCTATTTAACAGGCTTATGTCAAGGTTTTGTTTCAAATTTATCCAATGCTTAGTTGACTTTATGCACTAAAGAAAATAGAGTAGGCTGCTATTTTTAGGAGAATTGATAATAACTTTTATAATCAAGAGTCGTGGAATATGCAAATCTTACAATCCTGCTCGTCTTTGAATTCATTTTTTGTATTGCTCCAATGTGTGCTGACAACGCGCATGCACCCATTAAAGAGACTTGAAAACGAATCCAAATCAGGCTCAATTCCCGGATATTTGAATCTTCCACGCTCCTAACATTAAATAATAGGTTTATGAAGGCCATAATTCATCGTCATATTCTCAAAGAGCTTTTTGGGCTATTTAGCGTCACATTGGTATTTTTTATCTTAATTTTTGCGATGCTCACATTGCCCGAGCTTACCAAACATATTGTGAGTTACGGTATCGGACTATATAATATTATGTGCCTGATTGTTTTTCAAATGCCATATTTTCTTCAATTTGTAGTTCCCATGTCTGTTATGATTGCGACTTTGTTAACGTTTCTGCGTATGTCAGCGGACAGGGAGATTATTGCATTGAAAGCTTCAGGCGTGAGCCTGTACTATCTTTTACCGCCTGTCCTGGTTTTTGGTTTGTTTGGCACTTTATTAACAGCCTATTTAGCTATCATAGGTTTGCCAATGGGCAAAATGGCATTTAAAAGCCTGATAACGGAAATGGTTACGGCTCATATGGATGCGGGACTTAAACCTCGCCAATTTATTAATGATTTTGAGGGTCTTATGCTATATGCCCATGAAATTAATTCCAAGACTAAATCCATGAAGCATATTTTTATCGAGGATCGCCGGTCCACCAAACTGACAACAACCATTACAGCAAGATACGGACAGCTGGTGTGGGATTATAAGAACCAGGCACTGCGTTTTCAGTTATTTGATGGCAGTATCCATCATGTCGATGTAAAAAGATACAAAGCCGATCCAATCACTTTTGACAAAAACAGTTTTTATATTGATCTTGGTAAACATTTGAAAAAGATAGGTATTGGCCCTAAAGATGAAGAAGAAATGAGCCTTTGGGAGCTCAAAGAGCATATTGAAAGTGTTGTTGAAAAGAATGATCAATATTATTTGACGCTTATGGAGTGGCACCAAAAATTTGCACTGCCTTCCGCCTGTATTTTATTAGCCCTGATAGGATTGCCATTGGGGGTGCAGATGCGCATTTCCAAAAGATCCAAGGGAATTGTTCTTGGATTAGTATTCTTTTTTTTATATTACATAATGCTTTCGGCCGGATGGGTGTTCGGTGAAGCTGGGGTTTATCCGCCGGTTATTGGTATGTGGCTGCCTAATTTGGTTACCCTTCTTATAGGATTGATTTTGCTCAAGCGGGCATCTGAGGAAAAGCAATTGCCCAAGCTGGACGTTGACGTGATTTTGCAATGGCTCAAGATAAAATTGCGCTCATTCATAAATGGATGATTTGCGCTGTTGCGCCGATGGACATTAAAAGAGCCGCGCCGGTCGGACCAGCGTGGTAACTCAATACCATCTATTTAAAGACCATTATGAATTTATTGGAAAAATATATTACGGTTGAGATACTAAAACAGTTCTGCATCATTTTGGTGGCTGTCGTTGGCATATACTTGGTGGTGGACTTTATTGAAAAAGTCGATGATTTTATTGAAGCGGGCGCCCCAACATTCCGGGTGCTGATTTTTCTTGCGTACAAAATTCCATTTATCGTTGCCCAGATTGCACCCGTGGGTGTGCTTTTGGCCTCATTGATCACATTTGGTCTAATGAATAAAAATAATGAGCTGATTGCGCTTCGCAGCAGCGGGATTAATTGTATCACTTTATTGGGACCGGCTTTGAAATTCGGGATTGTCATAGGGCTTTGCCTTTTTTTGAATTCGGAATTCCTATCCCCTTATACAACAATGCAGTCCAATAGGGTTTTGCTAAAGGACGTTAAAAAGAAAACCCTGGCGACAACACGCCGAAACGATATGTGGCTTAAAAAGGGCAAGGCTATTTACCATTTTAAGCTTTTTCATCCCGGAACAAAAACAGCTCAAGGTTTTACATATAATGAATTTGATTCTAATTTTCGCCTGATTCGGCGACTGGATGCACAGTCCGGGCAATTTAAGGACGGCCGCTGGATTTTAGAAAAGGTTATCGAACAGCTCTATTATGATGAACGTAACAGGTATGGTGTAAAAATTTTTCCTCAAAAAATATACAACCTGGGTTTAACTTTGGATAACGTTGCAGAAGCCGCGCCCCATTCCAGCGAAATGAGTATAAGAGATCTTTCCAGGCAAATTAAACGGGTTGAAGAAGACGGCTATGACGCCTCTATTTATAAAGTGGATTTGTACGCCAAGATCGCTTTTCCTTTCAGTTGCCTTGTCATGGCAGTTATCGGGCTTGGGATTGCCGCTCGCGGAAGCAAGCGCGAAGGTATGGTCTCCGGAATTGTTTACGGCCTTGGAATTGTCTTTATTTATTGGATATTTTTTAGTTTTTGCAACTCTTTGGGTAATGCCGGACTGTTGCCGCCGTTCATTGCTTCCTGGTTGGCCAACATCCTTTTTACATGCTTTGGTCTTGTTCTTGTTTTTCATGCTCAATAGGCTGTGACAATTGGTTATGAATAGACTGCCGAAAATCTTGCTGATCGTTTTGTTGCTGTTAAGTTACAATCTGCTGTTCATTGCCGTTGTCTTTTTTTTCTTGCCAGTGATCATTGCTTTTATTTTTGCCGTCCCCAAACGCAGGTATACTTTTTTTCAGCGATTTTTTTGCCGCCGGTATGATTGGGAATCCGAAAAGCCGGATACCGTTAAAACACCTGTCATATGGGTGCATGCGCTTTCGGTGGGAGAGGTTACAGCGGCTGAACCTGTGGTTGAGCATCTAAAACGATCGGGCAGGTTCGGCAACATTGTGGTTAGCGCATCTACCCATACCGGTTTTCAAACGGCACAAAGGCTTTTCAAGAATAAGGCAGTGCGTCTAATCTATTTTCCTTATGATTTGCTTTGGCCGGTCCGTAAAATTGTAGCAAAAATAAAACCGGATGCCGTGATACTTATCGAAACGGATATTTGGCCCAATTTTCAATGGGAAATGTCGCGCAGAAAGATTCCTGTTTTTTTGGCTAATATCCGAATTTCCGATAGCACCTGGAAAGCCTATAAAAGGGTGAAACTTTTTGTAAAACCAGTGTTTTCCACCTTTAAAATGATCAGTGTGCAAACTGATCTTGACAAGAGACGGTTCATTAAATTGGGGATCGAACCGGAAAATATCCGTGTCCTTGGCAATATTAAATTCGATGCTTCTTTTCAGGCCCAGTCCCTTGATGAGACCGGCAAGCTGCGCCGTAAATTAGGAATCGGTAAACGGCATCACGTGATAGTGGCCGGCAGCACCCACCAAGGCGAAGAAGAGATACTGCTCGATGGCTTTTTAAAGTTAAGTCAAAAGCATACAAACATAATGCTGATCATCGCCCCGCGTAATCCCCGGCGAGCTGATCAAATTCTTGCCTTATGCAAAGCCGGGGCGGTCAGTGCAAGTTGCCTTTCCACTATGACCCGGACTTTATCAATGCCCGGAGCCCGGGTGATTGTGGTTGATTCTCTGGGGGTATTGAAAAATTTGTATCCTTTAGCCAGCATCTGCTTTGTAGGCGGCAGCCTGGCGCCGTTTGGGGGGCATAATCCGCTGGAACCGGCCGCGTGCAGCAAACCCGTTGTTTTTGGACCGGATATGCGCGATTTTTTTCAGATCGCTGCATGGCTTACCGAATCAGGAGCTGCTAAAACAATTCATTGCGCTCAAGAAATGGTTCAAGTGATAGGATATTTATTGGAAAACCAGGCCTTGGCGCGGGATATGGGGCGCAGGGCATATGAAGTTTATATTTCCCAAAAGGGAGTCGTTAAAAGAACATTATCCTGTTTTGGAATTGGAGATTAGGGGATCTGGATAGAGGGGGCAGAAAATTGAGTGGATAAAAATTTAAAAAACAGGATCCATCATGTCATGTCCAGTCATGAACGTTTTCCATTTTTTTCATTGTCTACAGGGCTTTGGGCAGGATCATTGCTTTATGGTTCGGCTGTCCGGGCACGGCAGGCATTATACCGTCATCATTGGATTAGACCTGTTAAATTGCCCTGTGCGGTTATCAGCGTAGGGAACCTGACCACCGGCGGAACGGGCAAGACACCTATGACGATTTATTTGGCCGAGCTGGCCAAGCGTATGGGATATAGGGCTGTAATTATAAGTAGAGGATATAAAAGCAAAAACAACCGGTCGGCCAGGCTGGTAAGTGATGGCCGGTCGCTATTGACGGATGTGTGCCAAGCAGGTGATGAACCTTACCTTATGGCGGCTTTGCAACAGGGAACACCTGTGGTTATTGGTCGCAGACGCGTGGACGCCGGAAAACTCGCCATTGGTAAATTCAAGCCTGACATCCTGTTGTTGGATGATGGGTATCAGCATATGCAGCTTCATCGCGATGTGAATGTTTTATTAATGGATGCCCGGCGTCCCTTTGGCAATTGCTGTTTGCTGCCACGCGGCAGTTTGCGCGAACCCATATCCGCTTTACAACGCGCAGACGCAATCGTCTTGACCAGATCAGACGCGATGCATGCTCAAGATTGTTCAAAATTACTACGATTGTCGGCAAATAAGCCTGTGTTCAGAGCTTATCATAAAAGCCGGATCGCTGGTGTGGTCCGGCCCCAAACAGATTGCCCGGATATGATCAGTTTTGGCAATAACCACTCAGGAGGCCGGGATTGGCTGGACAAGCCGCTATTTGCTTTTTCAGGACTCGCGGATAATTCCCGCTTTTGGGAATCGATAAAACTGTTTGGCGGAAAACTCGCCGGAACAATGGCCTTCGATGACCATCATTGCTATAGCGCAAAAGACGCAGCCGTCATTTGCAAAAAAGCCCGGCATTCAGGGGCGGCTTGCCTGATAACAACCGATAAGGATTATGTGCGTTTCGCCAAGGGGAGCAGATGGCCTTTGCCGCTGATTGTCATGGGCGTGACAATTGAGTTCAGACAGGATATGGAGCATTGGCGCAGTTTTGTGGAGCATCAACTGAAAAAGGTTGTTCGTAAATAGTGTCCATCGGCGAAATAGGAACATTTGTTCGAAATAAATGCGTGCGAAAAATTGTTACTACAGGCATCTGATTAATCTGCCCAGGCATTGATACTGCGAGGATAAAATTTTTCAGTACAAATTAGTACAAAGAAGATATCGGGCAAATTGGCCATTTATGGATGGACACGGACTGTACAATAACAGCAACGCAGCTCAACGGTAAACAAGAAACAAGTATGACCAATTCAGGAAAAATAGCCCTGGTTAGAAGCACGTATACACCCTACGGTGGAGTTGAAAGGGTCACGATAGGATTAGCTAAAGGATTGCTGCAAAAAAAGATAAAGGTTTTTGTGTTAACCTTGCCGAATCAGCAATGGCCCATCAACGATCCAAACCTGAGTGTTGTTCATCTCGGTGTTCATAGTACCCACCGGTTGCACCAGGCGTGGTCTTTTAATAAGGCTGTGAACCAGTATCTATCTCAATCGAATTTTGACTGTATTTTGTCTCTGGACAAAGTTACTCGTTTTACCCATTTGCATGCCGGGGGCGGTACACATAAAACGTTTTTAAAAATAAGAAATAACTATTCGCCGCCGCTGCAGCGTCTTTTTCGCAAATTAAGTCCGTTTCACCGTTACCAGCTTTATCTGGAAAGAAGGGGATTTGAAAATCCCCTGCTGCAAAAAGTACGATGCAATTCTAACATGGTGCGCACCGATATCTGTAATGATTACAAAGTATCCCCGGAAAAACTTGTGGTCATTCACAGCGGCATACGTTGGAAGGAAATGGAGGATATTTATCGGCGCCGCGCCGAAATCGGCGCACAAATGCGCCGAAAGTATAATATCGATCCTGATTGGCGCCCTGTTCTATTCCTTGGAAGCGGTTTTGAAAGAAAAGGTTTGGATATCGCCATTCAGGGCCTTCGATGGATGCCGTCGTCCTATCATCTGGTGGTGGTGGGCAAGGGGTCGCCTTTTGCGTATGTCCGGCTTGCCGATAAACTGGGGGTAAAACAGCGGGTTCATTTTTTAGGACCACAGCCCCAGGGCTGGAGGTTTGCAACGTTTTGCAAAGCATTGATTTTACCGTCCTACTATGATCCTTTCGGAGGCGCCAGCGCTGAAGGCCACGCTATGGGCCTGCCTGTTTTGCTCAGTGATACGACCGGTTATCAAGATTTCGTAAGTCATGGTGAAAATGGTATTATTTTAAAAACTCCCATGACGGCCGAAAATGTTCGAAGCGCTTTTACCGGACTGATTAAGTTGATAGAAAGTCCCAAATTCAGTCAGGATAAATTACGGCAGCACGCCTATCATGTCGATGATGATGTTATATTGGAGAGGCTTCTGGGTGAGTTTCTCGCCTTCTGATGTCCGTTTCCAATTCACTGCTTTAGGACGGATTTTTTGGCAATCTTTGGAAAAGCTTTATCGATTTGCTGTCAGGATGCTGCCAGGTTCCGAGTAATTTAAAGTCTTTTTTCAGTGGTGACGCAAGTAAGTCTAGACGCTTTGCGGGCCAGTAGCGCTCTTCATAGAGCACATATTCTATTTCTTCTTGATCCAGAACACCAATCAATTGGTTATAATTATCCGGGATTTCGGTCATAAAATTTTCCCCGCAAAGCGGTTTGGGATAGTGGCGGTTTGCGTAAAAAAAGATCCATTCATAGCCTTTGGAGGATTTTGCCGATAGGATACGTATTGCCTGGTTAGCGGCTTTTTCTTTGGATATCATTTCGGCAGCCTGACGATAGACAGCTTTGTCCTGTTCTTTAGGCCGTAGATTCTTTGAAAGCCCGAAGATGAGAATAAAGGTTGCAACGGATATGACCGCAACCTTGAGTCCACAGCCTTTTATCGTTTTTAGGCGGTTGGTTATTTTTTCTACTCCGAATCCGATGATAACGCAGGCTGATAAAATCAAACTTGCTAAAAAACGATGATAAATTAGCCATGTCTGAAACAAATGAATGTAAACGGTAAAAGCGCTGCCCGCCATAAGCAGGATAAAATACCATAATCGAGGGTCCTTTTTAATACGCTTGCCGATACCGGCAAAGCCAAGGAAAAAAAACAGGGCGTATAGATAAAACAGGGCTTCAATTAAATTGTTGAGAATCACTCCGGCAGGCAATAACCACCGGATCTCCCGAATTCTGCAAAACATTTCTCTTAGCTGCCCGGATTGTTCAGAGGAGGAAAGTTTGAGATGTTCATTCAATTTCGTATAGCTTGAGAAAAGGGAAAAGATCTCTTTTTTGATTTTATTTATCTGAAAAGCATTTTTTAACTCTATATCGAATGCCGTCAACAAAACGATTCCCAAGATACCTGCACATAGGAAGGGTAACATGAACGAAAGTATGCGCTGTATTTTTTTTTCACTTTTACTGAAAATCAAACAGAAAAATGAGACGGCAATAAATACGAATCCTTCAATTCTTGTACAAATAGCAAAAAGTAAAAAAAGCGCACTTAATGCCAAATCATACCGGAACCGTTTTGTGTGCGCCTGTATATCCCAGTGGCGTACATACATTAAAATTGCCGTAGTAGTGAAAAACCAAAAAGCAGGATCACGCATAATATCCCCGCTTGGTCCTACAAAAGCCGGAATTAATACGAAAACAAGCGTTGTCAATGCTGCAAAACACGTGTCTTGAAAGCGTCTGAGAATATAATAGATATTGATTGTGGCGCCGGTTCCTAAAAAAACGTTTACTAATAGACCGGCAATAACCCAATCCCGGACAACACTAAAGGCGGCGGCAATCAATACGGGTAGTATCGAAAAGAAAGTGAGTTGACAGCTTAGTATAGAAGAAAAATCAGCGTAAAAGAGCGCTTTGGCCTGGTAAATGTAATGAATACCGTCAGGATTGATAACACTTCGCATCATTGCGGTGTAAAGCCGCAGGGAAAATCCAAGAAAAATAATCCAAACAATTGGTTTGCTTGATGCGGATTTAATTAGTGAAAATATTTTTGACACTAACATGAATAGACCTGTTCATTATTATATTTCATCGTGTTTGGTCCTATAACAAAAAGAACCGGTTTTATCTATTAAAAAACTTTAAAAATGGAAAGACAAGAAAAGAGCTGGATAAAATTGACGTTTATTGAAATGGCTGGTATATCACAACGCCAGTCGATGCTGGTTTAGACATATGTGGATAGACATTAAACTATAGAGTGAGTTTGTTATAGCTAAAAATGCGGCTTTTATTTTTGAATTTTAAAAAATTCTGGGGGGGCGGCGAAAAAATGGCTTGCCTTCTGGCCCAAGGCGCCCGGAAAAATGGTCATCAAGTCAGATTTCTGGTAAGCCCTGGAACTCCTTTGCAAAAAAGACTTAATAAACTTGGGATTGAAGCGGATTCGGTCAATTACCGAAATCCTCTCAGGTTATGGTCCGCTTTCAGGGAAAAGGGCCCTTATGAACTTATTTTAACCCAGAGCAGCCAGGAAAATCGTTATGCGTATTATCTTTCACTTTTGTCCGGAACGCCCATTGTAACACGGCTGGGAGTATCGGCTAAACCTTCTGTGGATTGGTTAAAACGATGGCTGCATTCGTGGACGGTTCGTGTTAATTTCGCTAATTTTCAGGCTGGCTTGGACCTGCTGAGAGATGTCTACGCAAAAGGCTTGAATTGTCCTGTATTGCTGCCCAACGCAGTGATCCCTCCTGTTTCTTTATCCGATACTCCGAGAAAAAATCTTGGCATTCCCGAAGAGGCCATTGTGATCGGCATGGTAGGCCGTCTTGAGGAGCGTAAAGGGTGCCTGCTGCTCTTGTCGGCGTTTAAATCCCTTGCCGGCAAGTACTCGAATCTGCATATGCTGATGGTAGGGCAGGGGGGGCTTCAAGAGCAGCTCGAACGTCATGCCAATGATCAGATTCATATTAAAGGTTTTGCCGAAGAGGTCGGGGATGTGTACCGTTGCATTGATATGCTCGCTTTGCCGGTATTGTGGGGAGAGGGCACCTCAAATGCCGTTTTAGAGGCCATGAGTTTGGGCTGTGCCGTGATTTGCACCAATGACGGTGGTATGGGGGAGGTCATTACCGATGGCCAAAACGGTTTGTTAATTGAAAAGGGCGATCAGGCGGCACTTGAGCGAGCCATCATCCGATTAATTGAGGATCAAGCCTTACGGTTCCGGCTTGGGGAGCGCGCCCGGCAATGGGTTCAAGACAATTCCTCAATGGACAAAATGATAGATATTTTTCTTTTCTGGCTGCAGTGGGCTGCATTTCAGAAAAAAGGAACAGGGAATGAATCAGGAACTTTCGGAAATTTCCGCCACAATTATCACTAAGGATGAAGAAGCGAATATCGCGGACTGCATAAACAGTCTTTCATGGGCAAATGAAGTCGTTGTGCTCGACAGCGGAAGCAAAGACAACACTGTGTCCATTGCCAGACAGTACACGGATAAGGTGTTTGTAGAGCAGTGGCGCGGACAGGGCCGCCAGAAAAACCGGGCGGCCGAATTGGCCAAAGGGCCGTGGATTGTCTCTATTGACGCTGACGAGAGGGTTTCACCCGAACTGGCCCGGGAGATTTTGAAGCACATCAAAGAGGATAATCATGCCGCCATGGCCATGCGCAGGAAAAATTTTTATAAAGGGCAATGGATACGCCATTGCGGATGGTGGCCTGATTGGGTAATAAGAGTTTTTCGTAAAGGCGAGTCCCATTTTAGTACGGATGTGATCCATGACTCCCTGCAAGTGAAGGCAAATATTATCAAACTGACCCATCCGCTGATCCATTACTCTTTTCATTCGCCGGAAGATTTCCTCAACCGCGCCTACTGGTATGCCTATCATCAGTCCAGGGAAATGTATCGAAAAGGGGAAAAAGCAACTGTATGGACGGCGGTTTCACATGCAGTCTTTAACTTTTTGCAAACCTTTTTTCTTAGATTTGGATTTATGGACGGAGCAGCCGGTCTCCTGGTTGCGGTTTCCAACTTTGTGGGTGTGTTTTACCGGTACATGATGTTACGGGACTTAAACAATAGAAAAAGCCAGGGTGATGAAAGATGAAAAATATCCGTTATTGCACCGTGTTTGAATCCGTTTTCAGAGTGTCAGGCTTTTAACGAAGTTTAAAAATTAAAAGTATCGAAATTATTAGTGTAAAATCACAACGAGAGATTAATGAGGTTAGAGAGCTTTTCAGAAAATACTACTTTCTAATAAATTGATGATTCGCAATCGGCGATTGGCTTTTTTTGAATCGGAAAACTTGCAACCGGTTTTGAGTTAATGATAGCTGATCTAATTCAATAGTGATAATTGTTTCAACTTTTTTGCAAGGGTGTGACGGTTTATCGCTGAAATCTTTACCGGCCCAGAATTTGTATCAAGAAAAGCAAGCCGTAAACTCGACATATTTTTTATAGTTCGAAAAGTTGGGCTTTTTTAAAATAAGGGATCAGGTGAGCAACATCTCAAGAAAAAACTATGACAACAACTACAGCAACTACTACTACCAGACAGCCATGTCTTTTTCGCGTTTCGCCTTTTGTAGACCGTATTGGCCTGAGCAGACCAGAGGACCTAGTGTTGTTTTTTTTCCTGTTAGCGGGCTTGATAGCCAGAATACGCAACTACCTGGCCGGTATTTCGTTTTATGTCGATGAATCCGCCCTTGCCAACAACCTGGTAAATTTGAACTTAAGCCAACTGTTCGGCCCTTTGGAACAGAACCAGATAGCGCCCATTGGTTTCTGTGTAATTGAAAAACTGATCATCCTTGTTTTTGGAAACCATGAATACGCTTTTCGGTTTTTGCCCTTTATAGCCGGTTCGGTAGCTGTAATTTTCGCCTTTGTGGCTGTTTACCGCGCCCTGGGGACAGTGCCGGCCATACTTTGCGCGGCCCAACTGGCGGTGATCAAAGAACCGCTCTATTATGCCAACAATCTCAAGCCCTACGCCTCGGATTTGGCCATTGCCCTCGGGCTTGTCATTCTGGCCTGGACTTCAGAGCTGCCCGATATTTCCCGGAAACGGTTTTTTTCGCTGTTTATTGCGGGCATTGTAGCGGTCTGGTTTTCCTTTCCAAGTCTATTCGTGCTCGGGGCCATTACCATAGTCTATTTAACCGGCTTGTTACGCAACAGACAGTGGCGTCCAGCAGTGCCCATCATTATAATGGGGCTAACCTGGCTAACCAGTTTCGCCATTCAATATTATCTGCTTAAATCAGGCGGCCAATATGACAATCTGACAGACATCTGGACCAATCGTTTTGCCGTTCTGTGGCCAAGGAGCCTGGAAGATATAAAGACAAATTACTTTCTTTTGACCTATGTCTTCCGCAATCCCTTGTGGACAAGTCATCCTATCATTTCGGTCCCGCTGTACCTGGCCGGATGCGTTTTGCTATGGCAAAAGGATAAACGTTTTTTGCTGTTGATTCTACTGCCATTGGTGATCAATTTCATCGCTTCAGGCCTGCATACTTACCCTTTCAGAGACAGGCTGCTTCAATATGCTGTGATCTTTCTTTTCACACCCATCGCGTTTTGCCTGACCTGGCTTGTGACGAAGAAATTCAAGCATGGCTGGGTCAAATGGGCCGGCATTTTTATGATCATCGCCAATCTTGCCGAGCCCACCGTCTTTACCATCAAGCATATTATCACACCCCGCAAATACGAAGAGATGAAACCGGTAGTCAACTACCTTATAGATCATAAAACACACAACGACAGACTTTATATCTATGCCCACGCAATGAAAACGTTTACCTACTACCAAAATCAGTTGCAGCTTGAGTATAAGAGTTTAACCATAAGTCCAGACTGGAACAACTGCACACCGGAAAGCATCGGAAAAGAGATACGCAAGCTTTCCGGCCGGGTCTGGCTAATATTCGGACATGCTAAACAGTTCAAGGGCGTGGACTACGAAGCACGTTTTCTCAAAGCTGCAGACAAGCATGGCAAGCGCATCGATCAATACGTTGACGCGGGCGCGTCAACCTATCTGTATGAATTTCCTAAATCCCGGCCACGCATGCAAAATAGCTGATTATGTCCGCTTTCGAAAATCAGGATAAAAGGTCTGATATGCAAACTGAAAAGAAAAATATCTTCCTGCAAAAGGCTCTGGAAGACATCCCCAAATTATTCACCTTGCTGGACAGAAATCCCCACAGCCCAACCTATGGCTGTTTCGACCGCAACTACTGGCATTATAAAATCATCGATTTTCCCAGCGGCATGGCCCAGGAGTTTATCTTCCCGCTGGCCCTGGCCTATGACACTGGCTCGAGCGGCAATCCCTATTATAAAAAACGAGTGCTGAAAGACTGGGTACGCGCGGCCATGGCCTTTGCCGCAAAAAGCGCCCATAAGGACGGGTCCTGCGATGATTATTACCCCTTTGAACGGGCATCGGGAGCGGCGGCCTTCTCTGTGCTGGCCTTTGTGGAAAGCTACAAGCTGATGGGATTTCATGATCCGGAACTTGTCGCCTTTTTTTCAAAACGCGCGGACTGGCTTGCCGATCACATGGAAAGCGGCCAGTTGTCAAACCACCAGGCGTTAATCACCCTGTGCCTTGAACTGCTGGGACGGCTGTTGAAAACTGATCGCTGGTCGCGGCAGAAAAACAAGCGCCTTGAGCTTGTCCTCGCCTGGCAGAATGAAGAGGGCTGGTTTCAGGAGTACGAGGGTTTCGACCCTGGGTACCATACACTTACGGTGCTGCTACTGGCCTGGCTGCACCAGTTGGACACCGGCAACCAGTTATTGCAACGCGCAGTTTCAAAAGCCGTTGACCTTGCCCTGGAATGCATGCACCCGGATGGGACCTATGGGGGCGAATACGGCAGCCGCAACACGAACAATTACTTTTCTTACGGGTTTGAACTGGCAGGCCGCTGGAAACCCGAGGCTCTTTACATGAACGACAGGTTTTCCCAGGCTCTGAAAAGCAAACAGACCCCGTGCTATTCTGATGATCATATTTTAGGGCATCACCTATGGGATCATTTTCTTACCTTTCGTGGATACAATACCACAAGAAACTATCAGTTCACTCCCAAAAAAAGGGTGTTTTTGAAAAACGCCCAACTTTTGATAGACCGGCGGCAGGATACAGAGCTTTACCTTGCCCTGAACAAAGGCGGCGTCTTTAAACTCTTCAAAGACAACAAACTGGTTTGCGCCGATACCGGACTTTCCATTGTGATGCAACAGGGCAAAAAAACGAAAAATGCCGTAAGCCACCTGATCGATGATTATGAAATCGAAACAGACGGCGATACCATTATCATCAGGGGTCAAATGGGGTGGGCCAAACAGCGGCAGATGACCTCGTCCCAAATGATCATCCTGAGAGTGATCATGTTCACCCTGGGCCGTTTTTTTCCCAACCTTGTCCGCAAGGGTCTGCAGAAACTTCTAATCACTGGCAAAGTCAGGACCAGCGTTCGATTTAAGCGCCGCCTGACCTGGAACAAAACAAAGTGGCAGGTGGAGGACAAGCTTGGCTCCATCAACTGGCAACAGGTTAAAAGCGTCTGCCTTGGCTGTGACCAGACATCCATATACGTTGTCATGAGCCGCACCTTCCATCCGGGGCAACTGTTCCCAGCAATTGATTTAAGCGGCAAGTTATCCAAACTCGGTCCGGGTCAAGACCTGGTATACAAAAGGGATCTGCCATGAAGAAGCTAATCTCCCTGGCGGTAAGCCTTTTAATTCTATCCATCATCTTTTACAAAATTGATCTTTCCAAGATGGTGGATATTTTCCGGCACTGCTCGCTGACCTGGATGGGATTAGGCGCCGCCATGTTCATTCCCGCCACCATGATCACAGCCTTTCGCTTCAAGATCATCGCCCCTGATCAAGCCCGCATCAGCTATGCCGAAGCGCTGAAACTGGTGCTGGCGGGCAGCTCGCTGAACATGGTGCTTCCGTCAAAGATGGGCGATATCGCCAAAGGCTACTTTGTGACCCAAAAATCCGCAGGCACAAATTTGTCACTGGCCCTAAGCCTCGTGGTCTACGAGAAAGCCTGCGACGTTCTGTCATTGCTCCTCTGGTGCGTGTTGGGATTGATTTTTTACAAACAGACCGATGTGATATTCTTCGTGCTTTCTTTCATGGTGCTTATGGGATTGATTGGCGGAATTTTGATGATAGGTTCAACTCGTTTTGCACTGCTAATACTCAAGAGCATGAACAAAATCGCACCGGGAAAAATTAAAAATAAAATTGACACCTTTGCCAACTCCTGGATCAGCATGTGTACTTTCCTTAAAAAGGACAAACCGCTCATGCTCAAAGTGGCCGCCATCTCTATTGCCGTATGGTTCTTACACCTTGTGCAAATCTGGTTCTTTATCAGGATGCTCAACGCAACGGCGCCCTTTGGATCTCACCTGGCCCTTACCCCGCTGGCGATTTTCGCTGGCTTGCTGCCGCTGACATATGCCGGTATCGGCACGCGCGACGCGGCTCTAATCTATTTTTTAAAGGATTACCTCAGCTCCGGCGCCGCCGCAGCCCTGGGAATTCTATGCACCATGCGCTACATTGTTCCGGCTCTGGCCGGACTGCCTTTTTTGAACCGCTACATGTTTAAAAAAAATTCCATGAAAAGAACCAATGGGCGCCCCCCAAAATCGCCCTCAATAGACACAGAGTGAGAAACCATGAAACTGATTATCCAAATCCCTTGTTATGGGGAGGCTGAAACCATAGAACAAACCGTGCGCGATCTGCCCGTCAACATTGAGGGCATTGATACAATCGAATATCTTGTCATTGATGACGGCAGCACAGATGGCACCTACCAAATCGCCGAACGCGCCGGAGTTCACCATGTGATCCGGCAAGACTACAATAAAGGGCTGGCATCAACCTTTGCAAAAGGCATCGCCCACGCCATTTCCCTTGGGGCCGATATTGTCGTTAACACAGACGGCGACAACCAATATTGCGGCAAGGATATTGCGAAACTTGTCCAGCCGATTCTTGAAAAAAAGGCGGATATCGTTATCGGATGCCGCCCCATAACAAACCATCCAGAATTCAGCTTTATCAAAAAAGGGCTGCAGCATCTTGGCAGCTGGGTGCTGCGCAAAATCTCCAAAACAACGGTACGCGACGCGGCGTCCGGCTTTCGGGCGTTTACAAGGGAAGCTTGCATGCGGCTTTATGTTCACTCCAATTTTTCGTATTGCATGGAAACCCTGATCCAGGCAGGCAACAGCGGATTGAAAGTCACATCCGTGGATATTGACATCAATCCCAAAACCAGGGATTCAAGGCTCTTTAGCAACATTTTTCAGTATATTCTCAAGTCCGGCGCAACCATGGTCTCCATGTTCGTCCTGTATCGGCCCGGTTCGTTTTTTCTGCTCTCTAGCCTTAGCTCATTTTTCATCGCAACCGTGCTCGGCGTTCGATATCTCTATCTGGTCTTTATCGCAAATGCCCCCGATCCATTCCGGACTTACTTGCCCTCGTTGATCCTGCTTTCGATTTTTGCAACCTTTGGCATGATCCTTACTCTGCTTGGAGTCTATGGTGAGCTGTCGAAAGCCCAGCGGCGGCTGCTGGAAGAAATTATCATCAATCAGAGAAAATATCTGATCAACGGATCGGACAAATCAGAAAGATAAGCTATATTCCAAGACCCTAAGTTTACCGCGCCCGTGAAAAAATGACTTCTTTTTCGCTTTTGTTCAAAAACGAAGGTAGGGGAGCAGTCACCGCTTCAAAGCCCATTAGGCTTTTGCCTGCAGGCCCGGTAAACAGATTCGAGTTTCCGGCAGCTTGCCTGCCAGGAAAAATCCTTTACAGCTCTTTTACGGCCTGCAATAGACAGAGCCTGGTAAAGATTCCGGTCATTGAGAAGGCGTTGGATCATCTGTGCTAATTCAACCGGCGAATCAGGATCAACCAAAAAGCCGCTGACACCGTTTTCAACCGCTTCAATACATCCTCCCTGATTTCCGCCAATAACAGGTTTGCCGCAGGCGTTGGCTTCCAGGTAGGTCAGGCCGAATCCTTCCACATCGCCAATGTTTTCCTCCGACCGGGAGGGCATAACGAAGATATCGCATGCCTGGTAATAGGCAACTTTTTGCTCTTCAGGCACAAAACCCTCAAAGCGCACTTGATCCATGACTTTCAATTGCTGCGCCAATTGTCTTAACTCCGTTTCATAGGCCCCCTTGCCGCCTATGACGTAAACAACATCTGAGGTTTTTTTAAAGTGCCTGAGGCTTTTTATCGTCAGCTCCTGCCCTTTTCGCCGTACCATCCTTGCCAGGGTAAGGATAACCTTTTTCCCGGCTAAACCTAAAGCTGCTTTGGCTTTTTCAGTAGACTCAGGTGCAATGAAACGGTTGGTATCCACTCCCAAATGAACTGTGTGCTTACGTTTGCAATCCGGAAAATGCTCAGAGAGCAAACCGGCCGTATAGTCACTGACACTTATGTTGGCGGAAACGTTTTCCATAAGGCGGTTTAGTTTTTTTAACCATTTTGTATCCGCCAAATGCCTATCAAACAACTCGGCTCCATGATACCATTGAAAAATTACAGGATTTTTTTTTAGAACGGGCATCAATGAAATACCATCAAAATTCCAGCGCATACACAGAATCCAATCGTAGTTGGCGCGGCCCGTCAGCGCCGAAAGCTTAAATCTGAGTAGCCAATAGTGCATTACAAAGGCTTTGTGGCTGCGATAGCGATGGATTTCAAATAGTTGTTGCCGGTCCCATTCCTGGGTGTTTTCGTATTTGGGCGCCAGCACGGTAACCTGATGATCCAAAAGCGAAAAGTGCCGGGCATATTCGTAGGCGACGTGGGCAATGCCGCCGTCCCATGGTGGAAAATCCGCAGCGATTATCAGTATTTTCACGAATTGCGAAGCCTTTCTTTCTGTAGTTATTCTTTAGAGCCTGTTTGGGAATTATTAAACCGGCTGCAAAAGCGCGAGAACGGTCCAAAATGACGCAAATTCCCGGCAAATAGTAATAGACCGGCTATTCATCTCAAATTTGTGACATTTTGGCCTCGCGCTGGCACTTTTTTGCTAAATTTTATATTTCCCAAACAAGCGCATACAGAGTGTGAACCCTTTACAATTTATTTATTTTATCTGTCAACAGGCGGACTCTGGAATTGAAGCTCAGTCAAAACAGTGTTAGGGTGCTGGGTCGTTTGTGATCATTGGCGCCAAAAAAACGCAAGATCTAAAAGAATTTTAATTTGTTATATTTAGATTGTTATAAAAGAGATGAAAAAAAATGTCTAACATAGCTTTTTTGCTAACATCATATGCAATGGGAGGCATGGAGATGCGCAGCGCCCGAATGGCAAAACTTTTTCTGGAGCGTGGATACCAAATGCACTATTGCTGTCCTAACGGTTCGAAATTGCAGCGGTTTCTTGAAGGCTCAGGTGTAAGGTTATTCGGATGTCATATTCATGGGGCGCTTGATTTAATATCCTGTTTTAAGTTGACTCGTTATCTCAAAAAAAATCGCATACAATTGCTTATGGCCTTTTCCGGCAGCGACTACTGGATGGCCATTCTGGCAGCCAGGCTTGCGGGTGTTCCGCTGATTATCAGCCGTTCGACGGCAACCGCGCTCAATCCCTTATCAGCATTTGTTTGCCGTGGCGCCAGCGCTATGGTTAGCGTTTCGAATAGCATAAAAACCCAATTGGTCAGCCAAAGGCTGCCGGCAAAAAAAATCAACGTCATTTACAATGGCGTTGACATAGATTTTTTTTCTGAAGGTAATCTATCTGCCGCCAGACACGATATTCGCAAGGCGCTTGGCATCCCGTCCGGTAAGTTCGTGGTGGGCTGTCTGGGAAGAGCCGAAAAAGGACAAGACCTTTTATTGGCCGTGGATCAGCAGGTCAGGAATCAATGCCCGAATCTTCATTATTTTTTCGCGGGTCAGAGAATTTCCCGGAAACTTAGCGGCCATCTTGAAACAAATCCATCATTAAAAGAACATGTAACCTTAAAGGAATTTATTGATTTTGACGATGTGCCGCAAGTGCTGCATGCCCTGGATGTTATTGTGATGCTGCCTGAAACCGAGCCGTTCAGCAACGCGGTAATTGAAGCCATGGCCATGCAGAGGCCTTTAATCCTGAGCAAAACGTCAGGAAATATAGAAGCCGTTGAGGACAACCGGTCGGGTATCCTGGTTGATCGAACGGACAAAGAAGCGATCGTTAAGGCACTCACTCAGCTATACCAGTGTCCGGAAAAATGTCATCAAATTGGGGAGGCTGCCGGTAAGCGTGCGCGGACCCTGTTTTCCCAACAGTCCATGCTGGAGCAATATGCAGCGTTATGGCGGCGGCTTGGCTCTCATTCATAAATACACAAATCGCTGTTTTTTTTCAGTAGATTGACACTATTTAAGGGTGTTGTCTGCCTTTAAAAGACCATTGGAGCATCGGACTGTTTTATTTTTGATCGTCAACTCCAATAATTCATCGTTAAATTTCAGCCTGTTACGATTGTTCGCGGCATGCCAGAGGTGAAAACAAATGGCCATGAAGGCATGTTCCCGGCGTCGTAACCCTTTATTATACAATCGCGCAACGAGTTCAGAATCTTCCCGGCCCCATCCCTGAAAATCTTCGTTAAATCCGTTGACAGATATCAGGTCCGATTTGCAGACAGCCATATTGCAGCTTCGAATGCCGCCCATTTTTTTTGAAATGCTTGCAGGAAACCAAGTCGCCCTGATCAGATGATGCCGATTTGACAGATGGCGGGAAAAAAGCAACCGCAAGCGTTGCTTGCTAATGTCGCTGAACGTAAAGCTCGGGCTCAGGCTCTGATCCACAAGCACCCTTTTTCCCTGCACATAATACCCTTTTTGCGCTAACGTAATATGATCCCGAATAAAGTCAGGTTCAGGGATGCAGTCGCCATCCAAAAAAACAAGATAATCACTTGTGCTGGCCAGTATGGCTTTATTGCGGATTTGAGCCGTTCTGAATCCCTGGTCCGGGCGCCAGACATGCGTTAACGGCAAATCCAGCTTTTCTATAAAAGTATTCAAGCCTTTGCGTGTATCATCCCCGGAACCGTCGTCAGCCACGATAATTTCATTTGGCAACCGGCTTTGACATGCCAGGCCTTTAAGGACCCGTTCCAAGGCATCGGGGCGATTATAGGTGGTCACAATAACGCCAATAGATTTCATCTAATTTCCGATCTTCAATATATCTGCAACAGCCACTTGCACTTGTTCCACCGTAATGGCCTGCATACAATGATGTGGCTCACAGTGGCGTTGAAAGCATGGGACGCAATCCAAAAGATTCGTTTGCAATACCTTGTGTCCTTGCCCGTGGGGACCGGTTCGCCAGGGCGCTGTTGGGCCAAACAGGGCAACTGCCGGAGCGCCAACGGCTGCTGCAATATGCATAGGACCTGTATCGGTGGACACGACACACGCCATTTGTTCATACATTGCCGCCAATTGCACCAGAGAGGTTCGTCCGGCCATGTTTTTAGCTTTGTTGCGCATATGACGCTGTATCTGGCTGATAACGCCAACATCTTCCGGACCACCAGTAAAGAAAATAGTTACGCCATGCCGATCTATCAAACTATCAGCCAGTTGTGCAAAACGCTCAGGAAGCCAAAGTTTTGTGTCCCATTTTGCCATGGGATTGATGGCGATGGTTTGATGTTTATTCCGCCAACCGTTGTCTATCAACATTTTGTTAACTTTGTTCCGGTCATCATTGCTGATGGGAACGGCATATTCAACGGGACCTTTTGGGATGCCGATACCTTCCAGCAGGCGCAGCCCCCGGTCCAGAGCGTGAATTTGCATACTGATTGAGGGTATACGTTCGTTTAAAACCAGATGACTGTGTTCCTGATGTTGCATCCCAGGGCCAAAACCGATTTTCCTGCGGCCATGGGCAAGGGCAATCCACAAGGCGCCTTTGAGTGAGAATTGAAAATCAATAATCAGATCATAGCGTGTATCTCGTAACTGACGTAAAAACCGCCGAATGGCTTGCCAATGGGTGCGCCGTTGCGGGGAGGCTAAACCCTTGATCCATTTTTTGCGTTTTGAGATAAGAACCCTGTTCAAAGCGTGATGCCCTTGAATAAAGCCTGCGGCGGCTTCTTCAACCAGCCATGTGATGTGCGCTTGGGGGTAGTGGCGGCGCAGAGCGTTAAGCGCCGGTAAAGTATGTACAACATCACCAATGGCGCTGAGTTTGACGATCAATATCTTAGGATTGCCTGTTGTTTTCATGAATTGGCGTTATCCATCAGCGATAGGGCGGCACTGAGTACCTGGTCTACAGTAACGGCAGTCATACAAGGGTGATGAATCGGACAGTCCGGAAGCAAACATGGGCTGTCTTTACAACTGCCTTTTGCCTGCACCGTCAGACTCGTGGGATTGCTCGGCCCTGTGGCTATTGGGTCGGTGGGGCCGATGACCGCAACTTGAGGCACATCCAAAGCAGCGGCCACATGCATCAATCCCGAATCATTGGTGATGAAAAGGTTGCACAAACCGATGAGCGCCATAGCTTGCCGTAAAGTGGTGGCGCCGGCCAGATTACTGCATCCGTCACCGATTTTATCGGCAAGCGCTTGGCCCAAACCGGCTTCACCGGGTGAGCCGAAAATCACAATCCTGGCATCGAAGCGTTCTTTTAGAGCTTTGCCCAAGGCTGCATAGCGCTCCACCGGCCAGCGTTTGGCCGTTCCGTGGGCAGCGCCGGGATTGAACCCCAAAATGATTTGATCTTTCATCACCCCAAGGCTGTTGAGCGTTTGCCTGGCGTGGAGCGTTTCCTGTTTTGTCAGGGTGATTTCAAGTTTCCGGCCGTTGACGCCGATTCCAAGTGCATAGGGCAGTCCGAGGTAATAATCAATTAAATGGCCTTTTTTGAGCAGCCGCCAGTTATGGATACGTTCAGTAAGCAACAGTGTGCGTCCATCGGTAGTATAGCCTGCGCGAAATGGAATTGCCGCCAGCCATGAAAGCAGGGCGGCTTCAAAGGCGTTTTGAAACAACAGGGCCGCATCAAAGTTTTGTCTTCTTAAATCCCGCACAAGCCGCAGCAGCCCAAAAGGACCTTTATGGCGGCCATCGGCTTTATAGATCATAAGATCGTCTATGTTGGGATTGTTTTCAAAAACAGGCCCTACCCAGGGTTTGACCAATAGTGTGATTCTAGCGCCGGGAAAGCCCTTGCGAAGAGCACGCATAGCCGGTGTTGTCATAACAGCGTCACCAACCCAGTTGGCGCCGCGGACCAAAAGTTTTTTTATGTTGTTACGATGGTTCATCATTTATTTGTTTTTTTGCTGCCGACGATAGTAGCGATCCTTACGCGCCGGATCAGGCCATGGGCACATGGGGCGGGTTTTCCAGCGCTGGTGCACCCAGAACCACTGGTCAGGATAATTGCGGGCATAATTTTCAATCACACGGTTGTATTGCCGGGTATTTTCTTCAATATCTTTTATTTTATCTCCGGTTTGAATCAATGGCAATTCCGGGCCGAAGACGGCGTCAAATTTTCGGCCTTTGCGAATTAAAAAAAGCGGCACCACCGGCGCCCGGCTTTTGAGGGCCAATACAGCCATTCCAGTGTTGGTACAAGCCCGGCGGTTGAAAAAGTCTACAAAAACGCCATCATACCAATCGACATTTTGATCCATAAGCAAGCCTACGGGATTTCCCTTGCGCAAAGCTTTATAGATTTTGTGCATCGCTCCTTTGCGGGTAGGAATGGGCACACCGCCGAATCGAGATCTGTTTTTTTTAAAAAAACGGTCGACAAAAGGCGCATCCATGGGGCGGTAAACAATTCTTACGGGCATTGCCGCCATATGTGCAACGATTGGCAGCAACTCCCAATTGCCAAAGTGAGCGACTAATATGAGAGCCCCCCGGCCCTTGGTTATGGCTTGCCGGTATGCGCAAACGTTGTGCAGCCGGAAATAGTTATGAAATTGGCGTTCAGTTAAAGAAAGCGACCAACCGATTTCAAAAATGATCCGGCATAAATTTTCGAAAACTTTTTGCGCTAATTCATAAATTTGGCGGGGTGTTTTTTCATTGCCGAATGCCAATGTCAGATTGCTGGCGGCTATTTTGCGGTGTTTTTTATCCAGGCGGAAAAAAATTCGTCCTAACCATGTCGCCGCGCAATTTTGGATTGAATAAGGCAACATTCCCAGGATTAGAAGCAGGCTCCGAAAAAGTTTGTACATAACTGAATCGATCATTATAACGACTCTGTTTTATTGACTATCATTTAAAGCCAAAATAATTTTAGTATAAATTGCATATTAGTTTCAAACCACAAAACGCGATTGTTCTATCATGCCGGTTTTTTGGGAACAAGAACCAAATGAAATGATAATTTAGTTGATTTTTTTCTTAACTTTTACTCAGGTAGCCCTGTCAAATTAATATTTAAATACTATTCAACCGGTTAGGCGATTGACGGAAAAGAATATACCAGATTGAGCTTCGATTTTTTTTCGTATTCAAGGCGCGCCAATGTTTTGCTGATCAGTTTGCATACTTAACGTATTCGTAGCTTTGGCATAACGCACAAGACGGGAAAAAAGACATACAAGATGGTATATTCTTTAACAGAAATCGCCTTAAAGCAAAATTGATGAGAATTGATCATTTCCGTTTCAGTTGAACGGTTTTCAGTTTGATCAATTAGCTTGTGCAAGAATTATTTTGCAACAAAGTAGAATGACGGTGAGAATTTTTCAAATTGTTTCTTTGGCACTTGTGTCAGCAATCATGATTAGTACGGCATTTGCCGAAAAATTTAAAATTGTTCAGCAGTGGAAAAACCATTAACCGCTCGAAATTGCATGTCATGTAATTTTGCGTATTCCCCGCCTAAAGACAGCAGTTCTTCATGGGTTCCGCGTTCCTTTATACGGCCGTTGACAATTACTGCAATTTTGTCTGCATTGACAATTGTTGATAACCGGTGTGCGATGACCACCGTGGTCCTGCCGCGCATAAGATTTTCTAATGCTTTTTGGACAACTGCCTCGGCTTCCGAGTCCAGGGATGAAGTGGCTTCATCGAGAATTAAAATGGGAGCGTTTTTTAACAAGGCCCTGGCAATGCAAAGCCTTTGTTTTTCGCCTCCGGATAAGCGCCCGCCCAGCTCTCCTATAACCGTTTCATAGCCTTTTGGAAAGCGCAAGATAAAGTCATGGGCGTAGGCCGCTTGCGCGGCTTCAACTATTTGCTCGTCAGTTGCTTGCCGATTACCATAAGCGATATTATCGCGAACGGTTTCATTAAACAAAATAGGCTCCTGGGTCACAATGGCTATCTGGCTCCTTAAGTCCTTGATGGCAAACTGCCGGATGTCCTCATCATCAATCAGGATTCGTCCCTTCGATACATCAAAAAATCTTGGAATCAGATTTACCAGCGTGCTTTTGCCGCCTCCGCTCATACCCGCCAATGCCAGCACACGGCCTTTATCGATGGTCAGATCGATTTGATTCAATACTTCTTTATTGCCATAGCTGAAGCTTACATTTTCAAATTTTAACGCATGAGGGCCGGCGGCGAGTTCTTTAGGTTGTTGCGGATCGTTTATATCCAAAGGCATTTCGATAATATCATATATACGGTCGGTTGCGGCAAGACCTTGCTGAATGGCATTGTTCAGGTTGCTGAGTTTTTTGATCGGATCGTACATAAGCAATGTGCAGGTTAAAAAGCTCATGAAGCTGCCCGGTGTGGAAACGCCTTTCATAACTTCCCATCCACCGTACCAGATCACAAATGCAATGGCGATGCCTCCAAAAAATTCCATGATCGGAGATGACAGGGAACGAACAATGATACCTTTGATTTCCATGTCGAACAGTTTTTGGGTTTTATGGAAAAATCGTTTCTTTTCGTGGTCTTCCATTCCGAAAGCTTTTACAATTTTGCTGCCGGCCAGGGTTTCGTGTAAAAAGGCGCTCAAATCTCCAATAGCTTCCTGGCAACCCGTACTGACCCGGCGAACCCTGCGGCCCAGCTCAAATACAGGAAAAAAGGCTACCGGGAGCACCACAAAGGCAATCAGGGCCAATCGCCAGTTCATATAAATAATGACGCTGGCAAGGCCGATGATCGTTGAGGTATCGCGCAATGAGCTGGTGACGGCGGTGGAAACCATGTTTCGGAGCACGTTGACGTCGTTGGTGATTCGGGACATTAAAACTCCGGTACGCTCTTTTTGGAAAAATGACAATGGAAGGTCCTGAATCTTGTCATAAAGCTTGTTGCGCAGCAACCGGATGATATCCTGAGCCACTGAATTCATAAAATATTCCTGACCATAGGTTGCCAGGCTTTTGGTAAAAAACACTACGATAACAGCTATGGGAAAAAGTATTAGCCCCTGGCCGTTACGTTCAACAAATATTTTATCGATTACTGGTTTTAATAAATAACCCATCGCTGAAGTACTCACTGAGATTAACAGCATACTCAGCCCGGCCATAAAAAAATGGCTCTTTTTGGATTTGATCATTGACAATAAGTCAATATGGCGAGGGCTAAACTTTTTTTTTAAATATGATTTCAATTGATTATATATCCTTAGTGTGTCAGTTGCGCAATTAAGCGAACGCTGTTGGGTATTTAACCCATCGGTGAAGGTTTGTAAACAAAACCCTTATTTTGTGCTTTAAGATTATCCAGCGGGAATTGCCGGTAATATATTGCCGGATGAATCGCTGAATGCTCTTTTGATATCCTTCGCGCAGCGAAGGCGGGAGATGAATCAATATTTTCTAATAAATTGACAATGATAGTATTTTTTTGTATTTGGTATAACTGCTGCTTTTCCTGAGGCTTTGTTGCCAACCGGGATTACAAAGCAGCGATAAAGATTTTGCGTATCGGACTGGATACGTTAACGCCGCAGGGCGTTTAGATGCCCGGTAATTTATTGCCGGTAGCAGCACACTACAAAAATTTATATAATCATCGGCTGAAGATGATCATGTTTTTTAATTCTGAAAATGGAGGTGTAACAAAAAGGTGCCTTTTGAAGAAATTAATTTATCAAAGATAATAACCTATTCGGCTGCTGACCGTAGCTCCAAAGTAACTGCTCATCTCGAAGGTAAACCACCGGCGGCCGGCATGTCCATGAAAAAATTTCTTGAATGCCTGCCCGATGTTCTCAAAGCAAGGGAGCTCAAAGCTGTGGCCGCCGCCGTTGTCCAGGCCAGAGAAAAAGGCAAGCCGGTGATTGCTATGCTTGGCGGCCATGTGATCAAAACCGGATGCAGTCCGGTTTTGGCCGATCTTGCGGAAAAAGGGTTTGTACAGCACTTTGCCTCCAATGGCAGCGCAGCGGTTCACGATACGGAGTTGGCTTTTTGCGGCCATACCAGCGAAGATGTTGCTGCACATTTAGAAGACGGCTCTTTTGGCATGGCGGCCGATACGGCTGGTATGATCAATGAAGCGGCGCAGCGGGCGGCCCGCGGCAAAGAGGGATTTGGCGAAGCTTTGGGAGGGCTGCTTTTAGAGAAAAAGGCTCCCTATCATCAACGGGCTTTGCTTGCCCGGTGCAAGACTTTGAATATTCCGTACACCCTGCATATTGCAATTGGGACAGATATCGTGCATCAACATCCAAGCGCGAGCGGCGCCGCCATTGGGCAGGCATCGTTTCGGGATTTTAAGATTTTTGCGGCTACAGTGGCAAAATTAGGCCAGGGCGGCGTTGTCCTGAATTTTGGAAGCGCAGTCATTATGCCCGAGGTGTTTTTAAAAGCGTTGGCAGTGGGGCGAAACCTGGGTCATAAGATTACCCATTTTACTACTGCAAATTTTGATATGATTCAGCATTATCGTCCGCGGGTAAATGTGGTCGAGCGCCCTGTTCTGAAAAGCGGGCGCGGATTTGCCATCACCGGGCATCATGAGATCATGATACCGCTTTTGGCAGCAGCAATTTATGAGATGGCTTCATGAAAAATCATGAGATGATAACATGACTGATTTATTAAAAGCGTTTCAGGAACATCTGGTTTATTTTCAGCAGGTTAAGGCTATAGCCCCGGATGTCGAACAATCAGCAGCTACACTGGCGGCGATCCTGCAGGCTGGTCAAAAAATACTCATCTGCGGCAATGGCGGCAGCGCTGCCGATGCCCAGCATTTTGCCGCGGAACTGGTGGGCCGTTTTGAATTGGAAAGGTCTGCCTGGCCTGCAATTGCGCTGACAACTGATACATCCATTTTATCAGCCATTGGAAATGATTATGGCTTTGATGCGGTTTTTGCCCGTCAGGTCGATGGGTTGGCAATAAAGGGAGATGCATTGATCGGCATCTCAACCTCCGGCAATTCACCTAATATAATAAAGGCTGTCGAATCCGCAAAAACTAAAGGTATGCATACCATCGGGCTTCTGGGCCGTGACGGCGGCAAGCTTGGATCTATTGTGGACACAGCTCTTGTTATTCAGGGGCAAAACACCGCCCGTATTCAGGAGGTTCATATCTTTATTCTCCATCTTTGGGCCATGCTCATTGAGAAAAAACTCACTAACAAATCCTGATGGACACTTATTTGAAGCATCAATTTTGGAGCATCAATGCAAATTTCAGTAAATGATTTAAAAGGCGTTAAAGTTTTAGTTGCCGGTGATATTATGATAGACCGTTATCTGTGGGGACAGGTAAGCCGTATTTCACCAGAAGCGCCCGTGCCGGTTGTCAAACTTGACCGCACCGAAGAAACCATCGGAGGCGCCGGTAATGTGGGCGCCAACCTGGCCGGGTTAGGATGCGATGTCACGGTAACCGGGTTGTGCGGCAACGATCCTGCCGGAGAGTCATTGGAAAAACAGCTTTCAAATAAATCAATCCGTCATCACTTGATTAGGGAAAGATCCCGGCCGACAATTACCAAAACACGTATCATGGCTCACACGCAACAGGTGCTGCGGCTTGATGAAGAAATAACAGTTCCGGTTGCTGATCAATCGCTTGATGAGCTTTTATCGATTGTGTTTGAGCAAATGAAATTATCGCAGGCGGTTGTTTTGTCTGACTACGGCAAAGGTGTTTTTGCCGATAAAAGCTTTACCCAAAAAATTATCCGGCAAGCCCGTAAACTGAATTTGCCGGTTTTAGTCGATCCGAAAGGAATAAACTGGCAGCGCTACAAGGGGGCAACCTGCATTACACCCAACACGGCTGAATTCGAGGCCGTGGCGACAATCAGCATTGAAAATGATGCTGATGCTTTTGAAACGGCCGCCCAACGTTTAAGAACCCAATTGAACTTAAAATGGGTCCTGGTGACCCGGGGCGCCCAGGGAATGAGCTTGATTGGCAAAGGGGCGTCTACAAACATCGAGGCCCAGGCCCGGGACGTTTTTGATGTTTCCGGCGCTGGCGATACGGTTATTGCAACATTAGCGGCTGGCCTGGGGGCCGGATACCCAATCGTTGATGCCGCCCGTATCGCCAATTTAGCTGCGGGAATCGTTGTTGCCAAAGTTGGTACTCAACCTGTTACGGCATCTGAATTGGAAACCGGGCTTATGCTTGCCGAACAGGGGCGAATGCATCCGCAGGCGGTAACCAAATTAACTTCACTGGATACTGCTGTCTTAAAAGCCAGGCAATGGCGATCCGCAGGCAACAAAGTCGTATTTACCAACGGTTGCTTTGACCTGCTGCATCCCGGACATATCAGTTTGTTCTACCAGGCCCGCGCTTTGGGCCATCGCCTCATAGTCGGGTTGAACACGGATGAATCCATCCGGCGTTTAAAAGGAAACGACCGGCCCATATTATCGGAACATGACCGGGCGGCGATATTATGCGCCTTGGAGTGTGTGGACCTGGTGGTGCATTTTAATGAGGATACGCCTCTTGAATTGATTAAGGCGATCAAGCCGGACATTCTTGTAAAAGGATCTGATTATACGCCGGACCAGGTTGTTGGCAAGCAGGAGGTCGAGTCCTACGGCGGCCGCGTCCAACTCGTTGAGCTGATAAAAGGCTATAGCACAACCCGCATTACCGAAAAGGTCCTGGATAGAAAAAATCAAGCTTAGGAGCGTGGAAGATGCAAATAGGGCCGCTTTTGCAGCCGATTTAATAGTTCCCAAACAGGCTTTTAAATAATATACCCTCTTGCATGTCTTTTTCCCCGTCTTGTGTGTTATGCCAAAGGTGCGAATACGTAAATTATGCAAACTGATCAGCAAACTTTGGCATGCCTTGAAGACGAAAAAAAATCTAAGCCCAATATGGTATATTATTTAACACAAATCGCTTTAGGCTAATCAACCGGGCTTAAGAGTCACCTTTCAAGCCCCTTGGTCTTAAGCCGAGGGGTTGTTGACTTTGAATTTGTAAAACAAGTAATGCGAAATATTATTTTGTTGTACTGCTTAGCAAGTCGTCAAAATAAGCGATGGTTGGTTTTAGCCCTTCATCCAATGTTGTAGAAGGTTTCCATTTCAATTCGGATTCGGCTAATGAGATGTCGGGTTTTCGTTGTTTGGGATCATCCTGGGGCAGTTGTTTGAAAACCAACTTGGATTTGGAGTTTACAAGCTCCAGGATTTTTTCGCCAAGCTCCAGAATGGTAAATTCCTGGGGATTGCCCAAATTCACCGGGCCGGTGAGGCTGTCAGCCGAATTCATCAAACGAATCAAGCCGTCCACCAAATCATCAACATAACAAAAAGAGCGTGTCTGACTGCCGTCTCCATAGATGGTAATGGGATTTCCTTTTAGAGCCTGTACTATAAAGTTTGAGACGACACGGCCATCGTTCGGATGCATGCGAGGTCCGTATGTATTGAAAATACGGGCGACTTTTATCTTTAGATGGTTTTGGCGATGGTAATCGAAAAACAGAGTTTCCGCACATCGTTTTCCTTCATCATAGCATGAGCGCAACCCAATGGGATTTACCCGTCCCCAATAGTTTTCAGGCTGGGGATGAATTTCCGGATCACCGTAAATTTCACTGGTTGAAGCTTGTAGGATTTTAGCTTTTACACGTTTGGCCAGGCCCAGCATGTTTATGGCTCCATGCACGCTTGTTTTGGTTGTCTGAACAGGGTCGAACTGGTAGTGAATTGGTGACGCCGGGCATGCCATATTATAGATTTCATCTGTTTCAACATACAGGGGAAAGGTGACATCGTGCCGGAGAAATTCGAAATCGAGACTGTTAAGTAAGTGGCTGATATTGCGTTTTGTGCCGGTAAAACAATTATCCACACAAATGACAGCATGCCCCTGAGCAGTGAGTTTATCGCAAAGATGCGAGCCTAAAAAACCACAGCCGCCTGTGATAGTTATACGCTTTCTTAGGTGCATGTTTTTTCCTTTCTCATTTTTCCCCATTTTCCCTTTAAATCATTTTTATCATTCGTAGGTACTTGCTTTTTCCTTGTGGTATTCGTATTCAGAAGCAGCGATGAGGGAACTCGTTGCTAAAAAAAACAATTTTATCTGCCAATGATTCCAATAGGAGGTTTTTATGGCAATTGATCAATCTTTGCTTGATATTCTTGTATGCCCAAAATGTAAAGGGGATATTTATTTAACAAAAGATCAAGATGGCTTGGTTTGTGATGCGTGCCAGCTGCTTTACGAAATCCGCGATCAAATTCCCATTATGCTTATTGATGAGGCTAAATCTATTGGTGATAAAAGTGGTGATAAAAGCTCTTAGGCGATTTCTGTTAAAGAATATTATACCATCTTGTATGTCTTTTTTCCCGTCTTCTGCGTTATGCCAAAGCCCGAATACGTTAAGTATGCAAACTGATCATCAATCTTTGGTGCGCCTTGAATACGAAAAAAAATTCTGCTCAATCTGGTATTCTTTTCCGCCAATCGCCTTAGTGTTTATTTCTTAATGGGCGCTGTTTAACGTTTATCTTTGTGGTAAGGAGGATTTTGTATCATATGAGCAGGCCAAAGTCTGCCCAGTCAGCAAAATTGGTCATTGGTTTATTTATGCACGACCGGGATCTGTTAATGCCGGTTACTCAGGCATTGTGCGGGCATTTTGGCGGCATTGATATGGTCAGTGCCTGGATGCCGTTCCATCATACCAATTATTATGCTGCGGAAATGGGAGATGTTCTGTTCCGGCGCATGCTGGTTTTCAGAAATCTTATCGAGCAAGATCACTTATCTGATATAAAACTGAAAACCAATGCCATTGAACGCATGTTTATGTCTAATGATAAACGCAAAGTGAATCTGGATCCGGGGTATATTTTGCCGGAAAGGTTTGTTTTGGCCACGGGAAAGAATTTTACCCATCGCATTTATATCGGGCAAGGTATATATGCCGATTTGACCTTGATTTATCGAAAGTCAGGATTTGAGCCCCTTGCCTGGACCTATCCCGATTATATGGAAATGAGCATGCGCTCTTTTTTACACCAAGTTCGTAATAACTATTTATGTGATTTAAAATCGCAACAATCACAGCCTTAGACCGGCGGTAAACAAATAAAACAGGGATGATGACAATAAGTCCCCTTTTTTAGAAACGGATGGAAAACATGTTGAAAAGCATGACGGCTTATGCCTGCACTGAACACAATGAGCAGGATCTTATTGTGAATATAGAAATAAAATCATACAATAGCAGGCACTTAGATGTGGTATTGCGCCTTCCTGCTGGTAACTTGGCCTTGGAGGATCAGATCAAGCGCATTATTGGTGAGCGTGTTGTGCGCGGGCGCATTGAAGTCCGGATAAATATTAAAGACAGTTCAGAATCGTCAGTAAGCTATGATCTTGATCTGCCAAGGGCTCGTGCGTATCATAAAGCGCTGTCCCAGCTCAGAGATGAGCTGCAAATTCCCGCAACGGTTACATTGGAGCAAGTGGCTTCCAACCATGGTGTAATCCAGGCAGTGGAAGCTGCCAAAGACACAGAAACCCATATGCCGGCCATTGAAGCCTGTCTGAAAAAAGCTTTAGCCTGCCTTGACGCCATGAGGATCAAGGAGGGTTCCTTTATTGAAAAAGATTTTCGACAGCGCCTCTTATTAATAGAAAAGGGACTTGAGCATATTGAAAAAATTGCGAAGGACCTTCCAGCGATTTACAGGGAAAAATTACAGAGCCGGGTAGAATCAATTATTCAAGGGATTGTGGAACTGGATCAAACCCGCATTGTTCAGGAGGCTGCTCTTATGGCCGAGCGTAGCGATATCTGCGAGGAAGTGGTGCGTACCCGCAGCCATCTCGAACAGTTCAGAAACTATATGGACAATGGTGAATCGGCCGGCAGGAAACTCAATTTTCTATTGCAGGAACTTAACCGGGAGTTTAATACCATGGGATCTAAAATCGGACAGGCGGATGCAGCTCACAGTATCGTGAATATTAAAGCTGAGCTTGAGAAACTGCGTGAGCAAATACAAAATATCGAATAGGCCAGATAGTGTCCATCGGCAAATTGGCCATCTATGGGTGGACACAAGATAATAAAAGATTAATAAGATACGCAGTGTCCTTAGCAAGAAGGCAGTCTTTTGCCTTAAGAGGTTGTTTGGGAAACAGGAAATTTGACGAAAATTTGCGGCATTTTTAATAGTCTCCAAACAGGCTCTAAGATGCAGGGAGTTAGAATATGAAAGATAAGAATTTACTCAACATTGGTTTTGGCAACACAGTTGTGGCTGAGCGGGTCGTGGCTATTGTATCACCGAATTCAGCACCCATGAAGCGAATGAAGGATGAGGCGCGTGACGAGAAACATCTTGTAGACGCAACTCATGGTCGCAGAACACGCTCCATAATTATCATGGATAGTAACCATATTGTTCTTTCAGCGATTCAGGCTGAGACAATTTCACAAAGATTTGAACTTATCAGGAAATCTGATGACTGATCATATGAAAAAAACACTATCATCTGATATGGGCGCAGAAAAACAACCGAAAAACAAAAAAGGCCGTCTTTTTATTTTATCGGCTCCTTCAGGGGCGGGAAAAACCACCTTGTGCATGGCGGTTCGGCAGCATTTCCCGGATTTTGCGTATTCCATTTCATATACAACACGACTGCCCCGTTCAGGAGAAAATGACGGCCAAGACTATCATTTTATATCAAAAGAAGAATTTCAAGCTGGAATTCAGAATAACCGGTGGGTGGAATGGGCTGTGGTTCATGAGCATTTTTACGGCACATCCTCACAGTGGATTAAAGATACGTTGACCACCGGTAAAAATGTTTTGATGGATATCGATGTTCAAGGCGCACGGCAAATCGTGGCGCGGTTTCCCGATTCGATTACCATCTTTGTCATGCCGCCGGCATTTGAAGAGCTTGAACGAAGGCTGATGTCCAGAGATTCTGATGATCCGGATACCATTACTGTCCGGTTGAAAAACGCCCGGACTGAAATAGCGCAAAAAGACGAGTATAATCATGTGCTCGTCAACGATAACCTTGACGAAGCGATTATAGAATTGATCAGTTTGTTTAACGGTTATATTACCGGAAAAAAAGATCAATGATTATGGCGGCGTCAAACTCAATGCTATATGGTTATCACAGCGTTGCGGAAGCCCTAAAGGCGGGACGGCGCCGGGTCCATCGCGTTTACCTGGCACAAGGAAAATCATCGCCGCGCCGTGAATCCCTTGGCTTCATGGCCCGTAATGCGGCTGTCGAAGTCGAGTTCGTTTCAATGCAACGGCTGACCGATATGGTTGGTCACAGGCAGCATCAAGGAATCGGCGCCACAGTCTCGGCATATCCTTTTTGCCGGCTTGAGCAACTATTGGACTCTGGGCCGGCAGATCCTTTTATTTTGGTATTGGACCAGATTGTGGACCCTCGCAATTTGGGAGCTATTGCCAGAACAGCGGTTTGTGCCGGTATTCAGGCGATCGTCATGCCTAAGGACAGGTCTTCTCCGGTTTCACCGGCGGCAAGTAAAGCTTCCGCCGGGGCTCTTGAGCATCTGCCCGTTGCTTTGGTAACAAATATTGTGAAAACAATTAATGCTCTTAAAGACAAAGGGTTATGGATTGCCGGGGCTGAAGGCCAGGGTACAAAAAGCCTGTTTGAAAGCGACTTGACAGGCCCTTTGGCCATTGTGATTGGCGGAGAAGAAAAAGGCCTGCGCCCGCTTGTAAAAAAAACGTGTGACTTTACACTTGCTATTCCTCAAGCCGGGCCCATTGATTCTTTAAATGCATCAGTGGCTGCGGGCATAATTGTTTATGAAGCCTTCCGGCAGCGGCAGATCAGCAATAAGAAATGAACAGGTTTTCATTAGGGTTTTGGAAGCTGCAAATAGTGCGCTCTTACTTGTTTTGATTTATATGGCCTTTTATCTATATGGCCTTTTGAATTCGTTTTCGTCTAACGGTATTTTTTTTATCTTTTAAGACTGTTATATTTTGCTCACCAATTCAAGAATATACAAGGGAGTATGTCATGAAAACACAAAATGCCAAAAAAATATCGGTTTCCGGTAAGGGGCGATTAGATGTGCCCGATATTCCGATTATACCCTTTATTGAAGGCGATGGTATTGGTATAGACATATGGCCGGCAACGCAATTGGTTCTGGATAAAGCCGTACAAAGTGCCTTTGATGGTCAACGAGGTATTCTATGGCATGAACTTTTGGCCGGTGAAAAGGGATATCAGCAAACTGGCCAGTGGTTGCCGGACGAAACTTTGGAAAGCCTGCGCGAACATGTAGTAGCCATAAAAGGCCCGATGACCACTCCCGTGGGAACAGGGATTCGAAGCCTGAACGTAGCCATTCGCCAGAAACTCGATTTATATGCGTGTGTGCGCCCTGTACGATACATTGATCCGGTACCCAGCCCCATGAAAAATCCCGGCAAAATCAATATGGTGGTTTTTCGGGAAAACACCGAGGACCTTTACGCCGGAATCGAGTGGCAGGCCGGCAGTCAGGAAGCCGGGCAGGTCATTGGCTTTTTAAATGACAAGCTGGGAACACAACTTTGTGAAAATACCGGTATCGGCATAAAACCCATCAGTGAAGTCAATACAAAGCGATTGGTTGCAAGAGCCATACAATACGCAATCGAACAAAATCTTCCCAGCGTAACCCTCATGCACAAGGGAAATATAATGAAATATACCGAGGGTGCTTTCGCACGCTGGGGATATGAGGTGGCCAAAGAGCGATTTGCCGATAAGACGATTACAGAGCAGGATCTTTATGACACACATGCCGGCGGCCGGCCTGCCGGAAAGATTGTAATAAAAGACCGCATAGCCGATATGCTCTTCCAGCAGGTACTGCTACGGCCCGGCGAGTTTAGCGTCATTGCTACCCCAAATTTGAATGGAGACTATATTTCAGATGCCTTGGCAGCCCAGGTAGGCGGCTTGGGAATGGCTCCCGGCGCTAATATTGGTGATCAATGCGCGGTTTTTGAAGCAACCCATGGCACAGCGCCCAAGTATGCAGGCCTTGATAAGGTTAATCCCAGTTCGCTGATTTTATCCGGGGCCATGATGCTGGACCATTTGGGATGGCATAAGGCCGCAGCCGCTGTGAGAACAGCCCTTCAGAAAACAATTCGTGACGGTATTGTAACCTATGACCTGGCCAGGCAATTAGAAGGGGCTAAAGAGGTTAAATGCTCTGAGTTTGCGTCAGCTATAGCAGGCCGTCTGTAATGTCAAAAAACTGGCGCCGATGGTTCCATTCGCTGACCGGCAGTGCGCTGGAAGCCTTGCTTCCCGGCAATTGCCTGGTCTGTGGGTGTTTATACCGGATCAAAACATCAACCCAAGTGGAACAAGACCCATCTTGGTATAATTTTCAAGATGTTTTTCACGGAAGCATGTGCCCGGCTTGCGCAAAATTATACAAGCCTGTCGAATCGCCCCTGTGTGCGAGATGCGGACGGCCTTTTGAAAGCGCCCACAGCCATGATCATATTTGCGGTGAGTGTCAAAAGCAGCCGCACATGTTTGAACAAGCACGCTGTGCCGGGCATTATGAAGGGGCCCTGCGGATTGTGATTCACCATTTTAAATACCGCAGGTGTGATCATTTGGCCAAACCTTTAGGGCGCTTGCTTTGGCAGGTTTTCACCCGGAACTGGCGCCCGGAAGATATCGACCTTGTATTACCCGTGCCTTTGCATCCAAAGCGAATGCGCCAGAGAGGGTTTAACCAGGCTCAATTGCTGACAAGAACCTGGCTGGCCTTATCAAAACAGCAGGGAATTATGTATAATGAGGGTGAAAAAAACACGGATCTGCTGATTCGAATCAGGAATACGGCGCCCCAAACGGGTCTGGACCGTAAACAAAGAATGGAGAATCTGAAAAAGGCCTTTGAGCTCAAATCGTCTATAGATATAAAGGGCTGTAGAGTTCTTCTGATTGATGATGTTTTTACTACCGGATCAACCGTTAATGCCTGTTGCCAAGTCCTTATGAAAGGCGGCGCCAGGAGTGTGAGCGTTTTAACCGTGGCTCGCGCTGTTTAAGGCAATTGCAATGCACTGGATTCATCAGGAAAAATTAAGATATCTTCAATTTGCCTCTCTCAGGGCGCAAGCGAGTCTGTTCCATGGTATTTTTTTCCGTTATAGGCAAAGCAGCCAGAATCAGCGGCGCCCGTTTCATATCGGTTTAAACTGCTCTGAATCCGAGCAACAGGTATGGTTGAACCGGAAGCACATCAAAGCTGCGTTTGGCACAGAGCGCATGGTGCTGGCCCGCCAGGTGCACGGTACAAAAATCGGTGCGTTACATTCAGATCCTGCTTATCAAAAAGCACAGAAACAAAATGATGTCATTTTTTGCGAGACTGACGCGCTTATTACTAACCGGCCCGGGGACCTGTTATTTATTCAGGTGGCGGACTGTCAACCCGTGATGATTGCCGATCCTGAAAAAAAAGTTGTGGCCAACATTCATTCCGGATGGAGAGGAAGCATTCAAAACATTATTGGCCGCACCATAAAAAAAATGATTGCAGATTATAGGTGTAACGCCCGCAATCTGATTTGCGCCATTGGGCCTTCCCTCGGGCCATGCTGTGCCGAATTCATTCATTACCGAAAGGAAATTCCTCAACGCTACTGGTCATACAGGTTAAAAGGCGATAAGTTCGATTTCTGGCGCATTAGCAGGGACCAAATGATACAAGCCGGCGTATTGCCTGAAAATATATCTTGCAGTCAGCTGTGTACCCGATGTAATCAGCATCTTTTCTTTTCGTATCGGGGACAACGGCAAACCGGCCGCTTTTGTTCTGTGATCGGATTGAGTAATATCTAATGAACAACACAGGTAACTTCATGATAAAGCAAGACAACGCAACAATTATTTGGAATCGTTCTCTGGCCGGAACAGTTTACAGTATGGGATTAACATGTTCGTCCGCATACCAGTCAGCCGTACCCGGTCAATTTGTTATGGTTCAAACAAATAAAGACCTTCAACCTTTGTTGAGACGCCCGTTTTCCATTTCCAGCATAGTTGGCAATCAACAGTTACCCAAAGCCATCGAATTGCTCTACAAGGTGGTGGGCAAGGGCACCGGTCGCTTGTCCGGACTCAAACCCGGTCAGCAGCTCAGTTTGCTGGGGCCTTTGGGAAAAGGATTTGCAATTGATCCACGGCGCCAAACACATTATCTGGCGGCCGGTGGTATTGGCGTTGCTCCGATCAGGTTTTTAGCGCAATACATGAAATCCATAGGGATTGACACCTCTTGCATACGAGTATTTATCGGCGGACAGAGCCAGGATGATTTATTGTGCCAAGCTGATTTCGAAGCTTTGGGGATTCGTGCAACCATTACAACAGACGATGGCAGTGCAGGTGATCAGTGCCTGATTACAGATCCTTTGGCTCAAGCAGTTCAAAAACATCCGCCTGACATGGTCTATGCATGCGGGCCCCGCGGTATGCTGGCATGTGTGGCAGGTATTGCCCGGCAATATAATGTGGCGTGTCAGGTTTCCATTGAAACAATGATGGCTTGTGGCATAGGGGCTTGTTTGGGATGCGCGGTGCAATTATCCCAGGAAGGGCAAAGTTATCTGCATGCCTGTTTGGATGGCCCTGTGTTTGATGCAAAATTGCTTGCCCTGTAAAGTTCTCGGAATTTGTTGCTTCCAACAGCCTAAGAACCTTAAACGGCGTGAAGGGCAGGGCTTTCCAAAAGAAAAAATAAATTCTGCGACAGAAACTTGCCCCGGCGGCAGATAGTTCGGAGAAGTCATCACATGAGAGGCCAATGGGCAAGAGATCGAAACCAATTTTGTTTGACATGGCATGTGCCTTATGTTAATGGAGCACTCGCTGGCTTGTCAAACAGTACGGTGAGTGGGATTTTCCACAGCCATTTATGAAATGGATTCAGAGTGATTTTTGAAAAAACGAAATTGGAGTAATATAAAAGAGTTAGCCTATTACAGCAGTTTGGGGCTGCAAGTCGCTCTTTCCGTTTTAATTGGATTTGGCATTGGCCACTACCTGGATTCGGAGTTTGAAACCGAACCTTGGTTAACGATTATATTTTTTATACTAGGGGTTGCTGCTGCCGGGCGCAATATAGGGCTGGCTATTCGGAAGTTGAGAAAATTTTAATTTTAGGATTACTCAGGTGATTATTCAAAAGCGTATTCTAAAATTTGTTCTTTTCGCTAACTGGATTCTTCTGGTGATCGCAACGGTTGCCGGATTTGCCGTATTTTCCGCCGATGCCGGTATCGGTGTTTTGACCGGGGCCTTGATTGTTACTATTAATTTTCATTTTTTGGTCAAAACACTGAAAAAAGCATTGACACCACCGCATATCACCCCAATTAAAGGTATCATTATCAAGTATTATATCCGGTTTTTCGTCACCGGTGTAATTCTGTTCGTTCTCATTGTTAAAAATTTGGTCAACCCATTCGCACTCATCGCCGGTTTATCGGTGATCGTGGTCAGCATGATGCTGGCCGCTGTGAACGAGTGCCGTCAATTACTATTGAAGGAGGCAAGGTAAGGATGGAACACCCGTATCTCTTTATTGTCAAACTCGGTCAAATTCTCGGTTTTGGTGGTTTTGCCGAAGAACATCCACACGTTCTGTATACATGGGTTGTCATGATTATGCTGATTGGGTTTGGCGCTCTATTTGCCAAAAGTCTCAGTATGATTCCATCCAAAGGACAGAATTTTTTTGAATTTGTTGTTGGAAGCATTGAAGATTTCATGGTTGATATTACCGGTGAAGAGGGCCGGTATCTTTTTCCAATTATCGCCACGATTTTTCTGTTTATTTTTGTAAGCAATATCATCGGCTTGATACCGGGTTTTTTCCCGCCCACCGCTTCTTTGAATACCACCGGCGCCTGCGCTTTGACGGTCGTTGTATTTACCCATTTTATCGGGGTTAAGCATCATGGTTTGAAGTATATAAAGCATTTCATGGGGCCGGTGTGGTGGATGTCGCCGTTGATTTTTGTTATTGAACTCATAGGACATGCCGCCCGGATCCTTTCTTTGTCCTTTCGTCTTTTTGGAAACATGATGGGCCATGAAATCGTATTGTCAATTCTTTTCGGATTGGCCGGTTTCTATCTGGCCCCTCTGCCGGTTATGGGTTTAGGTATTTTTGTGGCATTTGTACAGGCGTTTGTGTTTTTTCTTCTTTCTATCATTTATTTTAGCGCCGCAATGGAACATGCCCATTAATAATCCGGGTGTCAGGAACAGGGGATAAGGCCTGTGTGATGCACAAGGCCTCAAGGATAGTGGAAGAAGCCGTATCAAATCATTTTTAAGGAGGAAGTATTTTATGGACGTTTTAGAACTCTACAAAGCGTTTGCAATTGCCGCTGGTTTCGGTATCGCTCTGGCAGCTATTGGGTGTGGCATTGGTCAGGGACTCGGTCTTAAATCCGCCGTTGAAGGTATTGCCCGCAATCCCGAGAGCTCCGGTAAAGTAACCGTTACCATGCTGATCGGTCTGGCCATGATTGAATCGCTTTGTATTTACGCTCTGGTTATTGCTCTGATGATAGTGACCAAAATTCCGGGTAAGGAAATTTTGGAGCCGCTTTTGAAGTAAAAATCAGGTTTTAAATTTAAAGATCAGTTTTTTAAAAAAGGCTTAATCCTTAAGGGTTAGGCCTTTTTTTTGTTTAGTGTGGCAAAAGTTCCAAATAGTTTGGTATTGAGCCGGGTTTGGAATTATTTTCAGAAGCATCAATGGGTATTAGACTCATTTTTTTTCGATTATTGACGTAATGCAACAAAGCGAATGCAAAGACAGACAAGGGTGAAAGCTTTGTGTCTTATAACTCATGAGAGAATAACTATTGTTTATCTATGATTGGCCAATTTGACCATGGACGCTAACTAATTGATCATTGGTGAACAAACGCTAAATGTGTTTTAGTCACTCAATAGGCGTAGTCCCGCAATTGCCCCGCCACTAATCGTACGTCATTTCTAAAATGTAGAAAATCGCAGGAAAATCGAGTTAGAACTAGAATCGAATTTCGTGAAATATTTTTCATATCCATGGATCTGCCTAAAATATTTAAAAATATAGACGTGTTAAAAACCCGCGGGAATAACGCCTATTGCGTGTCAAATAAAAATATATGGTGTAATATTAGTATGTTAATAAGTGTATGAATAACAGTAAATCTGCAGTTGATGGAATTCCGATCTTTCGGTTTGACAAGGTCTGATGTCTGAATTAATAATCGCCCCATCATTTCGGTGAAAGGTCATTTTATCTAATTATTCATATCTATTTTTGACGAAATATATCCCTTTACGTTCGCCGGGAATGGAATACGTAGTGGTAATTATTATTAATTTTTTATTATTAGGATCTTATTATAAAGATCTATAGATAAGGCTTAGTTGAATGGAGCTCATTTGGCGGCAAATTAAAGAGTCATTGGTTCAAAAGATGCCATCCCACACCTATCGGATGTGGATCGAGCCGTTAGAAGTAGGCAATGCCGGAGAGGATACACTTCAACTCGTCTGTCCGAACCCATACTTTCGCAAGCGAGTACTTGATTATTTTTTACCGGAAATAAAAGCGGAAGTGCAGCATATCACAGGAAAGAATATTGATTTAGATTTGAGGATTGCAGCCGCTGATAAGCGTCCTGAAGACAGTGTTTCCAATGCTCCCCCTCAACAGTTGCAATTGTGCCTGCCCGAAATAAACATACCGTCGAATTATGGGCGCTTGCTGCGTGACGATTACACTTTTGATCAATTTGTAGTTGGAAAAAGTAACGACTTTGCATATTCGGCCGCATTATCTTTAGCTGTTCGAAAGAATATACAACAATCCTCTTTGTTTCTACTGTCCAAGGCCGGATTGGGCAAAAGTCATCTTGCACAAGCCGTTGGTCACCAGATTTTAAGGAATCAGCCAAAAGAACGTGTGTATTATATGACCGCTGAGGATTTTGCCAATGAAATGGTGTCCTCCTATAGATCAAACTCTATCAGCGCTTTTAAGGAAAAATACCATAAACTTTGTGATGTTCTTTTGTTAGATGACATACACCATTTGAGTGGAAAGAATCGAACGCAAATTGAATTGGCCCACACCTTGGATTATTTGATCAACGAAAATAAGAAAATTATTTTTTCAAGTTGTTATGCGCCTTCAGATATTCCAAAACTGAGTGATAATTTAAGGTCCAGATTGACTTGCGGGCTTATTTCAAGTATTGAACCGCCCGAATACAGAATGCGGATAAAAATATTAGAACACTACGCCCAAGCTAATTCCTGGCTAATTCCTAAAGAGATTTTTGAGTATTTGGCGTCAGAGTTGACACAGGACGTGCGCCAATTAAAAAGCGGGATGAGCGGGATGATTGCTAAATCTTCCTTGTTGGGACGTCCCATAGATCTTGGACTGGCAAAAGATGTTATTCGGAATATGGTGCAAAAGAATGAGGATATTTCTGTTAGCACCATCAAAAAGCTCGTTTGTAAATATTATAATATTTCTATTAAAGATCTTGTTTCCAGCTCTCGGAAACAAGCTATTGTGCGTCCTCGGCAAGTTGCAATGTATTTAGCCCGCCGATTTACAGATCAGCCATTACAATCCATAGGAAAAAGCTTTAACCGTTATCATGCCACCGCTATGCACTCTATCGGCGTTGTGGAGCGAGGTATTCGCCAAGGCGCAAGCGTTCAGAAACATGTGGAGTATTTATCAGGCAAGATAGAAAAAGGTGACTATTAAGGCGATTTGTGTTTAATAATTATACCATCTTGCATGTCTTTTTTTCCGTCTTGTGTGTTATGCCAAAGGTGCGAATACGTTAAGTGTGCAAACTTTGGCATGCCTTGAAGGCGAAAAAAAATCTAAGCCCAATATGGTATATTCTTTTCTTCCAATCGTTTAAGATTTTATATTCTTTGACAAAAAATTGTCTTGATTTAGAGCCGCGGATAATTTTGACCTTTCACGGCTCTAACTCTAAATATTGCGTATGCATGCTTTTATTGCGGCCTAATTTGCCTATTTCCAGATGGGCGCTAATAGATTGAATGATTGGGGGATTTTACAACTTGTCCTGATTCTTTTTTATAAAAGACTTAAGTTTTATTGAATGCTATGTGGATAATCCTGGCTTTCCATAAAATCCTCCAAGAGTTCCATGCGTATAATTTGATTCTGTTCTATCGCACAGCGTAGTCTGAGCAAACAGTGTTTCATGCACAGTGGATTGCTTTTTGTGTAATTGCCGAAACAATCCAAGTGGTGGTCGTCGGATAGTCTATCCCACAAATCGTTGAGCATCAGGCCCCCTCTTTTTTTAGTAGTCCAAGTAATTGGGAATGAATGTGGCTATTGCTTGCTGCCGTATCCTTTTGATTAATGTCAAACACAGTTCCGCTATAGTTTGTAACCATTCCCCCGGCTTCCTGGACAATAATCGCTCCAGCAGCCATATCCCATGGCTTGAGGCCTTCTTCCCAAAAGCCGTCAAGGCGGCCACAGGCGACATAGCATAAATCCAGAGCGGCAGAACCCATTCGGCGAATTCCCCGGGAGGCCATAATGCATTGACTGAGCCTGTTCATTACCGAATGAACCTTAGTGCGGACATCATAAGGGAAACCAGTAGCCAGTAAGCTGTCATTAATCTGATTTGTATTGGACACTTGAATGGGAAGGTTATTCAATAAAGCTCCATTTCCTTTTATCGCTGTGAAAAGTTCTCCATTTACAGGATTGAAAACGATTCCTGCTGCCATTTTGCCGTTGCTGGCAAAACCAATTGATACGCAAAAAGTTGGAAATTGATGAGTGAAATTGGTTGTTCCATCTAGTGGATCAATAATCCAGCGGTTTTCGTTGCCGCCGTTATGTTTCCCACTTTCTTCAGCCAAGATGGAATGATCTGGAAATACATCACGTATTGTGGAAATGATAATTTTTTCAGCGGTAGTGTCGGCTACGGTAACCAGATCAATAGAGCCTTTTTTGGTAACGCTTTCTATTTTACCCAGGTAATGCTTAAGAACATCTCCAGCCTTGTAGGCTGCCCGTGTTCCAATCTGCATAATGCGATTCAAATCCATAATTAAAACTATTTATCTATTTATATAAAGAAATGTCAAGTTTATTCAGTTTCAGTGACCGATTGACCGGCACTTCCAATAAAATCTATGATTGTATTAATGAGAGCCGTGAGGCTTTTTTTATCTTTTGCGCAAATAGGAATGCCATCCAGTCTCCGGGCAAGTAGACTAGTTGTTTCTTCGCCGGCTTGATCAATTTTGTTCAGCGTTTTTATTTGTGGGATGTGTTGAAGGTTTAATTCCCTGAGTATTTTTTCAACCGAATCAATATGGTCCTTGTGTCTGGGGTTGCTGATATCGATGACGTGCAAAAGAATATCTGCATTTTCAAGCTCTTCTAAAGTGGCTCTGAAGGCTATCATCAGTTCCTTCGGTAAATCTTGTATAAATCCAACTGTGTCCGTTATGATGACTTCCATATCCTGGGGAAATCGAAGGCGGCGGCTCGATGGGTCCAGGGTTGCAAATAAACGGCTTTCCGCTAACACCTTGCTCTGGGTGAGGGTATTGAGAAGGGTCGATTTGCCTGCATTCGTATAACCAATGATAGAGATAATAGGCAGCTTTTTTTGTTCACGTTTGCGGCGTTGTTGTTTTCGGTGTTTTTGAACAGATTTCAGCGCTTTTTCTAAACGGTTGATTTTATCACGGACACGGCGCCTATTGATTTCAAGTTTTGTTTCACCTGGGCCGCGTCCTCCAATCCCGCCGGTGAGCCTGGACATGGCTGTATTTTTAGTAACTAGCCGGGGTAAAAGGTATTTTAATTGGGCCAGCTCAACCTGTAGTTTGCCTTCCCTGCTTTGGGCGCGTTGGGCAAAGATATCCAGTATAAGCTGAGTTCGATCAATGACTTTGAGCTCCACACGGTCTGTAATCGCTTTTATTTGAGACGGATTCAGTTCCTGGTTAAATATCAGCATGGTCGCACCTGATTGATATGCGCGCATAGCCAGTTCATTGAGTTTGCCCGTACCGATAAGCAAGCGCGAATCGATTTTTTTGCGCTGTTGCAAAATCGTGTCAATCACCATAATCCCACCTGAAAGGCATAATTCCTTCAGCTCCCGGAGCGAGTCCATGGCAGCCTTGCGCGGCATCGTTGTCACGCTGATCAACATGGCATGTTCGGCGTAAGGTGTTGTATGAAACGGCGTATGTAGTTGTCCTATTTCATTTTCAAGAGCCTGGATCAGCTCAAGGCAATTTATGGTGAAATCGTGCGGATTAAGAGGTTCTCTGACTTCATAAGGTTTGTTATCGGATTTTCCCGGAAAAATATGGGCCCAATGGATTAGTTCTGGATGCCCGTTTTGATTCATCGTCACAGCCGCCATTACATCTAATCGCAACATGGCAAGGTCGGTCAGATCATCTTCGCTTAAAGTTTCATTTTTAAGATGGGTATGAACGCAGCGCAATCCTCTGAGCCGGCCCGGGGCAACCCTGTATTCACTCAGGTCGGGGATGAAAATTGTTTGAGCATCACCTACAAGTACGAAAGCTATCCTGCCGGCTCTATCAATGAGAAGACCAATCTGGCGTTTGATTTCATGACTTAAAAGGGTCAGATCACGGCAAAGATTGGCGGTGATAATCAAATCGGTCGTAACTTTACGCCGGTAAAGGTTTTCAAGGCGGCGTAAATGGCCGGCTTTTAGACCGGATGTGTTTCCATAAAGACGTTTCATGCCGAATTTTCAAAACGGGTGTGTGAATTCAGGAAGGTGAGATTAACCGTTCCAACCGGGCCGTTACGTTGTTTTGAGACGATGATTTCAGCCGTTCCCTTATTGGGATTTGCCCCATCCTTGTTATAAACTTCATCCCTGTAGATAAAGGCTACAACATCAGCATCCTGCTCAAGGGCGCCTGATTCCCTCAAGTCAGACAGCAAGGGGCGTTTGTCGCTTCTTTCTTCCAGTTTACGGTTAAGCTGGGACAAGGCGATTACCGGGACATTGATTTCTTTGGCAAGAAGCTTGAGAGATCTTGAGATTTCAGAAATTTCAAGATCTCTGCGTTCAGTGGAAGATTTGCCCTTCATAAGCTGCAGGTAGTCAACAATGACCATTCCCAACCCCTTATCCATTTTCAACCGTCTGGATTTTGTGCGGATGGAGGTAGCGGATATATCCGGTGAATCATCTATGAATATTGGCGCTTCCGATAATACGCTGGCAGCATCGGTTATTCGATTCCAGTCTTCCCGGTTTAGAAATCCGCCACGCAGCCTTTGAGAATCCACACGTGCTTCAGAGCCCAATAATCGCATGGACAGCTGTTCTTTGGACATTTCAAGGGAAAAGATCGCTACCGGAATATTTGCATCCACAGCTGCATTTCGAGCCATATTGAGCGCAAATGCGGTTTTTCCCATACTCGGCCGTGCAGCAATAATTACCAGGTCGGAAGGCTGCAAGCCCGAAGTCATATGATCAAGGCGTGTATATCCGGTTGGAACGCCTGTCACTAAAGCACGGTTTTGTTGCCGCTCTTCTAATGTGGTAATATTGGCATCGACAATCTTATTTAGCGGATGAAATGCCGCCCGGTGTTTATCCTCTGAAATTTCAAAGATTGCGGATTCGGCGAAATCAAGGACATTATCTACATCGCCGCTTTTTTCATAGCATTGCTGAGTAATTTCGTTGGCTCTGGAAATCATCCGCCGCAGACTTGATTTGTCCCGCACGATGAGGGCGTAATGTTTAACGCTGACAGCCGATGGAACCGTATCAACCAAACGGGCCAGGTAAGATGCGCCGCCAATTTCTTCAAGTTGATTTTTGTCCCGCAAAAAATTGGTCAGCGTTACAAGATCCACAGGTTCGGCTCTGGTGAACAATTCCCCAATTGCGGAAAATATTTTTTGATGACTTGTGCGGTAGAAATCTGCGGGGTTTAAAATTTCCAATATGTCCAGCAGCGTGCTGTTGTCGAGCAATATGGCGCTCAAGATCGATTCTTCAGCTTCGATGCTTTGCGGCGGAAGCTTTTGAAGACTATGATCTTTGGTATTATTCTGGACGGCTGACTCCATGACGGTGATTTAAAAAAAATCCAAAGGCGCCGGTGTTAAAAATCCGGCGCCTTGATAAAAATATTAATTATTCGCCAACAATGTTGACTGTTATTTCCGGTTCCACTTCTTTATATATCCGGATGGGTATTTTGAAAGAGCCCGTCGTTTTAATGGGTTCTTTCATAAGTACCATTCTTTTTTCAACCTCAATATCCTGCTTTGCCAACGCATCCACGATGTCACGGATGGTGATTGAACCATACAACCGGTCCTCTTCATGAACTTTGGCTATAATTTTACACTCAACATTTTCAAGCCGATCAGCCATTTGTTGAGCAAATTCTTTTTCCTTGGCAATTTGCAGTTCAAATTTGGCTTTTTCTTGTAAAAGCAGTTTGCGGTGCTTATCTGTGGCAGGAACAGCTTTGCCCTGCGGCAATAAAAAATTTCTGGCATATCCGTTTGCGACTTCTACTTCGCTACCGATAATACCCAAAGAGCTTATGGTTTCTTTTAAAATAACTTTCATTAAAACCTCCGGCGCCGGTTGGATTCAGACCCAAAAGGGGTTTGCCTTTCCGGCATTTGGCTTTTTGCAGTAGTGCCTGAGCAATGTGGGAATAAAACCCGTTGCTATTCTAATGTGCCAACGAAAGGAAGCAAGGCAATGGTTCGTGCGCGCTTAATAGCCAATGTCAGTGTGCGCTGATGAGTTGCACATGTTCCGGTGATTCGGCGGGGGATAATTTTTCCCCGCTCTGTGATAAAAAATTTCAACACCTTAGAGTTTTTATAATCAATGTTGATACTGCTGTCGGCACAAAAGCGGCATACTTTTCGGCGATGATATACTCTGCGTTTACGTTTACCTGTGGCTTTGCGGGGGCCTCTTGGTTTCATAGTTTACTCCTTTTCAGTAATCTCGCCGGGTGTGGATTCTGTTTCGCCGGTTTCGGTTTTTTGGGCGGCTTGAGTTTCACTGACGCCGGAACCATTTTTCTCTTGCGGAGCAGCTGCAGATCCTGTCTGTTCCTTAACCTGCTGGGAACTTTCCGCCACTGCTTCCGACTGGATTTTTTCAACATCGGCTGTTGGGTCAAGTTGAACAGTCAGAAATTTCATCAACCGGTCATCGATGCGAAAGAACCGTTCTAACTCGGAAACCAAAGATCCCATGCCGCAATAATCGAACTTTGCATAATAGCCGCGTGGTTTTTTCTTAATTTCGTAAGCGAGCTTTTTGACGCCCCAATGCTCTTGCTTTATGAGTACGCCTTCTTTTTGGGAAATGATCTCTTCAATGCGCTCTATTACTGGCTGACGAGCTTCTTCGGACAGATCGGGGTCTATAATAATAATTGTTTCGTACCGTCTCATAGGTCCTCCTTATGGCTAATAAAGCCCCGGCATCTTGCCGGAGCAAGGAATAACGGTATTCCTTTTTCAAAAACCTGAAATTTCTATCATTGAGCAATCTGGGTGTCAAGGCATACTTTACCTAATTTGCGGGTGGATATTGTATAGCGGCACTCAAATTTTTAGCGCAATTAAGTTTGTGCAAGGCTATTTCCGGTTTTCTTGACCGGTCATTTAGAGTCTGATATCTTTCGTCTTTCGTACCAGGATAACTGTTTATAATTTGCAGTGATTTTTGGTAAATAGTGTCCATCGGCGAAATAGGTAAAGTTGTTAAAGATATAGGTATACTAAAAATTTTACCACGGGCATCCGATTGATATGCCCAAAGGCTGATATTGCGAGGATAAAATTTTCCGCACACAACGAAAATGGCAGGAAAATTGGCCAATTATGGATGGACACTAAATAGCATATTGCAAACTTTTCAAAAGAATCCAGAAAGGATTTTAAATTTATGAAAACCGAGGCTTCGAAAACTTTATTCAATCGTGCGCAAACATTGATTCCCGGCGGTGTCAACAGTCCTGTCAGGGCTTGCAAATCAGTAGGGACAACACCTCTTTTCATTACCCGGGCTCAAGGATGCTATATCCACGATGTGGATGGGAACCAATTTATAGACTATGTCGGTTCATGGGGGCCGATGATCTTGGGGCATTGCCATCCGGCGATCGTTGAGGCTTTGACGCATGCATTGAGCCGGGGCGCCAGTTATGGCGCGCCGACGGAATTGGAAATTGAGTTGGCTCAGCTCATAGTTGATGCTGTAACTTCCGTTGATATGGTTCGTATGGTTAATTCCGGCACAGAAGCCGCCATGAGCGCGATTCGATTGGCGCGGGCCGCCACGGGCAGGGATATTATAGTCAAATTTGACGGATGTTATCATGGTCATGCGGATGCTCTATTGGTGGACGCCGGGTCCGGAGTCGCCACCCTTGCAATCCCCGGAAGCCCAGGGGTCCCAAATGCCGCCGTAAATTGCACTGTGTCGGTTCCCTACAACAACGTTGAAGTATTTGAACGTATTATGGATGAGAAAGCGGATCAGATAGCTGCTGTTATCGTTGAGCCTGTTGCAGGAAATATGGGGCTTGTCGCACCTAAAGACGGTTTTTTGAAAGCATTGAGGGATTCATGCGATAAGACCGGAAGTGTTTTGATTTTCGATGAGGTGATGACCGGTTTCAGAGTCGCTTACGGCGGGGCTCAGACATTATACGGCATAAAGCCTGATTTAACATGTTTTGGTAAGATTATTGGTGGTGGTTTACCTGTTGGCGCTTATGGGGGAGGAAAAGATTTGATGTCTATGGTTGCTCCTCAGGGCCCTGTTTACCAAGCGGGCACACTGTCAGGAAATCCTTTGGCTATGGCGGCAGGGATTTCAACGTTGAAGGAACTTAAGAAAACTGGATTTTATGAAGGCTTGGAAGTTTCCTCAAACCGGTTGTTTTCCGGATTGAGCAATGCGGCTGAACAAGCTGGTGTTCCAGTCACAGGCGCCCGCGTGGGCTCGATGATGGGGTTGTATTTTACCGATAGCCCGGTATTTAACTACAGCGATGCAAAAAAATCGGATTTGAAGCGGTTCAATTATTATTATCGTAAAATGCTGGAACAAGGCATTTACCTGGCTCCATCACAATTTGAGGCGTCTTTTGTGTCATCAGCCCATGATGACCATGCCATTGATAAAACGATTGAGGCTGCGAAAAACGTTTTTGGGTCATTGCAAATTTAGGCGTTTGGCACAAACCTTACATTTTTCGCATAACTTGATTTCAAACAAAATTTCAAACAAATTGATTTGCAGGTGGCAATCAGGTTGTAATTCCGGTGACTGTGTTAAAAACTATATTTATATGTAAACCAAGGAGTTAAAGGGGGGTCGGCTTCTTCATCCTTTTGAAAAATAAACATATCGAGTTTTTCAAATTGAGAATTCAATAACCAATTAAAATCGAATGATACTGAATACCGGTTGCTTAGCGGGATATTAATGTCTGAATCGGATAGATAATCCATTTCAAATACATAAAAATGCATTTGATTATCCAATCCGTTTATCCGGACTTTAGTTTTTTTCGGGGCAGTGACAAATAGAGAACAACTGCACAGCATTAGTACGAAACATACCAGTATTAAAAGCATTGAATTTTTTTTCACTTTTATCCAACCTTTTCTGAGTGGCTGTTTGTTTATCAGCGTTAGTTCAAAATGTACTTCGCGGGATTTACAGGAACCCCGTTTAGTCTTACTTCATAGTGCAAATGGGGCCCGGTGCTTCTTCCTGTGTTGCCCACAAGAGCAACAAGCTCTCCCCTTTTTACTTTTTCGCCCTTCCTTTTTAATAATTTGGATAGATGACCATAGCGGGTTGTCATGCCATAGTCATGATTTATTTTGAGCATGTTGCCCATTAACCACTTTTTTCCTGCGTAACTGATGATTCCATCGGCAGGAGCAATAACAGGCGTGCCTTTTTTGGTGGCGATATCCAAACCTCTATGAAATTCTTTTTGGCCTGTAAACGGTGAAATGCGGTATCCAAAATTTGATGATACCCATCCGGTTGTCGGTCTTAATGAAGGTGTAGCGGCCAGCAGGTTCCGCTTATCATTTAAGGAGTCGAGCAGGGATCCTAAATTAGTTTTCTGAGAGGAAACCGATTGATTTACCTGTTTGATCTGTTCATGCATTTTGCGAATGAGGCGTCCGTGATTCTGATTTAAAGGCATATTGGAATCAAGATCATCGGGCATGGAGCCGCCAGCGGCAAGTATGGATAACTGGTTTGCTTTGTGCTCGAGATTGGCCATAATTCTTATTTTTTTTTCAAAATCATTTAGCGAAACCAATTTTGTTTTCAGTTTGTTGATTTTATCAGCAAATGCTTGAATTTGTATGCGTTGTCTTTGGATTTGAGTTTTTTGCAGCGCAAGTTGCGATAGAAGCTGCGGCTTGGTTCGAGCTGTTTTTTTGAGCATGTAGTAGTGAAAAGAACCGAAGGCTATAGCTGTTGCCGCTAATAAAAAAAGGAGCGTGAAGAACGCAACAGATCGCATGGAAATATTGGCTTTTTTAATACGGCTTCCTTTATTATCAATGATTAAAATGTTAAATTGTTTGCTCATGATAATTTTGCCTGCGTTTCTTCGGTATTTAATTTGAATTTTTGCGGAGCAGCGTGTGTATCTGCACACGCTGCTCTTGCCCCATCCCATCCCAATTTTTATTAATAATAAACTGGCAGAATACACGCAAAAAATGTGCCGTGTTTCCAGCCAATTGAGATCAGCTTGAAGGCAAGCCGGTTAACTTTCTGATAGAACAGTTTTTTTTATACACATAAATACATTTTTTCCCTTGTATGCTTTTTTCAGTTCTAATTCTTTGTATGTTTTTTTTCAGTTTTAATTATTTGTATGTTTTTTTGTGCTAATTATTGACGCGTTCTTAAAAAGTTGGTCAAAGAATTTTTATCAACAGCATGTGGGCTGATGTTGTGGTTGGAACACACTATAATGGGAGGCTTTTTCAAGCTTCGATTATTAGAAATCATCACGTATTAGCGTAATATAAAAACATAAGATTTTTTTGACAGGCGTACCCGCCAAATGTGCCTTGTTATTAATCGTTTATTATTGCTAATAAGTATATCGAAAGGCGGGTGTCCTTGCGTTGGATTGCTGCCATTTAGCAGGTATGAAACAGGTTATGTTTTCTCTTTAACGATGAACATTATGTAGGCGATTTGCAAATATAGGTGACGATTTTTGTCAGAGTGGATGCCGATTTATGTCATTCTGGAGAGCCGGTTTTGCGCAATGGTGTATTTTATATTCCTTTTACTTGAAATTTAGAAATCAGCCTGGACAAATAGGTCCTTTGTATGTCCATTATTTTAGCTGCCTTACTCCTATTGCCCCCCGAATGTTTGAGGTTTAAAATGATAAATTCTTTTTTGAAATTATTCAACGCTTCCTCCAATGTTAAGCCTACCTGAAGCCCCGGATAAGACGGGCGGACTGATACAATTGGCAGGTCTTCAGGCACGACTTCCTTGCCATTGCCCATGACTACGGCGCGTTCGACGGCATTGCGCAGTTCGCGAATGTTACCGGGCCAATCGTATTGAACCATCTTATCCATAGCAGCCTTGGATATTTTTAGATTAGGCATTACCATTTCATCTTTAAATTGGCCAAGAAAATGTTCAGTCAGTAAAGGAATATCTTCTTTGCGCTCCCTTAGCGTAGGCATATTAATCTGTACAACATTGAGTCTGAAATACAGATCTTCCCGAAATCGGCCTTCACTGACCTCTTGGTCCAGCTTTTTATTGGTCGCGGACAGAACCCTGACATCGACTGATATCGGGAAGTTGCCGCCTACCCGGTAAAAGTTGCCTTCTTGCAATACGCGTAATAATTTAGCTTGCATTCCAGGGGTCATTTCCCCGATTTCGTCAAGGAAAATGGTTCCTTCGTGAGCTACCTCAAATTTGCCTATTTTTTTGCTTATGGCTCCGGTAAAAGCGCCTTTTTCATGGCCGAACAGTTCGTCCTCAAGCAAGGGTTCAGGAAGGGCGGCACAATTTAACACCACTAAGGGCTTAGTTTTTCGAGGTCCTGCTTTATGGATCAAGTGGGCCAGTAATTCTTTGCCTGTGCCGCTTTCACCTAAAATAAGCGCACTGGCTTTGGAGTTGGCAACCTTTAAACCATCTGAAATCACTTTTTCCAAAGCATTGCTTATTCCAACCATTTGGTGCCTGATTTCCAGATTTTTTTTCAGGGTTTTATTTTCAAGTTTGACCGCCTGGATGTTTTGGGCGTGCCCAATAGCCAGGGCTGCAAGGTTGGCAAACTCATATAAAAGGTTCATATCCGATTTTCGGATGGGAAGTCCGTTTTCCTTGTCGATAATTTGAACTACCCCAATGATTTTTTTCTCAAGTGTAAGGGGCGCACAAGCTATGGACTGGGTTTCGAACTTAATTGATTCGCTGATCTGCTTAAACCATCGGGGATCATTGCGGACATCTTCAATAAGAAGTGCTTTTCCGGTTTTTGCAACATGGCCGGCAATTCCTTGGCCAAGCTTAACGCGGTATTCTTTGATCTCCTCTTTTTTTTCACCTGTGGTTACATGAAAATACAAGGTGTTGGTTTTTCGATCCAAAAGCAGCAGGGAAGCCGCCTTGGCTTTCATGACCCGTGCTGACGATTCGATAATAAGTTCCAGTAATTTATCTAAATCATGAACCGAAGAAACCCAGGTCGAAATCTCTTTAAGGTGGGTGATCAAAGTTGTGTCACCGTTTGATAGTTTTGTTTCCATCACTACCCTTGGTTGGTGTTTGAAGGTTGCATCTGCAGTTGGATGTAACATAGCCATATAGTCACATCCAAATAGGTGTCGTGTGATCAAACTGATAATTGATAATTGATAATATGATTATAATAGCCAAGAAGACTATGGGTGTCAATCAAACTAATGAAATCATGGCCAAAAATAATATAAAATTTTAGTAAAACAGGCGCACATTCTCTATCCTCCATGCGCAGCTTAAGGAAAAGGGTTGCCGCCATCCTGATTTTCGATATCCCGCTTAAGTATAGATAATGCCGTTACCAGCCTGAAAAATAAATTACAATAAGACCATGACTTCAGAACCGGTTTCCAATAAAACTAAGGTCATGTCTGATTTCAGGGGCGTGATGGGGTAAAAGGCAATTCTTTTTTCACACCTTGAAAGGAACTGTCAAATCAGTGTTAATATTAAAATAAAAAAAAGATTTCTAATAGTTTGATCTATAATTTTAAATGGTTAGGCTGGTACTTGATAAGAGCTTTGCAAGATTCGGCATTTTCAAGCATGCAGGAAGACGAGGAAAAATCCTATTGCATTTTTTGATTGAGGTGATAGTTAAAACAGTGTTCATTCATAAATTGTCAATTTGTCCGGTAAATTTGTCATGCTCAAATTTTATCCCCGGAATATCACCCCCTTGGGCATATGAATCAGATGCCTGTGGTTAAATTTTTCGCACGCCTTGATCTCAAACACGTTTTTCTAATTCTCCGATGAACACTCAGGCGATTGGCGGGAAAATATAACATCTGGTAAATATAACATCTTAACAAATATAACATCTTGCCAGATGCCCCCTACTGCGCTTAGATTTATTTTCGTTTTCAAGGCGTACCAGGGTTTGCATACTTGACGTATTCGCAGTTTTGGCGCAACTTAATCGGACGCAAAAAAACAGGCAAAATGGTATATTTTTTAACAAAAATCGCCTAAATAGGGCTCTTGAATATAGCACGAGTCAAGAAAAACTATGGAGATAGCTCGGAATGAAGCGACAATTAGGCCTGAACAGATTGGAAAAAATTAACCGAATTCATCTGATTGCAATTTGCGGCGCCGGCATGGGTTCCCTTGCTTGTATGCTCAAAGAGTTGGGATATGCCGTAACCGGATCGGATAATCAGGTATATCCGCCCATGAGTGACTTTTTAAAAGCTCATCATATTCCAATATATGACGGATTTGCACCGGAGCATTTGAAACCGAGGCCGGATCTTGTGATTGTGGGAAACGCGGTTTCGAAAAATAATCCCGAGGTGCAAGCTGCTAACCACCTGGGATTGCCGTATTGTTCAATGCCTCAGGCAATAAACCACTTTGCAGCCGCTGGGAAAAAGCAGATTGTGGTAACTGGCACCCACGGTAAGACAACGACCTCTTCTTTTATTTCCTGGCTGATTTATTGTGCAGGATTAGATCCGTCTTATCTTGTTGGCGGCCTGGTTTCCAATTTTCAGAGCAGCTACAGAATTGGCCAGGGGCAATGGATGGTTATCGAAGGCGATGAATACGATACCGCATATTTTGATAAGGGCCCTAAATTTTTGCACTACAATCCTGAAATAGCAATTCTTACAAGCATAGAATTCGATCATGCTGATATTTTTTCGGACTTGAATCAGATAAAACACGAATTTTCAAGAATGCTGCAAAATATTGCTAAGAGTTCCATTTTGATTTTTCAGGGGCAGGATGACACTATTGTCAATCTGTTGCCAAAGGCGAAATGCTCTTTGATTTCATATGGCATGAACAACGGATCTGACTGGTCTTTGGGCCGGGTAAGGATAGAATCCGGTCACACATTGTTTGAGATTAAGGCCAAAGGGGTGTTTCAAAGCGAATTCAGAACCCAAATGATCGGGCTGCACAATCTTCAAAACCTGTTGGCAGGCATTGCTGTTGGCGAGCATCTGGGCATTGACCGGAATGTGATTTCGACTGCATTGGAAACCTTCAAAGGCGTCCGTAGGCGGCAAGAAGTCCGGGGGATAAAAAATGGTATTACTGTTATTGACGATTTTGCTCATCACCCCACTGCAGTCAGGGAGACTATCTCGGCGGTAAAGGCTTTTTATGCGGATCAAAGAATTATCGCCGTTTTTGAGCCCCGAACGAATTCAAGTCGCCGTAAGGTTTTTCAAAATGTTTATCCGAATGCCTTTTCCCAGGCGGATCTGGTTTGCATCAGGCAGCCTCGCCAATTGGAAAAAATTCCTGTCGAAGATCGTTTTTGTTCCAGAAAATTAGCCTCTGATATTCAGCAGATGGGCAAAGCCGCCTATTTTTTTACGGATACGGATGCGATTGTTGAGTATCTCGCTGGCAATACAAAAACCGGTGATGTTATTCTTGTTATGTCCAATGGGGGTTTTGACAATATCCATGAAAAGCTGCTCATGGCGTTATAACCGTTCGAATTCAAATGTTATATTTTATCATTATAATGATGAGCATGTATCCAGGCCCTGTTTTAAAAATAAATTAAAATTCAGGGCAATAAAGGGTAATTTACACCTGCTGCGCCTGCGAAAATGGTTCAAAATCCGGTATAATATCGGTTGATTGGTAATTTTTAACGGCTCATTAATCTTTTCGATTTTAAAAAAACTTGACATTTTGACTTGATTTCATTAATTAAATTTTCTTCAGTATGATACGAACGACACATAATAATTAAACATAATTCGGATTGTTCGGATTGACAGAGGGCGCGAGGCCAATAGGGGCAGCCCTCTTTTTTTTAAGGAGGTCCAGTATTTTTAAATGTGTGACGCATGCTAAGAGTGCTGTGCGCAAAGATCATTAAAAAATTACTGGGAACTAATAAATATACTGCTTATGAGCGGGCATTGTTTTTATAGGAATTAGTAAGATACATGCGAAACTTCAAATATAGCGCAGGTGTTAATTTATGATATACGCGACAAAAATAACCGGAACCGGCTCAGCGTATCCGGCCAAACGCGTAACCAATGGCGATTTGACTAAACGTTTAGCTGAACTTGATGTTCAAACGAGTGATAAATGGATTCAGGCACGCACCGGAATTCAAGAAAGGCGATACAGCGATTTATCTAATCCGAAGGAGTCAAACGCCTCTCTGGCTGCTACAGCTGCTATGCGGGCATTGGAAATGGCTGGAAAGACGGCTTTGGATGTAGACCAAATTATAGTTGCCACTTGTAGTCCCGAAACAAATTTACCCTCCATTGCGTGTTTCGTGCAAAGGGATATAGGCGCCGTTAATTCATGGGCCATGGATATTAATGCTGCCTGTTCAGGTTTTGTATATGGCCTGGTAACAGCATCGCAGTTCATAAATACCGATCAGATCCGCACGGCTTTAGTAATTGGTTCCGAGGTGCTGCATCCTTACTTAAATTGGTATGACCGCAGTTCCTGTATTCTATTCGGAGATGCGGCCGGGGCTGCTGTTATTGAACAAGTGCCGGTTAATAATGAGAGCAAAATATTGAATTGGTATCTGTCCTCGGACGGAAGATATGCAAACCATCTTCACATCCCGGCATGTTGCCCGCAAGATGGGGACGATGACTCCTGTCAGGAAAAGAATCATGAAACCGGACATATTGTGATGAACGGCCGTGAAATTTTTAAGCTCGCTGTTCGCAGATTAACTAAGATGGCCTTAACCGTAACGGATAAAGAAGGCTTGAGCATAAAAGACCTGGATTGGCTTGTTCCTCATCAGGCCAACCAGAGAATTCTTGAAGCGGTTGCCCAACGACTTGAAATCCCAATTGAAAAAGTTCTGGTAAATTTAGACCGCTTTGGGAACACATCCTCTGCCACAATACCTACGGTTTTAGATGAAGCTGTCCGGCAAGGACGTATCAAAAGCGGCCAGACGCTTTTGCTGGATGCCTTTGGTGCGGGTTTCACTTATGGGGCCATGCTCGTGCGCTGGTAGTAAGTGTCAGTCGATGTAATGGCCAATTTGCCGTTATCTTTGGAAAGCAAATTTAATTTATTGAGCGAAGATTGCTTCGGTTGCGGGTTCAACTGCACGCCGTTTAACAGATTGCACAAGTATTCGTATTTTGCCTGTTAGGCCACCAGGCTCAACGGACCACAACAAAAGTAATAGTGTTCAATAATTTCGAATCATTAATTCGTCATCCAAGTTTTATCCCCGGAATATCACCATATGCCTATGGTAAAGGTGTGGAATCTGCAAATTGCCCGATTTTGCTTAACTTGATCTGTATTGCCTTTTGAACAAAAAATAAGCGGCGCATTCTCCATCCTCTAAGCCTAGCGTAGGGTGGCCCCTGTGTCAGGATGGATGCCGCTATTCTGGTTTTCGATATATCGCTTAATTACCGATAATGAAGCGCCACCAGCCGATACAATGCAGTAGGACCGCGACCAGAGAACAGGCTTCGAATAAAAATTTTTCAAATACCCGGCAAGCTCTTTTCTGAGTTGTCTGGAACTGATCGTTTTAAGCGTA
>JAAERL010000612.1 GCA_024230435.1 Desulfobacteraceae bacterium
ATCTCTTCCATATAGTTTATTCTGAGGAAACTTAATTCGTCCCTTTTCCATATCATCGTCGGCATCAGATCTATCGTCATAGAAAGCTTCATCTTTTTGCTCCGCTACGGTCCCATGAGCGCCGGCGACGTAATGATCATCGCTATCGTTTGGAGGCATTTTAATTGCTTGTCGTCGATTATTACCAAGAAAGATATTACCTCTTCTTTTCGTATTTGAAAAAAAGAGGAGAAAAAAAGTAAGCAGCCTACACAGACGACAATTGATATTGTTGCCTTCGCTACCCTTTTACAGCGTGTATCTGCACAGGTCTGCGGTCTACACGCTGTTGCTCCTTGGGATAAACGACGAACTTGATGTTGATGTCAATGAAGCAGGATATGGATGCAATTCGCAATAATCACGCAGGAAGAAATAATCGGATGTTCTTTCACAAAATTTACAATACTAATTCCTAAGTACAACTTGAATCATGCTCGTGAAAATAAGCGATTTAGATGATTTTTTCCTGCTATAATTCCTACGTAGGCCCACAAGTAGGAATTTTGGTGTTTCACTCACAAAACAACCATGATAAAAATGGCTTCTAAGTACTACGGAGGCCAAAATCACAAACAGCGATATTCGTACCAAACCAGTGGTACATCCTTTTTGGTGATG
>JAAERL010000613.1 GCA_024230435.1 Desulfobacteraceae bacterium
GCTTGCACAAGAAGAAGCTCGACGCATGGGTCATAATTTTGTAGGTACTGAACAATTATTACTTGGTGTAATTGGACAAAGGCATGGAATAGGGGGGCGTGCGTTATCACAATTAGAGGTAACGTTAAAAAAAACACGAAAAGAAGTTGAAAAATATATAGGCCGTGGTACGGGATTTGTTGCTTCTGAAATACCATTTACTCCACGTGCAAAACGTGTATTAGAAATGTCAATTCATGAAGGTCAAGATCTTGGTGTGAATTATGTTGGAACTGAACACGTTTTATTATCGTTAATAAACGAAGCAGATGGTATTGCAATGCGAACCTTAGATAAATTAAGAGTAAATATACCAAAATTACGACATTTAATTTTAACTTATATTGAAGAACAGCAAGAAGATATTCTAAAACCACCATTAACTGAGCAAGAAAAATGGGCTCTTGCTAGAGAAAAAGCAGGCATAAAGACACCTGCTTTAGATAGTTATACAGAAAACATTACAAAAGACGTTATGAAGCAGCGTGTCGACCCCGTTATTGGTCGAGACGATGAAATAAATTCTTTAGTTAAAGTCTTAGGACGTCGTCGAAAAAATAATCCAGTTTTAGTTGGAGAAGCTGGAGTTGGGAAAACAGCTTGTGCTGAAGGATTGGCAATATTAATGCAAACTATGGACTGTCCAGAATTTTTATTAGACCATTCTGTACGAGCTCTTGATTTAGGTTCTGTCTTAGCTGGAACAAAATATCGAGGTGAATTCGAAGAACGGATGAAACAAATTATTGATGAAGTTCAAGAGCATAAAAAGACACTCTTAGTTATTGATGAAATTCATACGTTAGTAGGTGCAGGTGCAGCTGAAGGTGCTGTTGATGCGGCAAATCTTTTAAAACCTTCTTTAGCTCGTGGAACTTTACGCCTTATAGGTGCAACTACCATAGATGAATACCGTCGTTATATTGAAAAAGATCCGGCATTAGAACGAAGATTTCATTCTATTGTTGTAGAAGAACCTTCAGTCGAAACAACAATTGATATTTTACAAGGTTTAAAAGAGGAGTTTCAACATCATCACGCTCTAGCTTATAGTGATGCAGCTCTTGAAGAAGCTGCAAGACTTTCAAGTAGGTTTATTGCAGATCGTAATTTACCTGATAAAGCTATTGATGTTATTGATGAAGCAGGTTCTCGTGTCCGATTACGAAATAATTCATTACCTATGGGTCTACAAAAATTACTTGTAGAATTATATGAAACTATAGCCGAGAAAAAGGAAGCAATCAGTGAAAATGATTTTACTACCGCGAAATTATTAGTTGAACATGAAGCAGAAGTTCGCACACATTTACGAATAATGCGATTTGCCTTAACTACTAAAGAAAAATATGCAAAATATGCAGACCCTAATGGACCACGTTTTGATGAGGTTACGGAGACAGATATTTCTAAAGTTATTTCTGCATGGACAGGTATTCCAGTAACGAAAATTAATCAGTCAGAAAACGAACGTTTGAAATTCATGGAAAATATTCTTCATGAACGACTTATTGGAAAACACCACGCGATTGTTGCTGTTTAAAAAGCAGTACGTAGAGAACGGGTTGGTATTCAAGATCCGAAACGCCCAATTGCAAGTTTCATATTCGCTGGTCC
>JAAERL010000614.1 GCA_024230435.1 Desulfobacteraceae bacterium
TCCGAGTTTGCTCCCAAGAGCATGCTTGGAAGGATTTTGATATCCAAGCTGCGCCTACGAGCTTTACTAGTAATACACATGGTGTTGGTCGATTTGAATTGAGGTCTTAGATTGATTAGGTTGCCTTAGGATGAAGAAGGCCACTGCTTGTTTATCTTTTTTGTTGATTGTGTGGAGGAGTTCTCGTTCAACTTTTTATGAGGAGCTTGGCTTAAGGCTGCTTGCAGTCGTTTACCCGGATCGGAGCGGAAAAAACCGTCAAATTTCGCTCCAACCGGAAGCCGTCCGTTGAGGGGTCCGTTAAAGTCCGAGTTGTCCGTAGCTCTGCAGTCGTCACGTCAAACCCGAACGCCAACCCGGCTATCACAGGCCTGCTGGTCAGGTCCAGAAGCAGTGGGCGGGTTGTGTCAAGGGAATAACTAGAGGAGGTTACTTTTTAAGAAAATGACTTTTTAAGAAAACACATAGCGATAGCGCCAGCTGACCCGAAAATCGGGGAAATATGAGGGATTTGGGGTGCAGACCAAGCAGATCAAAGAGCAAAATACAGTGATATGAGCCTGTTCCATGGTTTAGATCAAGCTAAA
>JAAERL010000615.1 GCA_024230435.1 Desulfobacteraceae bacterium
AAATAAGTTAAATCTTCCTTTAATTTTGCCTTAAGTAAAATGGATTATTTTATTTTTAAGCACACTTTAAGTGCACCTCCTCCTCCCCCCTCCTCCCGGTCCTTTACTTTAGGGGGGGGACCATAAAAATAATCTCCGACAAAGAGCGCTGAGCTCCTCGTCCCTGGCCGTCTCCAGCGGCCCCGCGCTACTGCTACAAAAGCATCATCATGTAGCTGATAAAAAGGTCTATCTTATCTTATTGTTGTGGTGCTGCTGCACCCATCATTATCCCACATGCACCGTGGGATCCCACCACCAACCAGGAAGTTGGGCAAGATACACCAGCCCCCAGCATGCCCTACCTACGTACGTAGGTACCTTGAGCCTACCTAGCTTGACATCTAGTCCCCGAAAGGAACATTGATCCCTGACATCCGGGATACAGTTCTCGCCAATACCTTGACTCCTGATGCCTGCAATTGGGACTCCAGACCATATGCTTCGCATTTAAACATATGTTTACACTTCTAACAACGAAAACAAGATTAAGACTATAGAGCAAGCTAAGTGCAATGCCCCAGGTGGGCATTGTGCTGTTGTTCTTTTTGGTTTTTGTTCTTGTTCGCGGATGCAGCGAGCATTTTGTGTAAGGAAAACAGGACGACTCTTCTATGAGGTGTCGCCTTGTCATCATAGAGCCAAAAACTTTATGGTACTACCATACCATACTACTTATCGAAATGTCT
>JAAERL010000616.1 GCA_024230435.1 Desulfobacteraceae bacterium
CCAGTTATGGCCACTGATAGTTTCACTAATAATTTTGTTAGTGATTCTACGAGGTTACACCTAACTGGCCTGTAACTCTTCAAAAAAAAAATTTCATCAGAGTTTCTGTTGGCAGTGCACTTCTTTAGGGTACTACCTAATTTTTTGAAACCTAAGACAGAACATGGGGTTGTGTTTTACAGCACTAAACTGTCTGAACAGCCACCGCAGTAGAACCCATACATGCACCACGTTTTTCGCGCATCATGCGCGAGCGCCTCAAAACTTTTTCCAGTTTTCGCGCTTTTTTTATTTCGCCAAGACTTAAACAAAGAATAGCTTCGTACCACATTTTCGCGCATTTTTCGCGTTTTTTTTTCATTTGAGGCGGGAAAACTGCAGATAGAACATGCCCTACAGCACGTTAGTACTACAGTACAGTTACAACGATGATCTCATGTAATTGTTCTAAAACTCGTTTTTCGGTTGTCTAAGAAGAGAGTTTCATCTTTTTCTGCAGCAACGGCTCTGAGGTGGTTTTAAAGAAAACCACGTCAGACAAACCCAAAACAACAAGCAACTAGCCGATCCCCATACAAACTCCCCTAATAAGAGAGCACGTATGGAGAACTACTAGTTGTCATCAAGTGATTTCAAGACTTGTCTTGAAAACTATTTGAGGTAATAGCTTCATGCTTTTACCTTGATATGGTGATGTTGATTTATTGTTACGCTCTGCGAAATAATATAATTAGCATAACTTGTATGGGGAGAGCAGGTGTGGGTCTCGGTCCCACCTGCAACACCATGCAACAATGAAGCTAGTGGGCAAGTTACCAAGGATAAGGCTATGCTCTTATATCTAGGTACTTGTTTACTAGTTTCAAGGGTATGTTTCAAACAGGCAATTGAACAATGAACGGTTCGCCATTTAGTTAGCGATCCCACTACTTTAACTAGTGTGGGACCGCTAGTGTTCTACTTAGTAGTAAAAATTGTTAAATAACCCAATTTTGGTTCTTGGTCCCCCTGGGATCGGGCAATCACTATTTAGTTATTAGGCCTTTTGGACCTGCAAACTAGAAGATAGCAACCTGGTTGATTCTGCCAGTAGTGATACGCTCGTCTCAAAGATTAAGCCATGCATGTCTAAGTACAAATCTTTTACTTTAAAACTGCGAATGGCTCATTATATCAGTTATAATTTAAATGGTAGTCCCTTACTACTTGGATAACCGTAGTAATTCTAGAGCTAATACATGCATCAAAACTGAACTCTCGTGGAACAGTTGTATTTATTAGATAGAAACCAACCTGCTTCGGCAGCGTCATGGTGATTCATAATAACTTTGCGAATCGCATGCCTTTGGCGGCGATGGACCATTCAAGTTTCTGCCCTATCAGCTTTGGAAGGTAGTGTATTGGACTACCTTGGCTTTAACGGGTAACGGGGGATTAGGGTTTGATTCCGGAGAGGGAGCCTGAGAGACGGCTACCACATCCAAGGAAGGCAGCAGGCGCGTAAATTACCCA
>JAAERL010000617.1 GCA_024230435.1 Desulfobacteraceae bacterium
TATTCAACGCTATTTTCCAAGGCCCAAAAAACAAGGCAGACCGCCAAAGCATGCAAAAAGAATGATTGTTAACGCCATTTTGTATATTTTACGGGCAGGATGTGCGTGGCGGCTGCTTCCAATTTATAATTGTCGTTGATCACACCCCGTATAAGGGTTGATTTTTTTTAATTTGGCAAGTACGATGCCCTTTTTCTACGCTCAAAAATTTCCAGATCCACATAGATTTTTAGATCAATATAGTTAAAACCGCGCACCGGCAGGCATGATCATTACAAAGGTGCGTTGCTTTATGTGCGAATCTACAAAGTTTCAAAATTTGCTCCATAAGGCACCATAGGTCCAGATAAATTGATTTGGGCGGCGGCTTCGATCCTGCTTGTCCTATGCTCATTTGCAACTGGCTTTGAGCGGTGTGACTGCTCCCGGCAATAAATTACCGGGAATTCTCACTGGATAATCTTAAAAGAAAGGGTAGTGCTCCAAATGTAAGGATCGCGTAAGTGTGTGTATACATAGGATATTTGGCCATATTCATGCAAATTGATTTCAATAAGGTAAATTGCCAAACAAAGTGTTCGAGCCCTTTATCTATAAGGGTTTCGTAAATTCTAACTCGGTTAAAAAGTGAAAAATATACGATCATGAAAAAAACATATATTTTCTAACCCACTAATATTTTTGTTGTTTTTTCATCCTTACATTCGGAGCACTACCATTTTTTCTATAAATATACCGACCTGTGATGATGGGGAAGGGGCATTTATGGGAGCCTCTACCAGCTATATTTTTGAAAGCAGTTACAGACTAAATGCTTTAAATCTGTTCAAAAATGGCCAAAGTCGAGTTAAAGTGATCGCTAACAGTGGATGAAGGAAAATCAATTCATTATGAAAAAAGTAGATGTATTAATAGTAGGAGCTGGGCCCGGCGGACTTTTTCTTGCCGATTATCTGACAAAAAATATAAAAGATAAAAAAATTGTTATTATTGATATTGGAAAATCCATTAAAGAACGTATTTGTTCTTTAGTAAATTACGGAGTTTGCGCCAAGTGTGATACGTGCTCTTTAGTATATGGCAGTGGCGGCGCAGGTATGTATTCGGATGGAAAATTATCTTGTTATCCAGCAGGCAGTGGTCTTGTAGAGCAATTTGGGAATACAGAACTCGTACGCAGTACAAACCAGTTCATTGTTGAAAGCATTAAACAGATAGGCAGTTCTGCAGATTCAGAACCAGCAATTTCATGCGAAACAGATGTCAAATTAATTCAAAACAAGATTGATTCAAGTTCGTTAATACTTAAAAGCTATGATGTGCATTTTATGGGAACAGAAGGGATTCAAAATTTTTGTGAGGGCTTTGAACAAAAACTGATTAGGTCAGGTGTTGAATTTAATTTCCAAAAGAAGGTTATTGATGCTGATCGGACCGGCCAGGGATTCAGAGTCGCCATTATAGACGAAAAGGGGCGGCAATCCGAATTTGAGACCGCTAACTTAGTATTTGCCACTGGAAAACCATCTGGACTGCTGTTACGTAACATCCTTACAAAGCTTGGGGCCGAGTGGAAATATAATAATATTGAGCTGGGCATAAGGGTTGAAACACAACACAACGCTATTGTGCCGCTCACCAGATTGCACAAGGATGCCAAACTAAAACTCAATGGGGATTATGATTGTAAAATAAGAACATTTTGCATGTGCCATGGTGGTTATATACTCAATTGCTACTATGACGACTTTTATAAAAATAAAAAAATATGTACGATAAGCGGATTTTCCTTCAGAGATAAAAAGTCTGAAAATTCTAACTTCGGCCTTCTGGTTCGACGTAAATTCCCGCAGGATATTGATCCAGTGGCAATATATAGATTGATAATCAGTGCAATCAACCAGCTATCCGGCTCAAACGGTACAGTTGTTCAACGTTATGAAGACTTTAAATTGCAACGGCCAACAACATATGAAAGCTTGCATAATAATACCATTAAATCGACTTTAAAAAATGCAACTCCTGTTGACCTTCAATGGGTCCTGCCTGCCTATGTTTCTCATAATGTAAAATTGTTTCTTGAAAAACTTACCGCTATAGATCCAAGGATCGGCTCAGATGATACGTTATTGCACGCGCCAGTATTGGAATTAACCAACGATGAAGTTCTTTTGAATGAATCATTGGAAACAACTGTAGATGGATTGTATGTTGTTGGAGATGCATCGGGTGTCGCGCGAGGAATTGTGCAGGCTGGCAGCACTGGTATCATTGCAGCGAAAAATATAGCGAACAATTTAAAGATTTATCAAAATGTCGCATAAAATGTCTCTCGTTAGAATTGGATCTGCATATTTGATTGGGGTTGGTTCAGCAGCTCAAATTGCCAAAATACCGCCATTAATCACATATTTAACAACCCACTTGAATTTATCGATGTTGCAGATAAGCTTTCTGCTATCCTCCATCGGTTTATCAGCGGTCGTTTTTGGACTGTCTGCCGTAAAATTAATCGAAGCAATAGGCACAGTCCGCTCTTTGAAGCTCAGCGCAGGGATTGCTATTACAACTACGATCGCTCAAGCACTGATTACAAACGGGTTCCTTTTTCTATTACTCCGCACTATTGAAAGCTTGTCGCATCTTATGATTGTTATTGCAGCGCCATTGGTAATGCTTAATGCATGCCAAAAAAATAAACAGGCATTGATTCTTGGATTATGGTCCACTTTTTTTGGAATCGGTTTTGCCTTAATGAATTTTATAAGCCCAATTTTAATAAAAAATTTTAGTCATGAATCTGTATTCTATTTTCATGCCATACTTTTTTCACCAGCGTTCCTGTTAAAAAGCACCAATATTCATTCTCCGGATTTATCTTTTTTTTCATTAACCGAATTTTTAGTAACGTTTCGCCAGATATTTTCCAGAAACGCTGTACTGGCCACAAGCTTGGCTTTTATGTGTCATGCAGGAGCTTTTGTTGGCTTGTTAAGCTTTGGTGCAATCATCTACTCCCAAAAGTCTGGTGGGGATGTTTTTGACATTCGTTGGCACACACCATTATGGCCGCTGGTAAGTTTGCTTGCGACATTTATTGCGACAACATTTGCCGGAAAAGTAAAAACTTATAATGTTGCAATTTGTTGTTTGGTATTAAATGTGGTCCTTTCACTTTTATTAATTCATGCAAGTTCTAACTGGCAGACCTTATCTTTATTATACGGCATTTTTGCAATAACAGGCATTTTGCAAGGACAAATGTTTACGCATATTGGTGAAGTTGCAGGTGATAACAAATCAGTTATGCTTGCAAATGGAGCTTTTACTCAATTTGGTAATTTAGGAAATTTTATTTTCCCTGCCATTGTTGCCTTTTTTATAGATCATCATGCATGGGATAAGGCATTGTTATCGCTGGTGGCAATTTATGTGACTTGTTTTCTTTCATTGGTTGCTTCACGCAGGCTACCTATTTTGGGACAACGAATTTAGGGTCCGGCAAGTCGCAGAATACAGAGGTTAAGAGCCCAATCAAAGAATACAAATGACAAATGTTCGCGGCGCTAATGCCTTGGCTAAAACGGTGATTTATGATAGCCATCAAGATCCAAGTCCTTAAATATGAATGGATATAAAGAATGTTACCAATTATCGGTGTAGGTGTTATAGTAAAGAAAAAAGACTCAATTTTGTTAGGCGTACGGAAAAACGAAAAATTTTCTGTATGCTGTTCAGACTCTCCTGTATGGTCGCTGCCAGGGGGAAAGATTGAAAGCTACGAGACGGTTAAATATTGTGCCCTCAGAGAATTATATGAAGAAACGAATCTTTCAGGAAGTAAATTCATAGAGACCATATCTTTTAGCAATATTATTGCCAATAATTATCATTGCATAACTATTGGTGTACTTTTAGAAAAATTTTCAGGTAATCTTGCAAATAAAGAACCGGATATCTTTGAGCGCTGGGAATGGTTTCCCCGCAACAAGCTTCCAGAAAATTTGTTTATCCCTACTGCCTATGTTTTAAAGGGCTTTGATCTTTTTTTAAAACAAAAAAAAATGAATATCTATGACAATAACTTTATTTCAATGGTTGAGGAAATCTAAAATGCTGTACATATTCGACATGGATGGTACCTTGCTTGTAAATACAACAGCTAATTTGGAAATCGCTAAAGTTACAAAAACAGAAAAAGAATTATCCGACCTGGAAGAGGTATTCAAGTCCGGCGGAATCGATACGAAAGGATTTGCAGCGACCATTTTTCAGTTGTGGGGAATGCTGGATAGCCAGCTGATTGAAAAATCATTTTTAGAATCAAAAAAATTAAAAAAAATTAAAACCGTGGTAAAAAAAATTAAAGAAAAATCAGGGATAGCAATACTGATAACAATGTCACCGGATTTTTTTGCAAATCATTTTTATTCATACGGATTTGATCATGTATACGCTTCGTGTTTCCCCAAAAAAAACGAAAAACTTGATTTAAATAAAATTTTAACGCCGGATGACAAGCCCTCCATCGTTATGGATTTATGTAAAAAGTATAACTGTACACTCGATAAATGTGTTGCTTTTGGAGATTCCATGTCTGACTATCCATTATTTGAAAAATTGAAAGAAACAGTAGCGATAAATGGAGATCCTAAAATAGATGCAGCAGCAAAGTACTCCTACAAAGGAAATGATCTTGAAGAGGCCATAAACTTATTTAGCTTATTATGAGAGGCTCATGTTGGTTGCATTTTATCGGAAAGGCCCTCCATATTCGTCTCGTAAATCGGAATGACCATCTAAATTTCAATCCTTAACATCCTAATTATAATAAATATTCAACCAAATACCGAAAAATCAGGAATTTTAAGATTATCCAGCGAGAATTCCAAAGAATTAGGCGAAAAATAAGGCTCAATTTTGTCAGAGGCCCAGTTAGAACATAGCTGTGTTTTTAGCCCGTAGAACTTCCGTTTTTACAAATAGCGGGTATTCCTAAGACTCGACTTTGGCCAATTATGCTGCTTCTAAGAGTTGATCGATCAAGGATTGTATCTCATCTTGATTAAATATCAACTGTTTATCCAAATCATTAGAGTTTAGATATTTTTTAGTCCAGATGTGGCGGCGTACTGTGCTAATCACATCAGAAAATGTTATCTCACTTTTTTTGTACCACGCACTTTGGGCTGTAACTGGTTGCAAGTTTTTCGATTCAAAAAAAGTCAATCGTCGCTTGCGAATCCTCAATTTACTTGAAAGTAGTATTTTCTGAGCACTCAATTCAAAATTTAGATGGTCTGACTTAAAACTTTGACCACAATCGTAGA
>JAAERL010000618.1 GCA_024230435.1 Desulfobacteraceae bacterium
CCATCCAACAACCCTTCATATTATACTAGCAGGCGCAATAGCTTACACTGTTGTGATGAGGATAGGTGACCGCAGTGGTCGTGGACCACTTTTGCTAGGTTAGCTTTTTTGTACATAGCGTCCAAAATCTCAACTACACGGTTGGTTGCTTCGCGCATGCTAGAAGGCTCTAAGGTTTCTTTGATAAGATTGTTTAGGCTTTTGGAGTCCGAAATGGCTTTCAAATCTTTCATTTTGAGGGAGATTTGGTCAATTGTGATGGATTTGGTTTGAAAGTCGAGAATTACGCCCATCTTGGACATAGTCTCGACTCCCAATATCATATCATACACTGGCTTATTTTCATTTGCCGGGATATCGACGATATCAGGTCTTACTGAAAATAGTTTACTACCAGAGAACTCAGGGAAGAGTACCTCTAGTACGCCAACTTTTGTTGTTTTGAAAGTTCCATTTGAAGTGCGCCACTTTTGTGAAGCGAATCTTTCTTTCCATGGAATGCGCTATTTACTACCTTTTTGAACAAATAGTAGATCACCATCTAATCCGCTGTCAGGGAGTATTTGCTAGAAGTCTTTTGAATTTTTAGCATTTTTGTATTTTGGAATCGCTACTATCGTAGC
>JAAERL010000619.1 GCA_024230435.1 Desulfobacteraceae bacterium
CCCTCCACGCCAAGTCGTTGGCCGAAATTTCAAATTTTCATGGAGAATGCGGCCAGACCACTGTTTGTGTCAGCCTGGGTGATGACACGGACCAAAACCTCAATAATGCCACGGTAGGGGTGGTGGGCTCAAGAAAGTTAACAAATATAGGCGTTCCGGGGCGTTTAAGGTGATTTGGTGCGGACGGGCCCGTTCAAAATGCTCGTTCTCGGTCAATTTTCAACCGATTTTGCTGTTTTGTGGCTCAAATTAAAGCTGAGATCAAGGGCTATCCAATGGGGGCATCTAGAAAAAGAAATTTTCATTATTCTGGGATTCACGCATAGCCGAAAGTACGGCGAAGTGCCAAAATCACGTCTCGTTGCTGTCGGGCCGCAGATCATAGCCACGACCTATTGCCCCACCCGCTTTTTTGCCTTAGATTAGATCATTCGGGTCCTAGACCCCGTCATATGACCTCAAAGGAGTTCCTAAGCTTTTCCGTGATGGACCTGATTTTAGG
>JAAERL010000620.1 GCA_024230435.1 Desulfobacteraceae bacterium
AAATAAAAAAGTACAGGAGGCAGCAGGCGCTAAACTGTAATGGGTCATTATAGTTTCCTTCCGGTCAATACTTCGTTATTTATGAGGCATTGCATTAGAGAAAGAAAACAAAAAGAATTGTTAGAAGTTCGAATTTAGAGCTAATATCAAGCTACGCCCCGCTCCATGGTTTGATGAGTATGAAGCGTAAAACCCATAACATAAGCTATTTGGGCGTGCAACCATTAATGTATGATGGTTGCACGCTTCGATTTTATACAGATATGTGATGATTGGTGTCGAAGAAAAAATTTCTTAGAGGATGTTGAAGTTTGAGCCACTTTGTTTCAATGCTTGTAATATCTATCTTGTAGGTTCTATGCAGCTTGTTTTTCAGATGCGTGTGGTAATATTTTCCTGATTCACCAAGGTCAATGAAGCTAAGGTACTCATAATTACGAGAATAAATTGGACGGCTGGATATTAATGCCGTTTGCACCTTATTAACTTTGCAAAATAAATAGTACGACTTCCATAGCAGCAGCTTTATTATTAGTGCGTCAGGATGCCTAAACGGCACTGTGAAACGTGTAGCTTCGGCGCATGGACGCTCAGAGTCGTCCAGCAGCATATCAATATTTAGGAATTGCTCCAATTCTATATTTCCGCCTCTTTCATCAAGTACGCGCAAGGTGCCGACGGGTTGATTACACCGATCAATTGCTAAAAAAATTGTTTCATTCGGTGCTATTTCGATCTGTTTAACCGGTTGGCTCTTGAAATACATGGAATACCCAGCATTTCTTATTTTAAAAGCAGAGC
>JAAERL010000621.1 GCA_024230435.1 Desulfobacteraceae bacterium
ACCGAGTTAGCAAACTGGCCACCCTAAAATGGCCTAGGAGCAACTTTCGGCACTGGAGTCAACTGCAACGGAAAATGGATACATCAATGTTTGCCATTCGGAGGGAGTTATTGCACGGTCGCTTTCACGCAAAATGTACTACAGGCAGAAATCGGGTATTGAGCCTGACCCAATACAAGGTCGACGCGTAAAGACGGGAACACTATCCTGGAAATGGGGAAAGGAGAAAAATGTTAGACGGAAAATCGACGTGGTCTTTTGGAGGAGTGCCCAGCGCGGCGCCAACGACACACTAGAGAAAAGCTAGTCCTTCTCGATAAGGACCTAGCCAAACTCAACAAGTTGAGAAGGCTAAATGGAGAAGGCGCAATTAATTAAAATTTGTACCTGTCTCACATTGCTCACATGCTGTTGAGCCTAGTCACAGTGCAAATTGGGCAATTTTTGGAATCGAATAAGGTGGAAAGAGTTGAAACAGTCAAGAATGCGAGGAAATGGGCGGAATAAATAAGGAAAATAACCAGAAAGCGGAACCTTGGGATAATTGCTGAGGATTAGCGCCGATTAAATGAATGGACAAACCAGATCAAACGAAGGCTAATTGCTGGGCAATTCAGCCTGGTGGCACAGAGAACTAGGGC
>JAAERL010000622.1 GCA_024230435.1 Desulfobacteraceae bacterium
AAAGTTTGGTGGCGTCCGAGGTTTCAAGACTGGTTCTGTTGCTGCCATGCCCAATGATAACGCCCCACTTGCTACTGCCACTTTGTAAAATTAATACTGAACAGCATGTACATAAACAATTGTGTTCTAATAAGTTTTATCAGTAGCTTGTTTCTACGTCAACAAAAACATATAATCATTTCTAAACACTCCCTAAACTGGCATATTGATATCATCATCACCCAATCCAGCCGTAGGTGCATTGTAAGTTCCAAGAATATGCGGCTTCCAAAAGTGTAGAAGTAACATACAGATTCCCGTCCCCAAAAAGCACCCTCCAGTAAGGTAGCGTAAAAACCCAACTGATACATCATTCTGCAATCCAAGTACAACAAACGCAACGAAAACCAAATATGCCCCCCGACCTCGCACACCATACATGAACCCAAAATTGGTACGTAAATGTTTGTTAACCTTGGCAGCATCACAACACGGCAATCTTCCAGACCACCATAATAATTCGTAGAGGAATAATAGGACAGAGAATAGGATCATGTAGACGGAGACGAAAATTTCGGCAAGTTCTTTCACTTCCATTATTCCAAAGACACCAAGACAGCACATCATGGCGGATAGACCGATGGAGAAGATGGATAGAAGACTTTGGACACAATTTGGTTTACCTCTGTGCGAATGATGTAGATAAGAGAATAAAAATGATAAAAATAAAAATATATGAGTACAAGATGTGTCAAAATAAACACCCAATTGATGTGATAATCTAAAAAGCATATGTACCCTTCCACATTTCTTCAGGGTTGTTCGAATCAGACAGTACGAATACAGTGATGCACCCATAAAAATATAAATAATATATATTTGTCGAGCAATCAATATAAAAAATATCCTCATTTTTCGAACAGGTAACTTTGCCACATTAGTAGACTGCTTCACTGCACCAGCAACACTCCGCCCTCCCACAGATGCATAAAAAGAAAACTTCTGCGACTCTAATAATTCAAGAAAATAAACAATGACAACTACAATTCAAATAACATGACAGATGACTTACCCCGACGCATTCCGCCCACCCGTATTGGGATTGGTATTCACAGCACTACTAAAATTTTCTCCGGCCGCTGAGCTTGACCATCCCCCACCGCCATTACCCGATGATTCCACCGGTGCGGATGCCGGTGCAGATGATGCTGTGGGGTTGGCCCAGTCTGGTTCTCCGTATTGGCCGCTCATTGTGATATTATTCTCGTCCGTTTATTGACTGCTTATTTTTGTTGTTTTATGTTTTTTTACTTAGGAGAAGCGCCATTGGGAAAAGAGAAACGAGAGAAAGTCCCAACAAGAGAGATCTCCCCCTTGTTTTACAAGAAGTGTCCCTTTTGTTGCAAGC
>JAAERL010000623.1 GCA_024230435.1 Desulfobacteraceae bacterium
AGTTGCGCCATATTGGAACATATCGGCCGTAGTTGGTGTTCATTTTATTTTGGACAAAAATATCGCATTCGTAACAAAGTACCTTATTCAGCGTGTTGCTCTTCGTTGCACTCCAAACACCGAGGGCTCCGCGTTGCGGCGTCTTCAATGAGAACCCGCGGAACCTAGCTCTCACCCAAGAAAAAGCCCAACACGGCACTCAAATAAGACCCAGAAGCCTTCTTCGCCAACCTGGCATAGACTAAATGCGTCATCGTAACCCCCCACCGCCAGGGGGACAATGGATCCACGCGTTTATAATTGGCTGGTATTTAAGTGATTTTTGCCGCAATATGGCAGGCCCACCTACAACGATATCGCCATTTATGGACCAAGCACGGACCCAAACTCGACCTTTCGACCCCCTACCGCCGGGGGGACATGAAAAAATAATTCGCGCAGAATGGCGACCGATCGGCCCGTTTCTGCGACGAAACAGCGAAAATTCGGCCAATTTCGGTCATATTTTGCCTCCATTGTGTATTTTTGGACGAACATTTCACATTCGAAACCAAGTACCCTTTCAACCTCTTCATTTTCGTTGCAATCCAAACGCTAGTGACTTCCTGTACCTGTGTTTTCACGAAGAACACGCGGAATGGCTTCTCACACCTGACAAAGCTCTGTGCAGCATTCGAGAAGGCCTCAGAGTAGAGGGCTTCTTCACCAACAAAACCATTCACGCTATGTAGGGAACATCATCTCTATTTTCAATTGCAATTGGACAAAAATAGCGGTATAGCAGCAGACGCCGACGAGCTGCTGGGGCGCCCATGATGACAAGCCGCCCGCCCAACCATCAATGACAAC